>JAYVYQ010000038.1:0-3261 GCA_043784125.1 Afipia sp.
TTGGTTGCGGGGACAGGATTTGAACCTGTGACCTTCAGGTTATGAGCCTGACGAGCTACCGGGCTGCTCCACCCCGCGATAAACCTTAGCAAAGCCTCGTCCGGCGATCATTCGAGACGGATGACTTTCAGCGCCTGAAGCGCCGATCCGACCGTCGAAGGGATCCGGAAAAAGCATCCAGGACAATGTCCGTGGTGCGACGTTTATGTATCAACGGCACCCCCATTTGGAAAGGGCTGCCGGCGGCCTTTTTGACGATTTATCGTCGCAAACGATGTTCTTTTCGGCGTCCACACCACATTTCGGGGACCAGCGCCAAGCGGTCACGCCCTTGCCAAGAAAGCACCAAGGGACCAGCCTTAAGGCCAACATCAGTCAGAAAAGACCCGAGGAAGCGATATGGACCAATCCCTGAACAGCGCGCCTGTGAGCGCCATGCAAGACGTCTTTCATCGCGCCGTTGCCCTGTCGCGCGAAGGTACCGCGCCAACCGCCAAGGAGCGGCTCGATCGCCTTGCGCGATTGCGCGCACTCGTCGTCGAGAATGAAGCCGAATTCGACCGGGCCATTTCGGCAGACTTCGGCAATCGCTCCTCGACCGAGACGCTGATCGCGGAGACGCTGTTCGTACTCGCTGAAATCAAGCATGCGACCAAGCACCTCAATCGCTGGATCGCGCCGAAGCATGTGGCGACCGAGCTGCAATATTTCCCGGCGAAAAATCGATTGATCCCGCAGCCGCTCGGCGTCGTCGGCATCATCGCGCCGTGGAATTATCCGCTGCAACTGACACTCGCGCCGACGATTGCCGCCATCGCGGCCGGCAACCGCGTCATGATCAAGCCGAGCGAGTTGGTGCCGCAGTTTTCAGCGTTGCTGAAGAAGCTGATCGCCGAAAAATTCGACGAGACCGAGCTGATGGTCACGGACATTCACAACGACATCTCGGAGAAATTTGCGGCTCTGCCGTTCGATCATCTGATCTTTACGGGCTCCACCCGCGTCGGGCGGATGGTGGCCGAAGTGGCCGGACGCAATCTGACCCCTGTGACGCTGGAGCTTGGCGGCAAATCTCCGACCATTGTGGATCGCTCCGCCGACATCGCCGAAGCCGCCGAGCGCATCGTCTACGCCAAGCTGATGAACGCAGGCCAAACCTGCATCGCGCCCGACTATATGCTGATCCCTCGCCAATCGATGGACGACTTCGTCACCAAGGCTCACGCCAATGTCGCCAAAATGTTCGGGACCAGCCCCGACAATAAAGACTATACGTCGATTGTTTCCGACGGCCATTATGCGCGGCTGGAAGGCCTTGTGGCCGATGCGGCCGCGCAAGGCGCGAAGATCACGCAGATCGCCAAGCCGAGCGATCCGGCATGGAAATCGAAACGCAAATTCCCGCCGACCTTCGTCAGCGACGTCACTCCCGACATGAAGATCATGCAGGAAGAAATCTTCGGACCGATCCTGCCCGTCGCCGCATGCGAGACGGCTGCCGAGGCCGTGACTTACATCAATGCGCATGACAGGCCGTTGGCGCTCTACTGGTTCGGCAAGGACGATGCCGCGCGCGACGAGGTTCTCTCCCGCACCGTGTCGGGCGGCGTGACGGTGAACGATTGCCTGTTCCATTTCGTGCAGGCCAATCAGCCGATGGGCGGCGTCGGCGCATCGGGCATCGGCGCGTATCACGGCGAATGGGGTTTCCGCACACTCAGCAAGATGAAGCCGGTGTTCTATCGTTCGCCCTTCAACCGGCTTGCCGATCTTTATCCGCCTTACGGAAGCAAGATTGCGAGACTGATCAAGTTGCTGCGTTTCATGTCGTAGGTTTTCGGAAGGCGTGCGACCGGCATCAAAGTCCGGCGTATCATAAATATCGGGGGGATTTCATGTCAGAGACGTTCGATTACGTCGTCGTGGGCGCAGGCTCAGGCGGATGCGCAGTTGCAAGCAGGCTCTCAGAAGACCCCAACGTATCGGTCGCTTTGCTCGAGGCGGGCGGCAAGGATGATAATTGGGTTGTCACCACGCCCGGCGCGCTGATCCTGATGGTGTCCGGCCCGGTCAACAACTGGGCGTTCGACACCGTGCCGCAGAAAGGTCTCAACGGCCGCATCGGCTATCAGCCGCGCGGCAAGGGACTCGGCGGATCGTCATCGATCAACGCGATGGTTTATATTCGCGGCAACAAGGCCGACTACGACGAGTGGGCCGCGCTCGGCAACACCGGCTGGTCCTACAAGGATGTGCTGCCCTATTTCAAACGCTCAGAGGACAACACCGAGCTTGGCGGCGAATATCACGGCAAAGGCGGACCGCTTAGCGTCACCAAATTGCAGACCGACAGTCCGGTGCATGACATTTATCTGCAAGCCGCACGCGAGGCGCAATTCAAGATCAACGACGATTTCAACGGCCCCGATCAGGAAGGCCTTGGCGTTTATCAGGTCACGCAAAAGAACGGGGAACGCTGGAGTGCGGCACGCGGCTACATCCACCCGTTCATGGAATCCCGCAAGAATTTACGGGTCATTACCAATGCGCGGGCGACGCGCATTATCTTCGAGGGCAAGCGCGCGGTCGGCGTCGAATATCGCGTCGGAAAAGAGACGAAGGAAATTCGGGCCGGACGCGAAGTGATTCTGAGCCTCGGCGCATTCCAGACGCCGCAATTGCTGATGCTGTCGGGCGTCGGCGATTCAGCAGAACTCGCCAAGCACGGCATCGCCTCGGTGCATCATCTCCCCGGCGTCGGCAAGAATCTTCACGACCACCCTGATTTCGTATTCGGCTTCCGGTCCGATCTGCCAAATTTCACCAGCCTCACCTTTGCGGGTATCAAACGAATCATCAAATCGATCTTCCAGTTCCGCCGCGAGCGGCGCGGACCGATGACGTCGAACATCGCAGAATGCGGTGGGTTTCTCAAAACTCGCCCCGACCTTGCGCTTCCCGATATCCAGCTTCATTTCTGCATGGCGGTGGTGAACAATCACGGACGCACGCCGTTTTTCGGCAGCGGCTTTTCGTGTCACGTCTGCCTGCTGCGTCCGAAAAGCCGTGGCAACGTTTGGCTGCAAAGCGCCGATCCGATGCAGCCGCCGGCCATCGACCCAAATTTCTTCGGCGATCCGGACGACATGGAAGCGATGGTTGCCGCCTTCAAGACCACAAAACGACTGCTCGATGCACCGGCTTTGAAAGCCATTGAGACATCGGATGCGTTCACAGCCGATGTTCACACCGACGATGACA
>JAYVYQ010000039.1:0-3461 GCA_043784125.1 Afipia sp.
CTGATGGATGCCATCGCCGTCTGACCACTTTCGGCGCAACCAAGGCTCAGCCGGCAGCGAATGACGTCATTATTGTCGCACCCGTATGCGCCAGTTTTGGACGCTGCGCCGTCGAATTCCTTGTCATTGCAGCCCCGGATTTTGTATTCTTTTGGTGACGGTGCCGGGAAGCGCTCGTCTGGCGGCCGAAGTTCAATCCCGAGGGAGGCTCACATGTCGACAGCGTTGCGTATCGCGCATGGAGCGTTCGGTCGGGTCGCGTTGCTGGATATGGACGGTTCGCTGGTCCGGCATGCCCACCCTCATTGCCATGTTCTCTTGAAAGTCGAGGGCGCGGACACGCATTTTATGGTTGGCGACCGCGTCTGCCCGCTGACGGACACGTCCGCCGTACTGGTCGATGGCTGGCAGCCTCATGCCTATTTGCATGACCCCAATCGCCCCCGTACGCTGCTGCTGGCTCTTTATGTCGAGCCACATTGGCTCACCGTGTTCCGTCCGGGTTGGGCGGCAAGCGGTGCGCCGGGGTTTTTCGGCATGCCGTCGGGGGAAGTTTCGCCACGAATTCGCGAACTGACCATGGCGCTGGCGGCCGAAATGATGGCGCGTCCGGATTGCGTGACGGACCATGAGGCGTTGCTGTCGGACTTGATGATTGCGGTGATTGAGCGTTTCACGCCGTGGCGAAGTTTCCCGGCGTCGATCCGCGAGATGAACGTCGCGGGTCGCGATTGGCGGATCAGGCGGGCCACCGAGGCCATGCGTGCCGACGCCGGACGCGGCACGAATATCGATAAATTCGCAAAGGGCGCGGGTCTGTCGCGGGCACATTTCTTTCGGCTGTTCGAATCCTCGATCGGCGTTCCGCCGAAGGTCTATCTGAATGTCGTTCGGATCGAGCAGGCGATGGAAGCGGTGCTTCATCAGGATTCGACGATCAGCGAAATCGGAACACGTTTGGGCTTCGCCGAGCCAGCCCATTTCACGCGCTTTTTTCGCAATCACACCGGTGTCGGTCCGCGTGAATTCCGCAATGTATCGCGCCTCGCAAGCTGATGTTGCGACGCACATTTTCATCAAATGAGACTGGTTGGTAAGTCGTGAGAAGAGCCGGTATGGCTTGAGCTTGCGCCATACTGACAAACCTACTTACGCGCGAGGCCAACAATCGCGGCCGGGAGTTTGTTCGAGGATGGCGCAGCCCGCCCAAACGACGACGGATGCCGATGCAAATCGTCCGTGGGTCGGACGCTCCATCGAGCGTGTCGAAGATGGCGCTCTGCTGACAGGGGCCGGACGCTTTATCGATGATCTCGGAACGCGGCCCGGTACATTGCATGCGGCCATTCTGCGCTCCCCGCACGCGCATGCCGACATCGTTTCAATCGAAGTTTCTGCTGCCCAGAACGCTCCCGGTGTCGTCGCCGTCCTGACCGGCAACGACATCAAGGCGCTCACAACCAGCCTCGTCGTTGGCGTGAAGGCCCCCGTTGAATGCTGGCCGATTGCGGTCGGTCGTGTGCGCTACGTTGGCGAACCTGTAGCTGTTGTTGTCGCAAAGGATCGCTACTTCGCCGAAGATGCGGTCGATCTGATCGAGGTCGAGTACCGCGCGAGGGCTGCGGTCATAGACCCGCTGGATTCGTTGTCGGCTGACGCGCCGGTGCTTCACGACGGGTTTCGCGGCAATGTCGCAAGCGACAGGACGTTTTGTTACGGTGAGCCGGAGCGCGCATTTGCCGACGCGAAGCATCGCATTGCGATCGACATTAAATATCCGCGCAACTCCTGCACGCCGCTTGAGACCTACGGCGTTGTTGCCGACTATGACGCTGCGGATGATGCATTCGATGTGCTCGCAAATTTCCAGGGGCCCTTCAGCATTCATGCGGTTATCTCGCGCGCACTTAAAGTGCCGGGCAATCGGCTACGTTTGCGGACGCCCCCGGATTCCGGCGGCAGCTTCGGCGTAAAGCAGGGCGTGTTCCCCTATATTGTTTTGATCGCGGCAGCGTCACGCGTCGTGGGGCGACCGGTGAAATGGATCGAAGATCGGCTTGAGCATCTCGCAGCTTCGGTGTCGGCCACAAATCGCGCAACGTCGGTTGCAGCTGCAGTCGATTCCGATGGAAAAATTCTTGCCCTCGATTGGGATCAGGTCGAGGATTGCGGGGCGCATTTGCGGGCGCCGGAGCCCGCCACGATGTATCGCATGCACGGCAACCTGACCGGGGCATACGACATCCGTCATATCAGTGTGAGAAATCGCGTCGTTGTCACCAACAAGACGCCGACAGGACTAAACCGCGGCTTCGGCGGCCCGCAGATGTATTTCGCGCTTGAACGTTTGGTTCATCGTATCGCGGTTGTCCTGAAACTCGATCCTCTCGACGTCATAAAGCGCAATCTTATTCCCGCTGCCGCTTTCCCTTACCGGACCGCGACCGGAGCATTGCTCGACTCCGGCGATTATAAGGAGGCAATTCTCCGCGGAGCGCGCGATGGCGCGCTCGATCAACTCAAAGCGCGGCGCGACGACGCACGCGCGCAAGGCAAACTTTACGGCATTGGCTACACGGCCGTGGTTGAACCCAGTGTTTCGAATATGGGTTACATCACGACGGTGTTGACGGCTGCGGAGCGTCGCAAGGCTGGTCCGAAAAATGGCGCGCAGGCGACTGCGACGATTGCGCTTGACCCCGTGGGTGGCGTGACCGTTCACGTTGCATCCGTGCCGCAAGGTCAGGGCCATCGCACCGTGCTATCGCAGGTGGTCGCCGATGTCTTCGGGCTTTTACCAAAGGATATTCGCGTCAACACTGAGATCGATACGGCAAAGGATGCTTGGTCAATCGCGTCCGGAAACTACGCCAGCCGTTTTGCACCGGCTGTCGCGGGAGCCGCGAAATTGGCAGCGGAGCGCTTGCGTGCGAAGCTGTTGCGGATCGCTACAAGTCAGCTGAACGTCGAGGCATCCGACATCGTGTTCGGCGGCGGAAGTGTCAGCTCCAAAAATAATCCTGAGAACAAGATCGCATTCTCACGATTGGCAGCTCTCAGTCACTGGTCGCCCGGATCGTTGCCGGACGATATCGGCAACGCAATTCGCGAGACGGTATTCTGGACGCCGCCGGAACTGACTCCACCGGACGACAACGATCTCGTCAACTCGTCGCTGTGCTACGGCTTTATTTTCGACTTCTGCGGAGTTGAGATCGACCGCACTACGCTTGAGACGCGGATCGACAGTTACGTCACAATGCATGATTGCGGAACGATCTTGCATCCCGGAATGGTGGATGGCCAGGTACGCGGCGGCTTCGCGCAGGCCCTTGGTGCTGCACTTTATGAAGAATATTCCTATGGTGCGGACGGCAGCTTTCTCACCGGCACGTTTGCGGATTATCTGCTGCCGACAACAATGGAAGTTCCGGAGCCGCTCATCCTGCACATGGAAACGC
>JAYVYQ010000040.1:0-27981 GCA_043784125.1 Afipia sp.
TCGTCATGACGCGCAGCGATCCGATTACCCGAATGGCCATTGTGGGTCTCAAGCGGATCGGGTTTCGCGATCTCGATCACAGCCACGGCGAAGCCGGCCATGATGAAGGCGGTCACGGCGCGGCGCGACGTATCGTGATCCTCGGATTTTTCCGGGCGGCGAGCGCGCTTCTCAGCGAGATCGATCGCCAGAACAAATCGCTGCTGGATCAGATCAGTGTCATCGACTTCAATCCGAATGTGTTCAAAACGCTCAACGAGCGCGGCATCCATGTCGTCTATGGTGACATCAGCAACATTGACACGCTGATCCATGCCGGCGTCGGCAAAGCTGAATTGATTATCCTCAGCGTGCCGGACTCGCTACTGAAGGGCGCCAATAACGAAAAGCTCGTCCGCCATGTCCGCTCGATCAATCCGGCGGCCAAGATCGTCTCGACCGCTGACCTGCTGCACGATGTCGATGACCTGTACGCGACTGGCGCCGATTATGTGACCGTGACCCGCATCAGCGACGCGCATGAGCTATATAAGGTCATAGAGGCCGCCGATAAGCAGTTGCTGGCCGATAAACGCGAGGAAATGGACCGGCTGCTGCGCAAGCGCCAAGAAGCTCTTCCTTGAGGCTGTAGTTGTGCCGCAAGGTTGCGGCTTCTCGCGCCAACCCCACATTTGTTTGAAACGACGACGTTGCACGACCCGGCCCAGCGGGGCTGAATGTATGGCCGCCATGAGGCCAGAGCAGTTGCACCGCTGCCCACGCTGCGCCATACGATCTCTGTCAGTTTAGAGAGTTTAAGTGCCATGGCCCATCCGATTCCAGAAGTCCTGAAGGCGTTTGCCGCGGGCGAGATCGTCGTCGTCACGGACGACGATGACCGCGAGGGCGAGGGCGATCTGATCGTTGCGGCCACGCTCTGCACCGCGGAGAAGATGGCCTTCATCATTCGCCACACCTCCGGCATCGTCTGCGCACCGATCACCTCCGATAACGCCCGCCGCCTGCGGCTCGACCCGATGGTGGCGCATAACGATTCCAATCACACCACGGCGTTTACGGTGTCGATCGACTACAAGCCTGGCATGACCACCGGCATTTCGGCAGAGGAGCGCACGGTCTGCTGCCGCGCTCTGGCCAACCCGAATGCGGGGGCCAGCGACTTCGCGCGCCCCGGTCACATCTTTCCACTTATCGCCAAGGATGGCGGCGTATTGTTGCGCTCAGGCCATACCGAAGCCGCCGTCGATCTTTGCAAAATGTGCGATCTTCCGCAGGTCGGCGTCATCAGCGAATTGATGAACGATGACGGCACCGTGATGAAGGGCGAGCAGGTCGCGGCATTCGCGAAACATCATAAGCTCAAGCATGTCACCATTGCGGACATGATCGCCTACCGGCAGGCGCGGGAAAAACTCATCGAGCGTGTGTCGTCATTCACGACCGACAGCCCGATCGGCCCGCTCGATGTTTATGCGTATCGCTCGCCGTTCGATCCCATCTATCACCTCGCGATGGTCTATAAGGGCGTCGGCGACGGCAAGAACGTGCTGACACGCCTTCATAAGCCCAATATCGTTCGCGATCTTTTCACCGGTCCGGACCGCGTCCGCGCAACGCTCGAGCATTTCAAGAAAAACGGCAGCGGCGTGCTGATCTATTTGCGCGATGGCGCGGCAGGCGTTCCAGCCTCTCCACTTGAAGGGGCACATTCGGCGGAGGACGACCGCAACAAGCAATGGCGCGAAGTCGGCGTTGGCGCGCAAATCCTGCGCGATCTCGGCGTCACATCCATTCGCCATCTCACATCGTCAGTCCATGACTATAAGGGACTGTCCGGATTCGGCATCGAGATCGTCGCCAACGAGCCGTTCGACGGCTGAGGGTCAATCAAGCTCGCGATGCGGAACTGGTTTTTGACTTGCAACCTTTTACCGACGATCTATCGTTAATCCATCATTGCAGAAATTGTCTGAAAGGACTCTTCCATGAGCGTGCGCCCGCAGACCAAGGACAAGCCCGCAAAGGTGTCGTTCCAGTGGGACGATCCGTTCCTGCTCGACGAGCAGCTCACCGAAGACGAGCGCATGATCCGCGACACCGCGCGCGCCTACGCGCAGGACAAGTTGATGCCGCGCATCACGCAGGCGTATCTCGAGGAGAAATCCGACCGCGCGATTTTCAACGAGATGGGTGAACTTGGTCTTCTAGGCGTCAGTCTTCCGGAAGAATATGGCTGCGCCAATGCGGGCTATGTGGCTTATGGCCTCGTCAATCGCGAGATCGAGCGCGTCGATTCCGGTTATCGCTCGATGAACAGCGTGCAGTCATCGCTGGTGATGTATCCGATCTATGCCTACGGCGACGAGACGCAGCGCAAGAAATATCTGCCCAAGCTTGCATCCGGCGAATGGGTCGGCTGCTTCGGCCTGACCGAACCCGATGCCGGCTCCGATCCGGACGGCATGAAGACGCGCGCCGAAAAAATTTCCGATGGCTATCGCCTGACCGGCTCGAAAATGTGGATTTCGAATTCGCCGATTGCCGACGTTTTCGTGGTGTGGGCGAAATCCGCCGCGCACGACAACAAGGTGCGCGGCTTCATTCTTGAAAAAGGCATGAAGGGACTATCGGCGCCGAAAATCGGCGGCAAGCTGTCGTTGCGCGCCTCGATTACCGGCGAAATCGTGATGGACGGCGTCGTGGTGCCGGAAGAAAATCTGCTGCCGAACGTGTCGGGTCTTGCCGGTCCGTTCGGATGTCTCAATCGCGCGCGCTACGGCATTTCATGGGGCGCGATGGGTGCGGCGGAAGATTGCTTCCATCGCGCGCGTCAATACACACTCGACCGCAAGCAGTTCGGCCGTCCATTGGCGGCAACGCAGCTCATTCAGAAAAAACTCGCCGACATGGAAACCGAGATCGTGCTCGGTCTTCAAGGCTCGCTGCGCGTCGGCCGCCTGATGGACGAAGGCAAGATGGCACCGGAAATGATCTCGATCATGAAGCGCAACAATTGCGGCAAGGCGCTCGACATCGCCCGCGTCGCCCGCGACATGCATGGCGGCAACGGCATCTCGAGCGAGTATCACGTGATGCGTCACGCGCAGAATCTCGAGACCGTCAACACCTATGAGGGCACGCACGACGTCCATGCGCTCATTCTCGGACGCGCGATCACCGGCATTCAGGCATTCTTCTAAGCGCCGGGGATTTCGCGTGAGCACTGAAGACGACATTCCCTTCAACCGGGATTTTCCGCTTGCGCCCGGCGTGGTGGATGAGGTCGTGCCCGGCGTGCGGCGGATTCTCTGCAACAACCCAAGTCCGTTCACCTTCACGGGAACGAACAGCTACATCGTCGGTCATGGTCGTGTGGCGATCATCGATCCCGGCCCTGATGACGAAGCTCATGCGAAAGCGTTGCTCGACGCCGTGCGCGGTGAGACGGTGACCCACATTCTTGTCACTCATACCCATCGCGATCACTCGCCGAATGCGGCGCGCATCAAGGCCGCGACCGGTGCCACGGTTTACGCCGAAGGACCGCATCGCGCGTCGCGACCTGCTTACGCCTCTGAGACGCGCACGACAGAGTCTGGCGGCGATTGGGGTTTCCGCCCCGACGTCACGTTGAAGGATGGCGACATTATAAATGGGGACGGCTGGAGGCTGGAAGCGATTGCAACGCCGGGGCATACAGCCAATCACATGGCGTTCGCGTGGCCGGAGCGGAAACTGATGTTCATCGGCGACCACGTCATGGGATGGTCGACCTCGATCGTGGCGCCGCCGGACGGTTCGATGGTCGACTACATGGCCTCGCTCGAAAAACTGACGCGCCGCGACGAGCAATTGTATTTCTCAGGCCACGGTCCGGAAATTCCGAACGCCGTGCGCTTCGTAAAATTTCTCATCCGCCATCGCAAGGCGCGCGAAGCCTCGATCCTGCATCGCCTCGCAAAGGGCGAAGCGGACATCCCCACGATTGTGCGTGCGAGTTATATCGGCATCGATCCGCGTCTGGTCGGTGCGGCTGGCTATTCGGTGCTGGCGCACCTGGAAGATCTGGTCGCGCGCAAGCTCGTGACAACCGATGGCGATCCGGTGATCGGCGGCACTTACCGCTTGGGCGTGCCTTTGGGCTGAGGCTTCGCCGGCACCAGCGTTTTCTTCGCCGGGCGGGCGTTATCCACCACCTCATTCATGTCTTCGGAAAATTTGATAATGCGCGCGGCATTCGAGCCGAGGTCGTGCTCGAAATAACGCGATGACGAGCGGACATCGACGCGCGCACCTTCGCTGTCCGGCGCTACGCGGATCGAAACGTCTTCGCGAAATCCCATCACCGGCGTCCGTGCAACGGCCTCGATGCGCCCGATGCGCTGCGGCAGTTGCGGCGGGCGCTCGTCGATGATGAGCCATTTGCGGCGATTGACGACCTGAAGCGCGATCTCATAGGCGCGTTGCGGCGTGACTTCGAGCGTGATCGGTTCGACATCGGGATAGGCTCGTCGTTGCTGCTCGGCGGAATAAAGACCGGCATAGACGGCGGGATTTGCACCGTCACCGGCGCGCAGGCGCGCCAGCGCATCGAAACGCGGCGGATCGATCGGATCGGTGGTGATGTCGTGGATCGCGGGCAGTTTGCGATACTGGTAAAACGTGTAAGCCGGGTAGGCGAGGATCACCGCGTCAATCAGGAACGCCAGAAGAATAATGCTCATGCCGCGCGAGCCGTCCTGCCAGATCGCGGCGAAAGCCAGAAAACCGACGAATATCGAAAGCCCGGCCAGTGCAAGCGCGCCGAAGAAGGTCGCCAGCGCCGGTTTGAAGTCGAGGAAACCGAAACGCACAACCGCGACGGACACGATCGTCGCCACCAGAGAAAACACCGCAAGCCGCCGCGCCGTCAGCGCGAGGCCCGATGTCGGTTCCATGTGATAGGCGGCGGCAATCCGGCGAGCCATAACGTAAAAAGTCCTGCCTCAATCGTGAATTGATGAAGATGCGCGCCGGAGGACTAGCGCACTTTCAGGGACGATGTGAAGCCCGTCGAGCCGTCTGCCGTTCAATCGCGCAAAAAATAGCCGGGGGACGAATTGCTCGTCCCCCGGCCATTTGCGCCGATATGCAACCCCCGCGAACCTTTATGTTCGCGCGGATTCCGTGTGGATCAGTGGGTCACGAGCGGGCAAGCCTTGTTGTCGGAGAGCTTGCCGAATGCTTCCTCGCCGGACATTTTCTGCACCAGCTTGTAGTAATCCCAAGGCGCCTTGGATTCATCTGGCGTCTTGACCTGCATCACATACATCTCATGTTCCATCAGACCATCGGCGCGGATCTTGCCGTTGGTGGCGAACATGTCGTTGACGGTGGAGTTCTTCAACTCAGCCATAACCTTGTCGCCGTCGGTCGTGCCGATCTTTTTCACCACATTGAGATAGGTCGTGACCGCCGAGTAGTAACCGGCCTGACTCATGGTCGGCATGCGGTTGGTCTTTGCGAAGTAGCGCTTTGCGAATGCGCGGCTTTTGTCGTTCAAGTCCCAGTACCAGCCGGTCGTCAGGTAAAGTCCCTGTGAGGTCTTCAGACCGAGCGCGTGGATGTCGCTGATGAAGGCGAGCAACGCGGCGGGTTTCATGGTCTTGCCGAGGCCGAACTCGTTGAACGCCTTGATAGAGTTCGTCGTGTCATTGCCTGCGTTGGCGAGGCCAAGCACTTGCGCGCCGGATGACTGTGCCTGCAACAGGAAGCTTGAGAAGTCCGAAGTCCCTATTGGCACGCGCACAGCACCGACCACCTTGCCGCCGCTCGCTTCGACGACTTTCGAAGCCGCATCCTGAAGCTGGGTGCCGAACGCGTAGTCGGCGGTCAGGAAGAACCAGGTCTTGCCGCCCTGCTTCACCATTGTCGATGCCGTGCCGTTGGCGAGCGCTGTCGTGTCATAGACATAGTGGAGCATGTAGGCGTTGCAGTCTTTGCCTGTGAGCGAAGCACCCGCCGCACCGATCGCGATGAACGGCACTTTCTTTTCTTTCGCCGCATTTGCCATCGCGAGGCTGACGCCGGTGTTCGAGCCGCCGAGGACCATCGTCACGCCGGCTGTGTCGGCCCACTCGCGGAATTTCTGCCCGCCGAGGTCGGGCTTGTTCTGGTGATCCGACACCATGAACTCGATCTTGTTGCCAAGAACGCTGCCGCCGAAATCCTCGATGGCCATTTTGGCGGCTTCGACGCCGCCGGGGCCGATCACGTCGGCATAGAGACCGGACATGTCGTCGATGTCGCCGATCACGACTTTATTGCCTGCAGCGTGAGCCACAGTCGCAAAAAGAGTTGCCGCAAGCAACCATGGGATTGTTCGCTTCATTTGGGCACTTCCTCATTTTTTGTTTTAGGAGAAGCGCACGCTAGGAAGTTGCACTGTCCGTTCCAATCCCTCTTTCGTTTGCAATCGGTCACATTGAGAAATATTAATGTTGCCACGCACACAAAAAAGCGCTCCTCGCGTGGCGAGGAGCGCCATAAGGTTTGCCGCGTTTTTAAGCAGCAGCGTTCGGGAACTTGTAGGACTTGAATTGATCCCTCAGCGCGGTCTTCAGGATTTTCCCCGTCGCGGTGTGGGGAATGGCATCGACGAACTGCACGTCGTCGGGCATCCACCACTTCGCGATCTTGCCGTCCATGTATTTCAGGATTTCATCGCCAGTCGCTTTTTGATCGGGTTTGAGTTGGACGATCAGCAGCGGCCGCTCGTCCCACTTCGGATGATGCACGCCGATCACCGCGGCTTCGAGAACCTTCGGATGACCGACCGCGAGGTTCTCGAGATCGATCGACGAAATCCATTCGCCGCCTGACTTGATGACGTCCTTGGAGCGGTCGGTAATGCGCATATACGCATTGTCGTCGATGGTGGCGACGTCGCCGGTGTCGAAGTAGCCGTTCTCGTCGAGGATGTTGGTATCGACGCGATAGTAGGCCTTCGACACGGCAGGTCCGCTGACTTTGAGACGGCCGAATGTCTTGCCGTCCCACGGCAGATCCTTGCCGGTGTCGTCCGTGATCTTCATCTGCACGCCGAACGGCGGATAGCCTTGCGTCTGCAGGATGTCGAGTTTGGCTTCTCCGGTCAGTTTGTCGAACGGCGGCTTGAGCGCACCGAGCGTACCGATCGGGCTCATCTCGGTCATGCCCCAGGCGTGGCGCACATCCACACCCATATCGACGAAGGCTTTGATCATCGAGCGCGGCATCGCCGATCCGCCGCAGACCAGAACCTTCAGATCGGGAAGCGCTTTCTTCTCCGCCGCCATGTATTGCAGCAGCATCAGCCAAACCGTCGGCACGCCGGCGGTATAAGTGACCTTCTCGGTGGACAGAAGTTCGTAGACCGAAGCGCCGTCGAGTTTGGCGCCGGGCATCACAAGCTTGGTGCCCATGCTGGGCGCCGAGAACGCGATGCCCCAAGAGTTCGCGTGAAACAGCGGCACCACCGGCAGCATCGTATCTTTCGCTTTGGTGCCGAGCGCGTCGGAATTGTTCGCCATCAGTGCGTGCAGCACGTTGGAGCGGTGCGAATACAACACGCCCTTCGGATCGCCCGTGGTGCCGGAGGTGTAGCACATCGCGGCGGCGGTGTTTTCGTCGAACTCTTTCCACTTGAAGTTGCCGTCGGCTTCCGCGATCCACTCCTCGTAAGACACCGCGTTTTTCAGCGTGGTCTTCGGCATGTGCTCCTTGTCGGTGAACACGATGTAACGCTCGATGGTCGGGAGCTTATCGGCGATTTTTTCAAGGATCGGCACGAAGGTGATATCCGTCATCATCACGCGGTCCTGCGCGTGATTGACGATCCAGATGATCTGGTCGGGGAACAGCCGTGGATTGACGGTATGGCAGATGGCGCCGATGCCCATGATGCCGTACCACGCTTCAAGATGACGCCACGTATTCCACGCGATGGTCGCGACACGGTCGCCGAGCTTGATGCCGTCGCGGTCGAGCCGCTGGGCCACCTTCAATGCGCGTTTACGAATGTCGGCGTAGTTGGTGCGATGGATCGGTCCCTCGATCAATCGCGTCACGACCTCCTGCTTGCCGTGGATCGATGCTGCGTGATCGATGATCCGATGACACAACAAGGGCCAATTTTGCATCAATCCAAGCATTGCGATGTTCCTCCTCAGTGATTTTTGTCTGGCATCTGCAATGCCATTACTGCCCCGAAGGGACTTGAATGAACTTTAGCGCGGACGGCGTGGCCCGCAAATGGTCTTCTCGCGGGCGGGAGCGACCGAATCCGGCAATGCCGGTGCTTGCGGCCGCCGTCCTGATGCTGTTCGCAAGCCTTGCGGCGGCCAAAGACACGATCCCGCTGCCGAGGCCGCGTCCGGCCGATGCCCCTAAAGTTGAATCCGCGCCAGCCGCCAATGAAGCGCCCAATGCCGGCCAGCAATTGGAAGAGACTAAGCCGGACACGGAGGCGACAGACGCCAAACCGCCGGAGCCGTCCGCCTGCCGGTTGGCCTTGACGGAGGCGGTTGCGATTGCGCCCTCGATCCCCGCAATCAAGGGGCCGGGCGCATGCGGTGGTGACGATCTGGTGCGGCTTGAGGCCGTTGTGACCGCCGACAATCAGAAGGTGCCGGTCAAGCCCGCGGCCATTCTGCGCTGCACGATGGCGACCGCGATTGCGGACTGGGTTCGCGGCGACATGGCGCCGCTGGCTGTGAGCCTCGGCACACGTCTTGCTGAACTCGACAATTTCGACTCTTTCGAGTGCCGTGGCCGCAACCGCGTCAAGGGTGCCAGACTGTCCGAGCACGGACTCGCCAACGCGCTCGATGTCCGCGGTCTTAAACTCGCCAATGGGGGCACCATCTCGCTGACCGACCGCAATGTTGCACGCGAGACGCGCGAGAAAGTGCTGCACAGCGTCTGCGCGCGATTCATGACCGTGCTCGGCCCCGGTTCAGACTGGTATCACGAGGACCACATCCATCTCGATCTCGCCGAGCGCCGCAACAATTACAAAATCTGTCAGTGGGGCGTGTACGATCCGCTGCCGGCCATTGCGCCGCTGATGCCGGCCGAGCGTCCGGAAGACGCGCCGCCGCGCTTGAGCGATGAGGAGAAGGCCGCGCTGGAGAAATCCGCTGCGCCGTCCGCCGCGCCGGACCAAAGCGCGCCCGAGGCGGTGGAAGAAGAACACATGCCAGCCAAGTCAAACGAAAAGCCAGACGAAAAGCCCACGCGCAAAAAGGCCCGCAAATGAAAAAGCACCGGATCGGCCGGTGCTTTTTCCGTCTCACATTGCGATTGAGAATTTACTGCGCGCTCGTTCCGCCGCCGGCACCCTGCAAGGCCATCTTGGAATTGAATGGCGAGTCGCCCTGCTTGGGTTCAAGCACGACGACGACGCTGCCTTGCTTGGCGCGGCTATAGAGGTCGATCACGTCTTCATTGGTCAGGCGAATGCAGCCCGATGAAATCGACGCGCCGATATATTCCGGCTGGTTGGTGCCGTGAATTCTGAACAGCGTGTCCTTGTTGCCCTGATACAGATACAGCGCGCGCGCGCCGAGCGGATTATCCGGACCGCCCGGGACCGACTGCGGCAGGCCCTCGATGCGCTTGTGGATGTCGGACGTCGGCGTCCACTTCGGCCATTCAGCCATATTGCCGACGCGGGCGATGCCTGAGAACGCAAGCGCTTCTTCGCCGACGGTGATGCCGTAACGGATCGCCTTGCCGCCTTCCAATACGTAATAAAGATAGTGGTTGTCGGAATCGACGACGATCGAGCCCGGCAATTCCTTGCGATGATAACTGACGATGGCGCGTCGGAATGGCGCTGCGACCGCGACCTTTTCGTATTGGGCTTTTGCGAGCAATTCCTTGTCGCGCGGCTTGAGGCTGGCCTCGGGTGATTTCTCGAAAGTGGTCGACGTGGATTGCATGCAGCCGGCCAGCGCCAAGCTTGCGGACAGAAGGATGATTTTCGAGATCAACGAGGACATTCTGAAATTCCAATATCGAATGCGGCGTGTCACACGCCGAATCTAGCCTGCAGAAGTTTCCAATTTCGTGAACTGTTGTTTGCTCTGAAACGCGCTGTTTTTCCAGCGTCTCGGCGCTGGTTTTGCTACGCAACATTCCGCCTGTGACTTTCAGGGTTCATGTGGCGAGTTGACGCACCCGCTGCAGCAGAACTGCGCTCAAAAAGCAAAAGGGCACCGACTGGATCGGTGCCCTCAAATTGCCCTTAAATTCTTGCGGCTGAACGGCTTAGTACGAGCTGGTGCCGCCGCTGCCGCCCTGCAGTGCCATCTTGGAATTGAATGGCGAGTCGCCCTGCTTGGGGTCGAGCACGACCACGACGGTGCCTTGCTTCACGCGGCCATACAGGTCGATGACGTCCTCGTTGGTCAGGCGAATGCAGCCCGAGGAAATTGATGCGCCGATATATTCCGGCTGGTTGGTGCCGTGAATGCGGAACAGCGTGTCCTTGCCGCCGGAATACAGATAGATCGCGCGCGAACCCATCGGATTGTCGGGACCGCCTTTGACGAAGGTCGGGACGCCGAGCCGGGAAATCTCGCTCTTGGTGGGGTGCCAGTCCGGCCATTCGGTCATCGCGCCGACCTTGGCGATGCCGGACCAGGCCATGGCTTCTTCGCCGACGGTGATGCCGTAGCGCAGCGCCTTGCCGCCTTCCATCACGTAATAAAGGTAGTGATTGTCGGAATCGACGACGATCGAACCCGGAAGTTCCTTGCGGTGGTATTCGACGATGGCGCGGCGGAACGGCTGTGCGACGGGAACCTTGTCGTAGCTGACCTTGGCCAGATATTCCTTGTCGCGCGGCTTCAGCGTCGCGTCCGACGTGGCCTCGTAGGTGGTGACCTGCATGCAGCCGGCCAGCATGAGGCCGGCGGCGAGAACGGCGAATTTGGAAGCAACGGAGGTCATGAACGGGCTTTCGATCCGATTGTCGCGCGTCACCACGTCACATGGCTAAGGCCGCACGATTCTGCTTGGCGCTGCCCAGTATAAACGCCAGAAGTTTCCAATTTTCCAGTCATTCTCCGGTGATGGTGCCACGCAGCGCACGACCTGTGTCTTTGCTGCCGCACCCAGGAAAACCTCAGGAAAACCCGCCGCTTTTGCGGGCAAACTCGACCCTGCCGGACGCTGTCCGGAGCGATTTCTGCGGCTTCGCCGCGTGCTTCGGGGTTTGTGGGCCGTGCTCCCCCACGGATCAAACCCGCATCCCTTGGACGCACCTTCGACTTACCTGACAGGGCTTGCAGGAATCGGCCGGATTTGCGCTTTGAAGCCAGATGGCCGAGAGGTTGTCGATAAGAGGTTGTCAAAGCGTCCCGGTCCGGAGCAGTCCATGTTGTCGGTGTTTATTCCAACTGCGTCTTCGCTGAAGCGGCTCGAAACCATCGAGGCCGATGCACTGCCTGCGAACGCCGTCTGGATCGATCTGAAGTCGCCCTCGCCCGGCGAGGATAAGGCGGTCGAGAAGCTGGTCGGCATCGAGATCCCGACCCGCGAAGACATGCAGGAAATCGAGATTTCCAGCCGCCTCTATATCGAGAACAACGCGCGCTACATGACCGCGACCCTGATGTGCGCGGCGGATTCGACCGCGCCGCGAACCACGCCCGTGACATTCATCCTGACCGACCATCGTCTTGTCACTGTGC
Organism: Afipia sp.; assembly: GCA_043784125.1. Classification (GTDB taxonomy): domain Bacteria; phylum Pseudomonadota; class Alphaproteobacteria; order Rhizobiales; family Xanthobacteraceae; genus Afipia. Next base: position 11,718 of record JAYVYQ010000040.1, read on the forward strand.
GCTATGACGAGCCGAAACCGTTCGCGCTGATCGCAGCTAAACTTGCGCGCACCTGTTCGCCCGGTATCACGGGTGACGGCATTCTGCTCGAACTGCTTGACGGCGTGATCGACCGCTGCGCCGATATTCTGGAGCGCGCCGGCGCCGATGTCGATGCGGTGTCGTCGCAGATTTTCGAGCCCTCCGCCGAGCGCGGCCATGCGCGGACTTACTCGCAAATCCTGCTGACCATCGGCAAGAAGGGCGACCTCACGTCGAAAGTGCGTGAGAGTCTGGTCTCGATCGGCCGGCTGATTTCCTTCGTCACGGTCGAGACCGATACCGGGCGCTGGAGCAAAGAGCAGAAGGCGCAGTTCAAGACCCAGCAGCGCGACGTGTCCTCGCTCACCGACCACGCCTCATATCTGTCGAACAAGATCACCTTCGTGCTCGATGCGATGCTCGGCGTCGTCAACCTCGAGCAGAACAACATCATCAAGCTGTTCTCGGTGATGGCCGTGGTGCTGATGCCGCCCACTCTCATCGCCTCGATCTACGGCATGAATTTCAAGTCGATGCCGGAGCTGGAACACCCGTGGGGCTATCCGATTGTGCTCATCGCGATGCTGCTCGCGGCCGTGTTGCCGTATGCGTTTTTCAAGTGGAAGCGGTGGTTGTGAGAATCGCGGATAGCGAAAGCGGCAAATTCTCAGTCATTTTGTGTTTCTTCAATCCATCATCTCCTGAGTAGTGATCGACGACGATCTTTAATCTACGCTTCTGTTCAGCGCGATTGACCCGAGCAATGTCGCCAAAGATGGACCGAATTGGCTTTAAATCCGTTCCTGTCGCCAATTTCTCTTCGTTGAGTGCATAGAACCAGACTTGAAAAACTTGGACAGCGATCGGCAATCTTTTTTGCAAAGCGTTGTAATCCCACCATCCGATAAACAATACCGCATCGTTTTTTGAATCATCGAACGCATTAAGCAATTCTGTGTCGTCACGGGGAGCGCCGCTCTTCTGACTCATGTGCTTAAATGCGTTCCAATACTGTCGCTGTATACGGCGAAGTTTTCCGACATCAAGGTGCGGTTGTGTTTCCAAAATGTGGGTTGAGAAAGGTTCAGTGTTTTCCTGTTTGACTAGCGTCTCAATTATCTCGACGCCTCCGCAGGCGAGGCAATGAACTGATATGGAGTCCAAGTCTTGAATAAATAAATTTATGGCGGTGCCAAGTTGGTGCCGCGCGACGTCGATTTTCGACAAGTTATCTATCATTGGCTTTTGACCCAATTCTCGGATGTCTTCGTGTTTGTATCATGTGGAATTTTTTTAAAGTCTTGACATTTTGTGCAATATGACGATATTCCTAATTACGTAGTTGACACCACAGAGGCTATATGGTGTAAGTGGGCCATCAGGAGCGATGGTCATGGCTAAAAGCACTTTCAAAGCACCCCAGTTTCACGACGAGAACGCCGCCCGCGCATGGCTTGAAGCCGCCCGCTGGCCGGATGGTCCCGTTTGCCCGAACTGCGGCTCCCTGAAGCACTACAAGAACAAGGCCAAGATCGGCGTTTATCGCTGCGGCGAGAAAGAGTGCCGCAAGGATTTCACCGTCATGACCAAGAGCGTCATGGAACGTAGCCACGCGCCTCTCACGGCATGGGCTACGGCCTTTCATCTCTATGCGTCATCCAAGAAAGGCTTCACCGCTACTCAACTGGAGCGCATCCTAGGCTGCCAGTACAACACCGCATGGTTCATCCACCATCGCGTGATGGAAGCAATGCGCCGCGGCGGTTTGACGCCAATGGGTGGCGAAGGCAAGGTTGTAGAAGCCGACGAAACATATTTTGGCGACGTGCCAGAGGCAACGCGCCGTCCGTCGCCACAGCGCAAGGGCCGTCCCTATACCAAGGGCGGACGTTCAGGCGCTGGCGGCAAGCGTTCTATCGTTGCCCTGCTAGAGCGTGGCGGCGAAGTCCGTACTTTCCATGTGCCGTTCGCTGACGCTGCAACCGTCGCCACAATCGTGAATGAAAACGTGCATCGCGAGACGCGCTTGCACACCGACGAGTCGCGACTTTACACGAAAGTTGGCGCTAACTTCGCATCGCATGAAACGGTCAATCATTCAGCGAAAGAGTATGCGCGTGGCGATGTAACGACCAATTCAATTGAGGGCTTCTTTGGTATCTTTAAGCGCGGCATGCGTGGCAACTATCAGCATTGCGCTGAAAAGAATTTGCACCGCTATCTCGCGGAATTTGAGTTTCGCTACAATACTCGCACGATCACAGATGGAGAACGTGCGGCCCTTGCTGTTAAGGGCGGTAACGGCAAGCGCCTGACGTACCGACAACCTCACTAAGAAAAACCTAGAGTTTCAGGCTAAACGCTTCATGCGTTGGCGGGAAAAACATTACCCGCCGAAAAAACCGAAACCTAAGTTCGTCAAATACTGGCGCACGAAATAGCTCTCTATTTCATGAACAACTGAGCCAAGGCAACAGCGGCAGAAACCGCTGTGCCAAGGCCACCAGCTAAAGCCGATACTTGAACCCACCAAGGTAATGAAACCACGGTCATTACCTCCTTATCTTTCCAATAGAGCCGGTTTGTCGATTCATCGACGCCGAAATTATCAAGCTGCTCCATACCGATTTTTTGTATCGACATATTCCCCTCCACTGTTGAGGGGGTAGCTTATTTCTTCTTGCGCTTTGGCGCTTTCTTTTTCGAGGCGGAACGAGACTCCCCGTTCTTTTTCGGGATAGCCTTTAGTGGCGTTGGCGAACCGCCGAACACGCCGCTCAACATTTTCGCCAAACGCGATTGCGTTTCTTTCTCAGAAAATTTCTCGGAGTCCTTTGACTTGGCCGATGAGCCTGAACCAGAACTTGTCAACGATCCCTCCGATATTGTTTGGAGTGTTCCTGGATCAATCCAGCGTCGGATTGGCTCTGCGGTCGTGGAGTGCTCACGCCTAGAGCATACGCTAGAAATCGTGATTTGGGCATATCTGAAGCTAAACTCAGAGGACGGTAAAATGCTAACGTCCCGAATGGATATGAATCGCCGACAGGCCTTAATCAAGGAGCTGATAGCGCGGTATCCCAAAGGGAAAACCAACGATCAGCGAACAGTTTTGGGAAATTCTCCAAACCGTTATTGAGGCGCGAAATAAAATTATCCACGGCGTCTGGGTATCTGCAAAAGGACGCCCTGCAATCGCTTCAACAAAGTGGCGACAGCACAAAAACTTTATGACCTTAGAACTTTTCCCTTATGAAAAACTTGCTTCGCTCGAACATCTCGTAATTCGCGCGAATGACATGCTCAGGCTTTACATCCAGAGCATCGGATTGCCGCATATAGGATTTGCTCCACCACCTGAGACGGGCGAATCGAGCCATCCAGAAGATCGTCCAGAACCCCATACTGAGAAATAACGGCAACACCCGCCGCGATCATCGCAGGAGTAACTTCCGCTTCGGGCGCGCCAGCTTCCGGCGCATCGTTGCTGCCGTTAGCAGCCACTCACTATATGCCCCTACGTGTGGTGTCAACTACGTAATTAGGACTATATTCCTATCCGTCCCGTTCGCGAGGGGTGCTTCTCGAGGGCGCTTGCGAAGTTGAGCGGGATGCGGTGCCTGCACGCCGCGGTTCGCAGCCGCGCGTCCGGGAGAACCGGGGTCATCCGTCCGCCCCACTATGAGGGTTGCCGTAGTCGGCATGTGACGGAGCGGAGACTGCGGCGAAATCCGCATGGGCGGGGCTCGGCCTTCGCTCCCGCTTCGAAGCTGAATGGAGGCCGGGTCAAAAATCACCGCAGTGGAGCGCCGTGAGGCGTTGCGCGTCGTGTCGTCCGCTGTCGCAAGGGGTTGCGCGTCGCGATCACTATCGTTGCGCCTTGCGGCGCTCCATCCCCTTCATTGGGGATTAAGAAGACGAGGGCGCCCCCGCGCCGTCATAAAAACAGGGTTGATCATGCATGGCTGAAAACGTGGAGATAAGATTTTGCGCGATGATTCAACTTGCTCAATTGTCATACGCGGGCTTGACCCGCGTATCCATCATTCAAGAAAGATGGATTGCTGGATCAAGTCCGGCAATGACGAAACAGAAACGCATCGCTGCCGGGACGACGAATGGGCAACTTAAACATGTTGCCCGCCGTTAATGTGAATCTCCGCGCCGTTCACGTAAGAACTGGTTTCCGTGCACAGCACGTAAATGATCTTGGCGACTTCATCCGGCGTGCCGAGACGATGCAGCGGAATCTGTTCCTGCACGATCTTGTCGGTGCCCGGCGACAGGATCGAGGTGTCGATCTCGCCCGGCGCAATCGCATTGACGCGCACGCCGACGCGGCCGAAATCGGCCGCCATCTCGCGCGTCAGCGACGCCAATGCGGCTTTCGATGTCGCGTAGGCCGCGCCCGCGAACGGATGCACGCGCGAACCCGCAATCGAGGTGACGTTGACGACCGATCCCTTGGCGGCTTTCAGCTCGTCGAGCAGCCCGCGCGCCATCATGATCGGCGCGAAAAAATTGACGCGAAACACATGGGACCATGTGTCCATCTCGGTGTCGATCGAGCCCATGCGTGTGCCGTTATCGCGCTTCGGCGAAATCGCGGCGTTGTTGACCAGCGCGTGCAGTTCGCCGCCGACGCGCTCCTTCACTTCGGCGATGGCGCGTTCGGTATCCTTGATGTCGGACAGATCGACCTGGATGTGGTCTTCGGGGCCAGCACCCCAAGGGCATTGTTCGGGAAACGGATGCCGCGAGCAGGTCAGCACGCGCCAGCCGGCGCTGGAGAAACGGATCACGGTCGCATGGCCAATGCCGCGGCTGGCACCTGTGAGCAGCAGCGTGCGCTTCGGCGCATTCGGATCGGTCGGAGCGGGATTAGCCATCGCGTGAGTGTCTCGTCTCTAGCGTTCGAGTTGGAAATGAATCATGGATAGAGCCGCGTTTTGCTCCACGCAGCGTTCGCATCGCGGGTGAATTCGATGCGGTCGTGCAGGCGGAAGGGTCTGTCGTGCCAAAACTCGAACGACAAAGGCGCGATGCGCCATCCGCTCCAGCCTTCCGGGCGCGGCACATCGCCGACGACATACTTCGCGGCATTCAGCGCGATGGCTTTTTCAAAAGCCATCCGGCTTTCCAGCGGCTTGGATTGCTTGCTGGCCCATGCGCCGATCTGGGCCTGCTTGGGCCGTGTGGCGAAATAGGCGTCGGCTTCCTCAGCGGTAACTGGCGTAACCGTCCCGCGCACGCGGATTTGCCGGCGCAGCGATTTCCAGTGAAACAGAATCGCGGCCTTGGGGTTGGCGGCAAGCTCGCGGCCCTTGGCGCTGTCGATGTGGCTGTAAAAAACAAAGCCCTGGGTGTCGTAGCCCTTGAGCAGCACCATGCGAACGTCCGGCAGCCCGCCGGAATCGACGGTCGCCAGCGCCATGGCGTTGGGGTCGTTCGGCTCGGACGCCACGGCCTCCGCAAACCATGCGGCAAATAGGCCAAAGGGTTCGTGAGCCTCGGTAAAATCACCGGAAATTAACTGACCCGGGTGTTTGATCTGCTCTGGACCGTTCATGTCTGGAGTGCCCGATTGCGTCCTGTTGCGCCCATTTGCGCCCTGCCTGCGAACCCGCGTCCTCTATATAGGACACCAGCGGGCTGCGGCCTATCGCCGATCCGGCGCATGGCCATGCTGCTAGCGGTGATTGCGATTGGCGTATCCGAGGGCGGTTGCAGCTTCCGGCTGGGCTCGATGTTCGACAAGGACAAGGGCGACGCCTCCGACGTGACCGGGTCGATCGGGCCGGTGGTGCGGGTCAGCGACGATACCAATTTGACCGACGCCGACATGGCGCTGGCACGGAATGCGGCCTCCGACATTCTGAGCCGTGGCGGCAAGGATGCCAGCCAGCCTTGGGAAAACCCCGAGACCGGCGCGCGCGGTTCGGTGACGCCGCTTGCGACCACCTATGCGTCGGAGGGCAGGGTTTGCCGCGATTTTCTGGCGAGTTATGTGCGCGGCACCAACGAAGGCTGGCTGCAGGGCGAAGCCTGTCAGCAAGGTCAGGGGCCATGGCAAATCCGCCAGATGAAACCCTGGAAAAGAAGTTAGAAGTCCGGACAATAGGCTGGTGCATTGGCGCGCTCGCCCCGTTGCGCCGACGCAACGATGCCCCCAAATAAAGGGCGGGGACAATCGTCCGGTTTTGAATTCCTTTAGGGAGACTGAGTTGATGCGTGACCCCTATGAGGTCCTGGGGGTGCAGAAGGGCGCGACTGCGGCGGCGATCAAGAGCGCCTATCGCAAGCTCGCCAAGAAGCACCACCCCGACGCCAACAAGGGCGACGCCAAGGCTGCCGACCGCTTCGCCGAATTGAACAGCGCCAACGAAATCCTCAGCGACGAGGCCAAGCGCAAGCAATTCGACCGGGGCGAGATCGACGCTGAAGGAAAGCCCCGTTTTCAGGGCGGTTATGAAGGCGGCGGATTTCCGGGCGGCGGACGCAGTGCGCGCGGCGGCGCGGGGCCGGGCGGATTCGAATATTCCTTCAACAGCGGCGGACCCGGCGCAGGTGCCGGGATGGGCGCGGGCGGCTTCGAGGACATTCTCAAAAGCATGTTCGGCGGACGGGCAGGTGCCGGCATGGGCGGCGCGCGCGGCGCGCAGTTCGAGCAAGAGTCGCCGTTCGCCGCCGATCTCGATCTTGCTGTGACCATGAGTGTCTCGCTCGAAGACACCGTGAAGGGCGCGACGCGCCGCGTGCGGCTGCCGACGGGTAAGGAATTGAACGTCAAGATTCCTGCGGGCGTGACTGCAGGTCAGCAGATCCGATTGAAGGGGCAGGGCGAAACCGCGCCGGGTCATCGCCCCGGCGATGTGCTCATCAACATCGCCATCGCGCCGCATCCGTTTTTCAAAATCGAAGGCAATGATCTTCGACTTGAGTTGCCGATCACGCTCGATGAGGCTGTGCTCGGCGCCAAGGTGCGCGTGCCGACGCTGGACGGCGCGGTGCAATTGTCGATTCCGAAAAACACCTCGAGCGGCCGCACGTTTCGTCTCAAGGGCAAAGGCATGCCGCACAAGACAGCGCACAACATCACCGAATACGGCGACCTGTTCGCGGTGACGCGAATCGTGCTGCCGGACGGTCACGATGCCGAACTGGAAGCGCTGATGACGAAATGGCGCGCCGATCATCCGCAAAATCCGCGCAAGGATTTGGGCGAATAACGCGATAAGGCGGAATTGTGCCGTTTGCGCCACCCGCGTCGACATGCTCGCGCTAACGCTTTGTGCGCGATTGCGAAAATCCCGATCACAGTTTCGCCATTGCGCACAAAGGCAAACCGAGGCTGGAAAGTGACGGACTTGGAATCGAATGGCGGGAATGCGGCGGACTTTTTCGCGCCGCGCAATCGAAAATTCCGTCATTGCCGGACTTGATCTGGCAATCCATCTTTGAAGAAAATGCATTTTACGACGGGCGATGGATACGCGGGTCGAGCCCGCGTATGACGAAAGCGAAGGCATCGGGAGACGATCATGTGCCGCAACATCAAGACACTTTTCAATTTCGAGCCGCCTGCGACCGAGGATGAAATCCACGCCTCGGCGTTGCAGTTCGTGCGGAAATTGTCCGGCTTCAACGCGCCGTCGAAAGCGAACGAGGCGGCGTTCAACCGCGCGGTCGAGGACGTGTCGGTCGTGGCGCGCACATTGCTGGCGGCGCTGCACACGCATGCGCCTGCACGGGATCGTGACGTCGAGGCCGAAAAGGCGCGCGAACGCAACAAAGCGCGATTCGCCTGACCTGTTGCTGCGCCGCGCGATTGCGTTTTGACGGCCGCGACTCTACGATTCGCAACGAATCGCGTTGAGTCATTCCGCCTTCACAAACCAAACATCGCTGGGAGCACCATCATGAAATTATCATCCGCACTTCGCGCCGGTCTCGTTGCATCGGCGGCGCTCATCGGCGTCGGGCTTTCATCTGCATATGCCGACAGCGGCAGCGTGCAGCTCACGATCTACAAGGCGGGCTGGGTGATCGGCGGATCGGGCGGCGGCGGCACGCTGAATTTTCAGGGCCGCTCGTATCGCTTGTCCGCAGGCGGCATCGACTACGGCCTCGTATTCGGCGGTTCGAAGACGGTGCTGCGCGGCCGCGTCAGCAACATCAATCGTCCGTCGGACATCGCGGGCGTTTACGGCGCTGCAGGCGCGGGCCTTGCGGTCGGCGGCGGCGCGCGCGCCATTGTGCTCACCAACCAGAAGGGCGCGGTGCTCGAGTTGTCGGGCCAGCAGGTCGGCCTGATGGCGAATCTGGATTTGAGCGGGCTGGCGATTTCGCTGAAGTAATTTTCGCGCAATAAGAATCAGAAAGCCGGGCACGATGCCCGGCTTTTTTAGTTCAGCACGATCAGCGATGCGTTGAGCAGCGTCGCGAACGACACCCACAAAAGATATGGCGCGAACAGCCACGCGGAGACTTTATCTTCGCGACGCGTCAGCGCGATGAATGCCGCAATCACAAGCGCCAGCAGTGTGATGACGATCAACGCCAGCTTCATCTGATGCGCGCCGAAGAACAACGGCGACCACGCGAAATTCAGAACCATCTGCCCGAACCAGATCTTCATCGCCGCGCCCGAGCGGTCACGCATCCATGTGCGCCAGCCTGCGACGGCGATCAGAATGTAAAGCACCGTCCATGCAGGCGCGAAAATCCAGTTCGGCGGATTGAAGGATGGTTTGTTGAGCGCCGCGTACCATGCGCCGGGTGGATTGCTTATTCCAATGATGATACCGCCGCCGAGGACGAGGATGAGAAAAATTAAGAGTGAGAGATAACGGTTCATCGGCTTAACTCTTTCGTTTGCGCAACGTCCAGCGCAGCGGCCGTCGAGCATTTTTATGCGATCAACTGCACCCATTCGCGGTCCACCCACTGACACATGTGAAGTAGTTGGCGAAGAGCTTCGTCGGCATTTGCGGTGCTTATCGGGCTAGATTGCCCGTGTGCTGCTTCGTCACGCCAGAGAGAGATTATACCAGCAAATGTTGTGAGGGTATCTCTTCGGTGGGCGGTGGGTTGGCCCACTATTAAATTAAGAACTCTCTGCCTTCCTCCGGCTTGCCGATAAATTGCCAAAACATTTTCTTCGTTTCCGCTCTTAGCGATAGCAAGTGCAAGTAATATAGATTCCGCTGCGGCACCAACCATCGCACAGCAGCCAAGCCATGCTTGCGCATTTCGGCATTGAATTACTTCCATAGCTCGTTGCGCAAAGCCGTCGCCAAATCTAGCTCGAAATCCGTTCAGCGTTGCGCTAAGCGACCCCGGCTGTGCCAGAAGTAAACTAGTTTCGTCCAAGTCCGCTAGGGCACCTCGTCCCGCAAGCGTCAACGAGTATCCGCCTTCGTCTACCGCCTGATCACCGGATCTTTTTACGCCGGGGCGAACTATGCCGCGCCGACAAAGCTCCCAAGCAGCTTCGAAAAATATCGGTGATAGTTCGACCGTCGCTTGTTCCAAGCGCATGTGGTCGTTAGCGTGTAATCGAGCAGCTGCTGCTTCAGCGCCTCGTCGCGCATAGAGGTCGTATCCATACCCCGACGCGCGTCCCGCGCGAAGGAGCTGGATCAATTCGGCTATAGCTTCATCAAGTTCCATCTAAGGCGCTCACAACACCTTATTGCTCTCCTTCACCTTCTCGGCGTCGAGATACAGCTGCTCGCCCATGTCCGCGAACTTCTTGGACATTTGCGCCATGCCGTCCTCGATCACGCCGGTCATTGTCATTCCGACGCTTGACGTCCCGCCGAGATTGAGCGCGGCCTTCTCGTTGTCGCCGAGCGTCGCCGCATAATCACGAACATCCTGCGTGATTTTCATCGAGCAGAATTTCGGCCCGCACATCGAGCAGAAATGCGCGACCTTGTGCGCATCCTTCGGCAGCGTCTCGTCGTGATAGGCGCGCGCGGTTTCCGGATCGAGGCCGAGGTTGAACTGATCCTCCCAGCGGAAATCGAAACGCGCGCGGCTCAATGCGTCGTCGCGCAACTGCGCCGCCGGATGGCCTTTGCCTAGGTCCGACGCATGCGCGGCGATCTTGTAGGTGATGACGCCGACCTTGACGTCGTCGCGGTTCGGCAGGCCGAGATGCTCCTTCGGCGTGACGTAACAAAGCATCGCGCAGCCGAACCAGCCGATCATCGCCGCACCGATGCCAGAGGTGATGTGATCGTAGCCCGGCGCGATGTCGGTGGTCAGCGGCCCGAGCGTATAGAACGGCGCTTCGCCGCACTCTTTAAGCTGCTTGTCCATGTTGATCTTGATCTTGTGCAGCGGCACGTGGCCGGGGCCTTCGATCATCACCTGGCAGCCTTTGGCCCATGCAATCTTGGTGAGTTCGCCGAGCGTCTCCAGTTCGGCGAATTGCGCGCGATCGTTGGCATCCGCAATCGAGCCGGGACGCAAACCGTCACCGAGCGAGAACGACACGTCATACTTGCGCATGAGATCGCAGATTTCCTCGAAATGCGTGTAGAGGAAACTTTCCTTGTGATGCGCGAGGCACCACTTCGCCATGATCGAGCCGCCGCGCGACACGATGCCGGTCACGCGATTGGCCGTGAGGTGGATATAGGGCAGGCGCACGCCGGCATGAATGGTGAAATAATCCACGCCCTGTTCACATTGCTCGACGAGCGTGTCGCGATACAATTCCCATGTCAGCTTCACAGGGTCGCCATCGCACTTCTCCAGCGCCTGATAGATCGGCACGGTGCCGATCGGGATCGGCGCGTTGCGCAAAATCCATTCGCGCGTGGTGTGAATGTTGCGGCCGGTCGAGAGGTCCATCACGGTGTCGGCGCCCCAGCGGATCGCCCACACCATCTTGTCGACTTCTTCTTCGACCGACGACGTCACCGCGCTGTTGCCGATGTTGGCGTTGATCTTCGTCAGGAAGTTGCGGCCGATGATCATCGGCTCCAGTTCGCCGTGGTTGATGTTGCACGGGATGATGGCGCGGCCGCGCGCGATTTCCGAGCGCACGAATTCCGGCGTGACGAACGCGGGGACTTCCGCGCCGAAGCTCTCGCCATCCTTGAGGGCGGCTTCCGCGCGCTCAAGCTGAACCTTGCGGCCAAGATTTTCGCGCGTCGCGACGTAGATCATCTCCTTGGTGATGATACCGGCGCGCGCGAATTCATATTGCGTAATCATCGCATCGCCCACGCCGCGCAGCGGCTTGTGATGCGCCTTGAACTGTGCGGCCGCATGCGCAGCACCAACATTGCCGTTGTCTTCCGGCTTGATGTCGCGGCCTTGATATTCCTCGACTCCGCCGCGTTCCTTCACCCATGCGATGCGCGCGCGCGACAGACCCGCATTGACGTCGATGGTCACAGCCGGATCGGTGTAGGGGCCGGACGTGTCGTAGACCGGAAGATTCGGTTCGCCCGCGCCATCGCTGAGGATGATCTCGCGCAACGGCACACGTACATCGGCGGCTTCGTCCGGCGTGACGTAAATCTTGCGCGACGACGGCAGGTTGCCGGTGGTGACGGCGGGCTTGAGTTGGGCCGTGTTGATTTGCTTGTTCATGGCGTGTCTCCCGTTCGGGTGAAGTTGTGTTTCAGCGATAGCCAAAAAAGAAAAGAACGAATCCGATGGCCGCCCAGATGAGTCCGGCGATCAGCGGCATTTGCGGATGTTTCAGCATCACGCCGCCGCGCGACGTGACAAGTTGCGGTGCGAGCAGGCGGATGGCGCTGGAGATCGTTATCAGCCAGCCGAGGATCGTGATGATGACGCGCCAGTCGAGGCGCCAGTAATTATGTACGATCAGGATAGCGATGCCTGCGGGCAGCATCACGAGTCCTGAGAGAAACAGCAGCGCGCGGCTGCCGATGAATTCCTGCGACAGCTTGCGGAATTCATCCTGATGGATGAGGACCGCAAGCCCGACGATAATCATCACCGGGCCGATCAGTTTTGCGAGAAAGATCGAAGTTTGCATGGTCTTGTCCTTAAGCCGCTTGCAATGTGTGATCGAGCCATTCGCGCACCCGCGCGTCCGGATCGGCATTCATGGTGACGTCGCTGACCACCGCAATCGAGTTTGCACCCGCCGCGAAAATTTCGGGCGCGTGTTCGAGCTTGATGCCGCCGATGGCCACCAGTGGAATATCGCCAATCACGAGTTTCCATGCTCTGATGCGCTCGATGCCTTGCGGTTTGAAGCGCATTGATTTTAGCGTTGTGAAGAAAATCGGGCCGAGCGCGATGTAGTCAGGTTTGTGCTGGAGCGCGGTGTCGAGTTCGTCCTGATCGTGGGTCGAAATGCCGAGCGTCAGTCTGGCGTTCTTGATCGCGGTGACATTGGCAGTCGCGAGGTCTTCCTGACCGAGATGCAGGTGCTGCGCGCCGCATGCGATGGCGGCTTTCCAGTAATCGTTGACGACGAGTTTAGTCGCCGTGCCTTTGGTTACATTGAGAGCCTCGCGCACCATCGCGGTCGCCGCCGCGTCGTCGAGATCTTTCGCGCGCAACTGCACGGTGCCGACGCCCAACTTTGTGAGGCGCGCGAGCCACGCGACGCTGTCGACCACAGGATAGAAACGATCAGGATACGGCATGCCAGAACGGCGTCCCTACGACTGGAGTGGAAGGTGAGGCGAAATCGCGTGCTCCCATGAGACCTGACTCGAATCCTGCACGACCGGCTTCGACCGCGAGACGAAACGCATTGCCCATCGCGACCGGATCGTCGGCTTTGGCGATGGCGGTGTTCAAGAGTACGGCGTCATAGCCGAGTTCGAGTGCTTCCGCCGCGTGCGACGGCGCACCCAATCCCGCGTCGACCACAAGCGTAATATCCGGCAGGCGCTGGCGCAGAAGTTTCAGCGCATCGCGATTGGTAATGCCGCGCGCGCTGCCGATGGGCGACGCCCACGGCATCACGACTTTACAGCCGGCATCCACGAGCCGCTGCGCGACGCTCAAATCTTCGGTGCAATACGGAAACACCTCGAAGCCGTCCTTGATGAGCACGGTCGCGGCTTCGACCTGTCCGACTACGTCGGGCTGCAGCGTCTCGTCGTCGGCGATGACTTCGAGCTTGATCCATGAGGTGTTGAACAGTTCGCGCGCGAGCTTGGCGGTGGTGACGGCTTCGCGCACGGATTTGCAGCCGGCGGTGTTCGGCAGCACCGTGACTTTCAATTCGCGGATCAGCGACCAGAATGCGTCGCCAGTTTTGCCGCCGGCGGATTCGCGGCGCACCGAGACGGTGACGATCTCGCTGCCCGACGCTTTGATTGCATCCTGCATGATCTTTGGCGATGGATACAGCGCGCTGCCGATCAGAAGACGCGAGGAGAATTCCTTGCCGTAGAAATTGACGGTCTTGGCCATCCTCATCCTCCCTGCCGTGGCGTGAGGATTTCCACCGCGTCATTGTCGTTGAGCGGTGTATCGGCCCAGCGCGCGCGCGGCACCACGTCGTAGTTCACCGCGACGGCGAGATGCGCGCCGTCGTAGTCGAGTTCAGCCAGCAACGCATCGACGCGCGTGGCCTTGGTCTCGCGGCGTTCGCCATTGACGATCAGGAACATCGCATCACCTCATTGTCGATGAGGCCGCGCTGCACATAATTCAGTGTCAGTTCCGCAAGTGCGGGCGCGAGCAAGAAGCCGTGCCGATAAAGTCCGTTCACCGCGATCTTTGTCTTGTCGATGGCGATGCGCGGCAGATTGTCGGGAAACGCCGGGCGAAGGCCTGCGCCGATCTCGACAATTCGCGCCTCTGCGAACGCGGGATGCACCGCATAGGCGGCGGTCAGGAGTTCCAGTGCCGAGCGGACACTGACGCCGGTATCTTCGCTTTCGATGGACGTCGCGCCGATCATGAAGCGGTTGCCGTCGCGCGGGATAATATAAAGCGGCCAGCGCGGATGAATGAGGCGCACCGGGCGCGACAGTTGAACTTCGTCGGTTTCGACGACGATCATCTCGCCCTTGACGCCGCGCAGATCGGGAAACTTGTCGCGCGCGGACAATCCACGGCAATCGATCACGATGCCCGACTCCAATTCGTCCGGCGCAACATCGCTCTCGAATTTGATCTCCGCACCCGCCGCGCTCAACTTCTCATGCAGCTTCGGCAGCACATGGCGCGGCTCGACATGGCCCTCGCCCGCAAAGAACAGTGCGTCGCGAAAGCGCCCGTCGAGCGAGGGTTCAAGTTTCGCCACGCCATCCTTGTCCAGACGCTCATGATCCGTCGTCAGTTTGGCAAAGCGGTCGAAATCATTGCGGTCGCGCGGATGCGCCACAACGAGCGACCCATTGAACGGCGTCTCCGGCAAAACATCGCGCCACAGATCGAGCGAACGAATCCCAAGGCGCGTAATCAAAGGCTCGGAGGATTCGCGTTCGCACCACGGCGCCAGCATGCCGCCGGCGAAGTGGCTGGTCGCCTGCGTCATCGCGGCGGTGCCGCGCTCATGCAGCGTCACGCCATAACCGGCGCGCGCAAACGCGAGCGCCTGCCAGCTGCCGGCAATGCCTGCGCCGACAACATTTACGGAAGCGTTCCCCTGCGGGGTTTGCGAACTCTGAATCATCCCTGTCCCTTCGCCGGCATGACCCGGATCAGGTTCAAAGGGTCACCGCGCAACTGCGGTATCTCAGCTCCACGCCGGAGCCCCCCTCGGAACAGTCTTTATGTTATGCGCGAGGGGCGCGGTGTCAATGTTTGTGCAACGAATTCACTGCAAATTGGCCGCAACGCACACATTTGCGCGCGATGCCGCACGCACATCCGCGCCGGAAGCACTCTTATATGTCGATTACCACAGCCGATTACGCCATTCGCGCTCGTTCCACGCCGGGCATGCTGCCGCTGTATGTCGGCCTCGGCGTCCATGCATTGCTGCTGATCGCGGGCAATCGCCTGCTGGCCGACCCCGACACCTATTGGCAGATCACCATCGGGCAATGGATTTTCGATCACCGCGCGGTTCCGTTCAGCGACATCTATTCGTTCACGATGACCGGCAAGCCCTGGATTTCGACGCAATGGCTGGCGCAGGTTTTGTACGGGCAGGCGTATGCCGTCGGCGGATGGAGCGGCGTCGTGGTGCTGACCGCGCTGCCGATTGCGCTGACGTTCGGAATTCTGGCGCGGTTTCTGGAGCGGCGCGTCGGCGAAATCGCAACGCTGATCCTGTTGTCGATTGCGTTTGCGATTGCGCTGCCGCATCTCTTGGCGCGTCCGCACGCGCTGGCGCTGCCGGTGATGGTGATTTGGGTGGGGGCGTTATTGTCGGCGTCCGAGCGCCGCGAAGCCCCTTCATTATGGCTCGTCGCATTGATGATGCTGTGGGCGAATCTTCACGGCAGTTTCGTGTTCGGGCTGATGCTGGTCGCGCCGATTGCGCTCGATGCGATGGTCAATGGCGGGACGCCATGGCGCAAGGACCTCGCGCTGCGCTGGGCGGGTTTCGGTATTGCCGCGCTGGCGGCCAGTTGTCTCACGCCTTATGGGTGGAACTCGCTTCTGGCGGCGCAGAACATTCTCAATCTCGGCGAAGCGCTGGCGATCATCCGCGAATGGGCGCCGGCGAATTTTTCGAGCTTCGGTTTTTTCGAGGCGTGTATCCTCGGTAGCCTTGCGCTGGCGCTCGCAACCGGCGTGACGTTTCCGCCGGTGCGGATTTTGATTCTGCTGGGACTGTTGCACATGGCGCTGACGCATGTGCGCAATGCGGATGTGTTTGCGCTCATCACGCCGATGGTGCTGGCCGCGCCCTTGGCGGCGCGATTCAAGAATCTACGTGAGGCGTCGCAAGCTGCGGCGCTGCGTCCGCGCATGTTCGTGTTGCTAGCTATCGTCGTGGCGATTCTGACCGCGACGATTCCCGCTCTCACCAGCTACGCCCCCAATGCGTGGATTTCGCCATCCGCTGCGGTGTCGATTCTGAAATCCTACAATCCTAAGCGCGTATTCAACGATTACGATCTCGGCGGCTATCTGATCTGGCGCGGCGTTCCGACCTATATCGACGGCCGCACCGAACTCTACGGCCAGGACTTCATGGTCGAACATAATGCCGCGAACGCATTGGCGAAGCCGCAGAAGTTTTTTGAGTTGCTGGATATGTGGAAAATCGACGCCACGATTCTGCGCAGACAAACTGCGGGGTCGAAGCTGCTTGATCGCCTGCCGGAATGGC
>JAYVYQ010000041.1:0-3050 GCA_043784125.1 Afipia sp.
GGCGTTATTCTTCCCATCTGAGAAAAGAAAAGGTCGGCCTTTTACGACCGACCTTTCAGCTCAAAGTTTTTTATTCGCTGCGTCAGCGACTTTGTTGACGCCGTCTTTGAGCGTGTTTTTGGTATCACCCTTCAGCTTCTGAGCATCACCCGTCAATTCTTGGGCAGCGCCTTCGCCCTGAAGCTTGTCTGACCCGACAACTTTTCCAACTCCCTGTTTGATTTTGCCGGCGGCCTCGTTAGCGATCCCGGCTGCCTTATCAGTGGTGCCACTCATTTCGAAATCCTTTCCTCGGGTCACCATGACCCTCCCGGTTAACATCAGGACGCATTGAGCGTTCCACTGAATCAATCGGAGTTGGCGCTCGAATTCTTCAGCCAAGTTGCGGAAGTCATTCGCCAAAAGTGCTGATACCTGTCCAAGCCGCCCATCATAACGAGATGATGGCGCCCGCCGTAACGGAATGATGCCGCCCACCATAACGAGATGATGCCGCCCACCGGAACGGAATAAAGCCGCCCGGGGTCTGGAATGGCGACGAGCGCCTCCGCTGGCCTGTTTATGGTCCCTCCTTTGGCAATCCAAGGGAGCGATGATGCCAGCGGAAAGAGTTGCGATGCGCCAAGTGCGCGAGATCATTCGTTTGAAGTTTTCCGCCGGTGTTTCGACGCGGGAAATCGCGCGCCGGCTGGGCATAGCCGCCTCGACGGTGCGCGGGACGTTGAGGCGTTTCGAGGGCGCCGGGCTGGGTTGGCCATTGCCGGACGGCATGAGCGACGGCGACCTGGAGGCGGCGCTTTACGCTAATTACGGGACCAAACGGGGCCATCGCCGCCACGCCGAGCCGGATTGGCCGACGGTTCATCGGGAGCTGAAGCGCAAGCACGTCACCCTGGTGATCGTCTGGGATGAATATATCGCCGCCAATCCTGGCGGTTACAGCTATTCGCGGTTTTGCGAGCTCTATCGCGGCTTTGAATCGAAGTTGTCGCCGACGATGCGGCAGACGCACGCGGCCGGCGAGCGGCTGTTCGTCGATTACGCCGGCGATGGGGTTCCGGTCGTCATCGACCGGCTGACTGGCGAAATCCGCAAGGCGCAAATCTTCGTCGCCGTGCTCGGCGCGTCGAGCTTCACTTTTGCGCACGCGAGCTGGACGCAGGCGCTGCCCGACTGGATCGACGCCCATGTCCGCGCTCTCGAGGTGCTCGGCGGCGTTCCGCATTTGCTGGTGCCGGACAATACCAAGACCGCTGTTATCAAGGCTTGTCTCTACGACCCTCAGGTCAATCGAACCTACGCCGAGATGGCGGCGCATTATGACACTGCCATTTTGCCAGCGAGGCCGAGACGTCCGAGGGATAAAGCAAAAGTCGAGCAGGCCGTGCTCATCGTCGAGCGATGGCTTCTCGGGCGACTGCGCCATCGAACCTTCTTCAGTTTAGCGGATGTCAACGCGGCGATTGCCGATCTGATGACGCATCTCAACGAAGAGCGTCCGATCCGGCGGCTCGGCGTGACGCGCCGGCAATTGTTCGAACAGATTGATCGCCCGGCGCTGAAGGTGCTGCCGGCCGAACCTTGCGAGTTCTCGGAATGGCGCACCTGTCGCGTCGGCATCGATTATCACATCGAGGTCACCGCTCATTATTACAGCGTCCCCCATCGCTTCGCCCGCGCCGAGGTCGACGCGCGGCTGACCGCGAGGACGGTCGAAATATTCCTTAAGGGCGAGCGGATCGCCGTGCACATGCGCATGAGCGGGAATCACAAGCACACGACAGTCCCGGAGCATATGCCTTCCAGCCATCGTCGATATGCCGGCTGGACGATGGAGCGCATCCGCGCCGACGCCCGCCTGGTCGGCCCGGCGACTGCGGCGCTGTGTGAATTGATCCTCGAACAGCGTCCGCATCCGGAACAGGGCTTTCGCGCCTGTCTGGGGGTCGTCCGGCTGGCCCGGCCGTATGGCGCCGAGCGCCTTGAAGCCGCCGCCGAGCGCGCCATCGACATCGGCGCGCGCACTTACGGCTCGGTCAAATCTATCCTCGACAACCACCTCGACCGGCGATCCGCGCAAAAGCGCGCCACGGACGGAACGCCGATCCTGCACGCAAATATCCGTGGACCGCGCTACTACAATTAGGAGAACCGACCTTGCTCAAACATCCAACCTACGATCAGCTTTACGCGCTTGGCCTGCATGGCATGGCCAAGACCCTCCTCGAAATCGCCGCCGCCGGTGAGGCCGACGGCCTCGGCCATCACGAATGGTTGGGGCTCCTGCTTGATCGTGAGGTCTCCTGGCGCCAGGACAAACGTCTCGCGGGAAGGCTGCGCGTCGCCAAATTACGCCAGCAGGCCTGTGTCGAGGATGTCGACTATCGCAGTCCCCGCGGTCTCGACCGCGCCCTGTTCCAGAAGCTCGTCGAAGGCGAATGGATCAACGCCCACGACAATCTGGCGCTGATCGGTCCAACCGGTGTCGGCAAAAGTTGGCTGGCCTCGGCGCTCGGCCACAAGGCATGTCGGGACAACCGGTCAGTTCTCTACCAGCGCGTGCCCCGGCTGTTCGAGGAACTGGCGCTGGCGCGTGGCGACGGTCGCCATCCCCGGCTTCTGCGCAACCTCGGCCGCGCCGACCTTTTGATCCTCGACGATTGGGGCCTGGAGCCGCTCGACGCCGCCGCCCGGCACGATCTTCTGGAAATCCTCGAGAAACGCTACGGACGCCGCTCCACGATGATTACCTCCCAGCTTCCAGTAGACCGATGGCACGAAATAATCGGCGATCCGACCTATGCCGACGCCATCTTGGACCGTCTCGTTCACAATGCCCACCGCATCGAACTCGCCGGCGAAAGCATGCGCCGGACACGCGGCAAACAGAACCAGAAGGCTTGACCAACCACCATCGCCGGTGACACAAATCCATCGGCCAGCGAGGCTCGCGACCCGGGCGGCATCATTCCGTTACGGTGGGCGACATCATTCAGGAATCCCGGGCGGCATCATCCCATTATACCCGGGCGACTTCGTCGGAATCCGCA
>JAYVYQ010000042.1:0-5396 GCA_043784125.1 Afipia sp.
CGCTGACATTCGCCAGCCACGCCTATGATGATTTTCATCTGCTGATGCCGCTGTATGTGTGCCGCAAATGGGAGGGCGTTGTTGCGGCGCGCGAGGGCCAACAACTCGCCTGGGTGCGGGCGAACAAACTGCGCGATTACCCGATGCCGCCCGCGGATATTCCGATGATCGCGCATCTGACGGAATTGCTGCTTTAGATTTTCCCTCCGGTCGTCCCCGCGAAGGCGGGGACCCATAACCACCGGACCTCATCCTGAGGAGCGCGCGACAGCGCGCGTCTCGAAGGATGAGCTTCATGGTTCGAGACGGCGAAAGAGCGCCTCCTCACCATGAGGACACGTTATGTCTTCTTCGCGCCCTTCACCGCATCCGCCAGACTCGCCTTCGCCGAGCCGGGCTTCAGCGGTTTCTGCTGACTTTCATGCGGCGCCCAACCCAACAACCACACCACATCGAATGTCGCGCGGATGCGTCCGTCCGGATCCGAAAATTTCTCGCTGTAGATTTCCGCCATCCGCAACAATGTCGTGCGACGCAAAAATTTCCGGCTGCGCTCCACCATGATGTTGGTCGCAGCCATCCGCCGCAAATCGCGCATCAGAGCGAAAGCATTGTCGTAGCGCACCGTGATACGATCCACATCGGTCACCGGCAACGCAAAATTCGCGCGCTGCAATAATGCGCCCGCATCGCGCAGATCGATGAAGGGAAACACGCGCGGCGACACGCCGCCTTCGATCTCGGCCTCGGCAGCGGCGAAGGATTGCCGCAGTTCTGTGAGCGCATCGCCGCCCATCATGGCGGCCAGAAACAATCCATCGGGTTTCAGCGCGCGCTGAATTTGCGCCAGCATACCGGGCAAGTCATTCACAAATTGCAGCGCCAGCGAGGAGACCGCGAGATCGAGCGAGGCGGGTTCGAGCGGCAAAGGTTCGTCGTCGGACTTCGGCAGATCGACATAGCTCCGCGTTCCATCGAACTTGTCTCGCGACGGTTTTCTCAGCGCAGCGCCCGGACTGCCGATATCTGCGACGCCGAAAAACTTCCGCGTCACGACATCCAGCCGCTCAGCCATATCGTCCGCGACACGATCCGCCAGAAATGTTTCAGCGCCTAGAGCGATGGCGCGCGCCTGCCGCCTCCGCAACAAAGCGAGATCGAACAGGCGGGGCGCAGTAACGTTCGGAGAAGCCATCCGCGTTTGGTACTCCGTCAACATGCATGTTGACAATCTGCGGCGCGAACGCACTTGAGCCGACCAGCACGCGGGACTAGCGTATCTGCGGAGGCATCATGTCCGGACTGGACGACGCATCGCCGCAAGCACCCCGCAACTGGTTTCACAAACCGTTGCGCCATGCGGCTAATGTTTTCCGCGCCGCCTCCGCTTCCATTCCGCGCCTCGCGCTCGACATCGCGCTGCCGACATTGTGCGTCTCCTGCCGTGAACCGGTGTCGGGCGAAGGCGTCTGCGCGGACTGCTGGGGCAAACTCTCCTTCATTGCGCGGCCTTACTGCGAACGCCTTGGCATTCCCTTTGTCTATGACCCCGGCCCCGGCCTGCTGTCGATGGAAGCCATCGCCAATCCGCCGGCCTACACCCGCGCCCGCGCCGCCGTGCGTTACGACGACGTGGCGAAGACGATGGTTCACGCGCTGAAATATCAGGACCGCACGGATCTCGCGCCCATCATGGGCCGCTGGATGACGCGCGCCGGACAGGACCTTCTCGACAGCGCCGATGCGCTCATTCCGGTGCCGCTGCATTGGAAGCGAAGCTGGAGCCGCCGCTACAATCAATCCGGCGCGCTGGCGAAAATCATCAGCCGCGCCGCAAATGTGCCGGTCGCGCCGGACGCCCTGCAACGCATCCGCGCCACCGAGCAGCAAATCGGGCTGTCGAAATCCGAGCGCGCGCGAAATGTCCAGGGCGCGTTCAAAGTGCCGACGGAGAAGAAAACAGCCGTTCAGGGGCGTCGAATCATCCTCGTTGACGACGTTCTGACCTCCGGGGCGACCGCAGACGCCTGCGCCCGTGCCTTATTGCGTGCCAAGGCTGCATCCATGGACGTGCTGGTGTTCGCGCGGGTTGTGGACACCTTCAAGGCACCCATATAATTTGGGCTGATCCTTCCTCCGAGGCGCGTCATGTCTGCGACTGTCGAGATTTTCTTGAGACCCGGCTGCGGCTATTGCAGCGCTGCGAAGTCGTTGCTGACGCGCAAGAACGCGGCGTTCACCGAATACGACGTGGCGATCGATCCGAAATTCCGCGAGCAGATGCTGGCGCGCGCGAATGGCGGCACGACGTTCCCGCAAATCTTTATCGACAAGGTTCACGTCGGTGGCTGCGACGAACTCTACGCACTCGACCGCGAAGGCAAGCTCGACGCTCTCCTCGCAGGACAGAAGGTGTCTTCATGACCGCACAGGCAAACACCGGCACGCCGTTCACCGCAGCGCTTGTGACCATGCGCAGCGCATTGCTGCCGGAGACGAGTCTGGCAAAAGGCATTGAGTTGATCCGCGAAGCTGCGAGGCAAGGCGCGGACTATGTGCTGACGCCGGAAGTCAGCAACATCATGCAGGAGAATCGCAAGGCGCTGTTCGATCTGCTGGCAACCGAGGAAGACGACAAGTCGCTGAAAGCGTATCGCGAACTCGCGAAGGAACTGAACATCCATCTGCACATCGGATCGCTGGCGCTGCGCGCGACGCCGGAGCGTGCGGTGAACCGTTCGTTCCTGATCGCGCCGGATGGAAATATTCTGGCGACCTACGACAAGATTCACATGTTCGACATCGATCTCCCCGATGGCGAGAGCTACCGCGAGTCGGCTAATTATCAAGCCGGCGAGACTGCTGTGATTTCGGATCTGCCGTGGGGCCGTATCGGGCTGACGATCTGCTACGACGTGCGCTTTCCGGCGCTGTATCGCGCGCTCGCCGAATCCGGCGCATCGTTCATCACGGTGCCGGCGGCGTTCACGAAGAAAACCGGCGAAGCGCATTGGCACACGCTGTTGAAAGCGCGCGCCATCGAGAACGGCTGCTTCATCTTCGCAGCGGCACAAGGCGGCAAGCATGAGAACAAGCGCGAGACCTTCGGGCACTCGCTGATTATCGATCCGTGGGGCGAAATTCTCGCCGAAGGTGGAATCGAGCCCGGAGTGGTTCTTGCCAAGATCGATCCGGCGCGCGTGGTGGAAGTGCGCAAGAGCATTCCGTCGTTGCAGCACGGACGACGTTTTGGCGTCGCCGATCCGAAGGCCGGACCGGAGCATCTGCATCTGGTTCGAGGATCGGCATGATCCGCTACGCGCTGCACTGCGAGCGCGGCCACGACTTCGAGAGCTGGTTTCAGAGTTCATCCGCCTATGACAGCCAGCGCAAGCGCGGACTGGTGACGTGTCCCGCATGCGACTCGGTGAAAGTCGAGAAGGCCATCATGGCGCCGCGCATTTCGGGCAAGCGCAAGTCGAGGAATGTTGAAGCATCTGTCGCCGCGCCCGCGAACGAGACCGCACCCAATCAACTGGTGATGTCGCCGCAGGAACGCGAGCTTGTGACCAAGCTGCGCGAGTTGCGCGATCACGTCGTCAAGAACGCCGACAATGTCGGCGCCAAATTTCCCGAAGAAGCCCGAAAGATGCATTACGGCGAAACCGAAGCGCGCGCGATTTACGGCGAAGCCTCGCATGACGAGGCCCGTGCGCTGGCGGATGAAGGCGTCGATGTCGCGCCGCTGCCGGTATTACCCGGCGACAGAAACTGAATCGAACGCATGAGCCGCTGATGAGCACCGACGCGGTTTCACCTTTCCAGAATTCATGGCTGTTCTGGGCGCTGCTGTCGGCGGCCTTCGCGGCACTCACCGCGGTCTTCGCCAAGGTCGGTGTCGAGAATATCGATTCCGATCTCGCCACCTTCATCCGCACCATGATCGTGCTGATGAGCCTCGCACTCATTCTGCTGGCGACCGGAAAATTCAGCTCGGCTGAACCAATCACGCCACGCACATGGCTATTCCTCGCCCTGTCCGGACTTGCCACAGGCGCGTCATGGCTGTGTTATTTCCGCGCGCTGAAACTCGGCCCCGCCACGCTGGTCGCACCCATCGACAAATTGAGCGTCGTGTTGGTCGCGCTGTTCGCGTTTGTGTTTCTTGGAGAGCGCCCGTCAGCCAGCGGATGGCTCGGCATCGCGCTTATCGGCGCGGGCGCGATTATTCTGGCTTTGAAGCGATAGCGTTTTCGAGCGAAGCGGGAACCTGTTCGCGTTAAGAAAACGCGTCAATCATTAAGGCTCAACCCGCCACCAGCAGCGCCACGCCGATCAAGATCAACGCAATTCCGCCAAGCTCGCGCAGCGAGAACGGCTGCTTCATCGAGTAATACGCCACGCCCTGCGCGAACAGCACCTCGACCAGCGCCAGTGTGCGCACATTCGCCGCCGCCGTCAGCGCGAAGGCGAGAAACCAGAACAGTGACGCGAACGCGCCCATGAAGCCCGCGAACATCGACGGTTTCCATTCGCGGAAGATCGCCGTCATGGTTCCCGGCTTGCGGACGATCAGCCACGCCGAGAGCACGATGCTCTGCATCAGCAGCGTCGCCACCAGCGTGAGGCTGGCCGCAGTCACGAAGCTGGTGCCGGTGACGTTGAGAATCGCGCCGCGATAGCCGACTGCAGAGAGCGCAAAGAACGACGCCGCCAGCAGACCGAGCAATGTCGGACGCAGATTGGCAAAGCCTTTCGCCGCACTGGGGCGGATCGCCGTGACGATGACGCCGATGGTCGCAATGACGATGGCGATGACTTTCAAAACCGTCAGGTGATCGGCGAGGAAGATAAATCCGAAGATCGCTGCCTGAATGGCCTCGGTCTTCAGATACGCCGTCGTCACCACGAACGAGCGTTCGTTCATCGCTGCCAGCATCAAGGCCGTCGCAACTATTTGCGCCATGCCGCCGGTGACGAGCCACGGCGCGAAACCGTTTTCCGGCCACGACAATTTATCGCCGGTCGCAACCAGAATGCCTGCGAGAAACAGCAGCGAGAACGGAAAGCCGAACAGGAAGCGGATATGCGTTGCGCCGAGTGTGCCGAGCTT
This sequence comes from Afipia sp., assembly GCA_043784125.1. Classification (GTDB taxonomy): domain Bacteria; phylum Pseudomonadota; class Alphaproteobacteria; order Rhizobiales; family Xanthobacteraceae; genus Afipia. Next base: position 5,114 of record JAYVYQ010000042.1, read on the forward strand.
TGCGGTTAGCCCGCGCTGCATCGCGTTGCGCACGACCTGTCCCGCCGCGCCCATCACGGTGAAGGGAATCCAGAGCCAGGTGAAAGGGGTCATTGCAGGTATCGAAAAGTTTTGGTGAGCTCCAGCACCACGGCGGCGACCATCAACCACTACAACCTCTTCCGCTCCACGGAGATCAGCGGCTCGCCCGCCGAGCTGACGCATCATCTCGCGCGCAATAGATTGTCGATCAGCGATCAGGCCGGTGTGGTCTACAATCCGCTGGCCGACAAATGGAGTTTGT
>JAYVYQ010000043.1:0-6222 GCA_043784125.1 Afipia sp.
ATCTGCGGCACCACCATGCTGATGATCCAGTTGTTGGCGACGATGTTGTTCGACAGAATCTTGTTGAACTGGTCGTCGGAAATTCCGGCCAACGGACCGTAATAGGGATTCGACGCGGCATTGCAGACCAGCACGTCGATCTTGCCGAACGCCTTGTTGGTCTCGTCGATCAGGTTCTGCAGATTTTCCTTCGACGAAATGTTCGCGGCGACCGCAATCGCTCTGCCCTTGCCGTATTTATCGTTGATCTCTTTCGCAGCCTGATCGCACGCATCCTGCTTGCGCGAGGAAATCACAACCTTGGCGCCGTGCTCGACCATGCGCTCCGCAATGGCGCGGCCGATGCCTTTGGTGGAGCCGGTAATCACCGCAATCTTGCCGGTCATGTCGAACAAGGTCATGTGTCTCTCCCTGAGAATTTTACGTATTTGTCTTATGCAAGCTTGTTGACGATTTCCTGCCCGGCGGGATGATGCTGCGCCTCATGCGCCGGACCAGCGGCCCACGGGTGCTGGTTAATCATCGGCACGCGCCAGCCGATGTATTCGCCGGCAGCGAGATGATCGAGACGCGTGACGGAGCAATTGTCGATCGTGAAAGCCAAGCCGCTCCACGGATCGAGCTTGAGGGCATGCGCAATCGCAGCCTTGATCGTGCCGCCATGGGCCACCGCAACAATATCCTTCCCGGCATGCTCAACGCTGATGCGCTCGATGGCGACGGCGACGCGCTCGCACAAATCGTTGAAGCTCTCGCCGCCGGGCGCGCGTTCATCGGCGGGGGCAAACCAATAGCTTCCGACCTCGGCCGGAAGGCTCGCAAAGAACTGCGCGCGGTTGCGGCCTTGCCACTCGCCCATATGCTGCTCGTCGAAGGCCTTGTCCTTGATGAGTTCGGTCGGCGCAGTCAGGCCCGCGTCCCAGATCGCGCGCGCTGTCTGATGCGTGCGCTGCAGACCGCTTGCGTACCACACCGCATTCTTCGGCAAGAATTTCGCGACGCCTTCGAATATGTGGCGGTCGCTGCAATCGCATTCGATATCGACCTGACCGTAGATATTGCCGCCATCGGAGCGTACCGGCGCGTGGCGCACCCACCACCAGCGCGTCGACGTCACGCCGACCGGAACGGCATGCTGCACGAGAAACGATTTGGCTGCTGTGTCCGACATTAAATCAGATCGGCTTGCCAGCATAGGGCATCGATGCGGTGAGACCGCCATCGACCGGGAACGCCTGTCCATTCACATAGGACGCCTCGTCGCTGGCGAGAAACAATCCCATCGCCGCCAATTCATGCGGCTGGCCCGGACGTTTCAACGGATTGAGCTGACCGATTTTGCCTTCGGTACCGCGCTCTTTGGCATTGTCGAAGATCGGCTTGGTCATGCCGGTCTCGATCAATCCCGGACAAACCGCATTGATGCGGACATTCGTGCCGGACAGAGAATACGCCGTGGTCTGGACAAGACTAATCACACCGGCCTTGCTCGCTGCGTAAGGATGACCGCTGGCATTCGCCTTCAATCCTGCCACCGAGGCCGTGCAGACAATTGCGCCGTGCCCCTGCTTAACCATATGCGGGATCGAATGCTTCACCGCCAGAAACGGTCCGATCAGATTGACGCGCAGAACTTCCATCCAGTGCTCCGGCGTCTGTTCCGCCAGCGGAATGAGTCCACCGCCGATGCCGGCGTTCGCCCAGATCGCATCGAGCTTGCCGTAGGACGAAATGGCTTTCGCGATATAGGCTTTTACGTCAGCCTCCGAACCCGCATCCGCCATCACAGCTTCCGCAGTTCCGCCGGCTTTCTTCACAAGGTCGACGGTCTCCTTGACGTGATCGGTTTTATCGACCGCGATCAACTTGGCGCCTTCCTTGGTGAACATCAGCGACGCAGCGCGGCCGATGCCGCTACCTGCACCCGTGATGATGACGGACTTGCCTTCGAGGCGACCCATGACATTCTCCCGATTTTCTTGAATTCGAAACGCGAAGCCGAAACGCTTAACTGGCTCCGGCCTTTTGCGCGAAACTCCACGACGCCTTTGCCAGCGGCACGGTGCGCGCAGCAGATTCCGCGGCCTTCGCGCTTGCCGCCGTGCCATCCTTGATGCGCTTGGCAATGCCCTGCGTGATGCCCGCAAGACGAAACAGATTGTAGGAAAAATACCAGTTGATGTCGGGGATCGATGTGCGTCCGGCCGCCTTGCAGTAGATCGCGGTCGCTTCGTCCATTGTCGGAATGTCGAGCCCCTTCAAATTCGCGCCTTCAAGGCCCGGCATCACCCACTGCATCAGCAAATAAGTGAAGTCCGCCATCGGATCGCCAAGCGTGGACAATTCCCAATCGAGAACGGCTTTCACTTTCGGCTTGTCCTGATGAAAGATCATGTTGTCGAGGCGGTAGTCGCCATGCACGACCGACACGCGCTCCTGCTGCGGCAGCGTCTTCGGCAGCCAGTCAATGAGGCGATCCATTTCGGGGATCGCGTCAATTTCGGATGCGCGGTATTGTTTGGTCCAGCGATCGACCTGCCGTCCGAAATAATTTCCAGGCTTGCCGAAATCGCTCAATTCGATTTTGTCCGGAACGTAGCTGTGCAGTTTTGCCAGCACCTCGATTTTGTCGGTGAAGATCGCACGGCGTTCGGCAGGCGGCTGGTTCGGCAATTGCGGATTCCAGAACACCCGCCCCTCTTCCATCGACATGATGTAAAAGGCGGCCCCGATCACCGCGTCGTCCATGCACAAAGCGTAAGCGCGCGCGACCGGGAAGCCCTGCTTGTGAAGCGCTGCGATCACCTTGAATTCGCGATCGACCGCATGCGCCGACGGCAGCAATTTTCCAAACGGCTTGCGCCGCATCACATAGGACGTGGTCGGCGTGTCGAGGCGATAGGTTGGGTTCGACTGGCCGCCCTTGAATTGCAGGACGGTCAGCGGACCCTTGAAGCCTTCGACATGCTCACTCATCCATGCCGCGAGGGCGGCATCGTTGACGCGATGACGCTCCTCGACAGGCTTGGTGCCCGAATACTCCTCGTCCTGACGGACGCTTCCAGCAGCCATGATACGCGATCAATGCTTGGTTGGAGCATTCGCGTATTTGCGAAGCTCAAGTCGTGCGATGGCACGATTGTGAACTTCATCAGGACCGTCTGCAAGACGCAGGGTGCGGATGCCGGCATAGTCTTTGGCGAGACCGGCTTCGTCGGACACGCCAGCTGCGCCGTAGGCCTGGATCGCGTTGTCGATGATGCGCAGCGCCATGTTGGGCGCCGAGACCTTGATCATTGCGATTTCTAGCTGCGCGGTCTTGTTGCCGACCTTGTCCATCATGTCGGCAGCCTTGAGGCACAACAAACGATTCAACTCGATGTCGGTGCGCGCCTCGCCGATGCGCTGCTCCCACACCGAATGCTCGATGATCTTCTTGCCGAACGCGGTACGCGATGACAGACGCTTCACCATTTTCTCCAGCGCTTCCTCGGCCTTGCCGATAGTACGCATGCAGTGATGGATGCGGCCTGGACCGAGGCGGCCTTGCGCAATCTCGAAACCACGGCCTTCGCCGAGCAGCAGGTTGGTCGCCGGCACGCGGACGTTCTCAAGACGGATCTGTGCGTGACCATGCGGCGCGTCGTCGAAGCCGAACACCGGCAGCATCTTTTCAATGGTGATGCCTTTAGTGTCGAGCGGCACCAGAATCTGCGATTGCTGCTGATGCTTAGGGGCGTTGAAGTCGGTCTTGCCCATCAGGATCGCAATCTTGCAGCGTGGATCGCCGGCGCCCGACGACCACCATTTGGTGCCGTTGATAACGTAATGATCGCCGTCGCGCTTGATGCTGGTCTCGATGTTGGTGGCGTCGGACGATGCCACTGCCGGCTCGGTCATCAAAAATGCCGACCGGATTTCGCCGTCCATCAGCGGGCGCAGCCACTGGCGCTTCTGCTCCTTGGAGCCGTAGCGCATGATGACTTCCATATTGCCGGTGTCGGGTGCGGAGCAATTGAAAACTTCCGACGCGAATCCAATGTGACCCATCTGCTCGGCAAGCAGCGCGTATTCGAGAGTAGTCAGGCCAGCGCCACGGAATTCATTGTCCTCATGCGAGGACGGCGGCATGAACATGTTCCATAGGCCTTCGGCCTTCGCTATTTTTTTCAGATCTTCGACGACCTGAATGACTTTCCAGCGGTCGCCGGTCGCGTCCTGCTTCTTGTATTCAGGCACCGCCGGGCGAACATGCTTGTCCATGAACGACGAGACGCGATTCAGCCATTCCTTCTGGCGATCAGACATCGTGAAATCCATGGCACGTTCCTCATTTGCTGTTGGTTGGAAAAATCTTGCACCGGGCCCGACGCAGAGTCCATTGCAGGAGAAACACGTCAGCGTTGTTGACGTTGCTTGCCTACAACGATCCGCTTGCCGCGCCGCAGTCTTGCTGATAGTTTGATTTCATACATTTGTTTGAATGGCAAGCGCTGCTCATACAAATGTTTGATTTGTGTCTCGCATTGCGAAACGCGAGCCTCGCTACATGTGGTGCCGATGTCGAGCGACCAGACCAGAACCGCGATCCTGACGGCCGCCGAAAAACTGTGGGCGGAGCGCAGCTTCGGCGAAGTAACGATGCGCGACATCGTTGCCGCTGCGGGCGTCAATCTCGCGGCAGTGAACTATCATTTCGGCTCGAAGGATGAATTGCTCGCGGAATTGTTTGTCAGCCGTACCACCGTGCTGAACCGCGAGCGCTTTGCCGAATTGAAAGCCGCCGAGGAAGCAGGCGGCGGCCAGCCGAGCGTGGAAGCGATATTACTCGCGCTTGTCGGCCCTCCTTTGCGCTGGTGTCTCAGCCCCGATCACCAGATGTCGGCGGCGGCGCGCTTCATGACGCGCGCATCGGTCGAAACCGTGCCGCCGATCAAGAAGATCGTCGATCGCGAATTCCGGCATCTGCAGCGTTTCGCAACCGCGTTGCGCCGCGCGCTGCCGAACCGCGACGAAGCGGATATTTATTGGGGGCTGCACTTCGCACTGTCGATGCAGCGACAAACGGTCACAGATCGCGAGCGGCTGCTGAAACTGTCCGGCGGCGCCTGCACCACCGACGATACTGAATCGGTCATCAAGCGAATCGTAGCGGTGGCGGAAGATGCGCTGACCGGCAGCGAGCGCAAGCCGATAGCGGTTCGCGCGGCAGCAGGCCGCAAATCCTGACCGGACTCAGCGAAGATCGTCCGGCGTCATCGTGTAGGCGAGATCGTAAAACGAATGAAGCCGCGCGGACGCAGCGCCGGCGTCACTGAGCGCGCCTACGCCGAGTTCAGCACCAGCCAGCTTTGACAAAATCGTAGGGTCATATCCTGCGACAAGTACGATCCAGTCCGCAACTGCATCTCCGCCCCGAATCTTTTGCTCCTGCGTGACGCCTGCATTGGGCGTTTCCGTGTGAAGGAGATGAGCGCCCGTGACGCCCGGCTGAAGTTGAACTCGGGAGAAGAGAGTTTTCAAATGCTGACGGAGCGATTCCGCGCGGCCCTGCTTTGGCGACAGACGCAGCGTCATCAATGAACGGGCAATGCCGCCGCCGAAACTTTCCACGACATGGCATTGGCTTCGGATCATGTTCCGGTGAAGCGGCATCATCTTCTTCGACCACGGCGTGGGATCGTTGAGCCGCGCGAGATATTCGCGCGACGTCAAAGTCCCATAGGCTGCAAGTTCGTAGAGGACGAAAAAGCCATCCCCACCTTCGGAACTCGCCCACCGCGATCCGCGCAGAAAGCCAGGAATGCTCATGCGCTCGGGGAAATGTTCGTGCGAATGCCAGTCTTCGAATTCAGCGCGGTTGGCGGCCGCGATGTCCCACCACATGGCCACGGCGCCCTCACCCAAAAACGTCATACGCAATCCCGATGACTGAACACTGGGCGGAAAGGAGTTGGAGCGGGTAAAGGGAATCGAACCCTTGTCTTCAGTTTGGAAAACTGTTGCTCTACCATTGAGCTATACCCGCATGGACGCCGCTGGCTGACGGGAAAAAGCTGGAGCGGGTGAAGGGAATCGAACCCTCGTATTCAGCTTGGAAGGCTGCTGCTCTACCATTGAGCTACACCCGCGATTAGGCGTTGAACTAGCATGGCGGTTCCTGCGTCTCAATACTAAGTGCACATCGTACACGCCGCCCCGGAACGTTCCTTAAGGCTCCGG
>JAYVYQ010000044.1:0-2928 GCA_043784125.1 Afipia sp.
CCGACCGTACCCACCACATGAATGTGCCAGGAAGCCGTGCAAACTCGGAATAGCCATGCGCAGGATCCACGGCCAGGAGAATGTCGACCTGCTCGCGAAGTTCGCCGATTACGGCTTCAACAAGAGTCACGCGGCCGCCTATGCGATGGTGTCGTATCACACCGCTTATATGAAGGCGCATTATCCGGTCGAGTTCATCGCAGCCTCGATGACGCTCGATATGAACAACACCGACAAGCTGTCTGAGTTTCGCTCCGAAGCGCAGAAGCTCGGCCTCAAGGTCGAAGCGCCGAACATCAATCGTTCGGGTCCGACGTTTGAAGTCTCCGGCGATACGATCTTTTACGCGCTTGCGGCATTGAAGGGCGTCGGCGCGCACGCGGTCGAGATGATTGTGGAGGCGAGAGGCGACAAGGCTTTCACCTCGCTTGCTGATTTTGCCTCGCGGGTGAATCCGCGCGCACTCAACAAGCGCGTGGTGGAAAGCCTCGCGGCAGCCGGCGCATTCGATACGCTCGACGCCAATCGCGCGCGGGTGTTTGCCGGCGCCGACGCTATCGTCGCAGCCTGCCAGCGCGGGCACGAGGCCGTGACGTCAGGGCAGAACGACATGTTCGGCGGCATGGCAGATGCACCCGCAATCGTATTGCCGAATATCGAGCCGTGGTTGCCGGCCGATCGTCTGCGCCGCGAATACGACGCCATCGGCTTCTTCCTGTCTGGCCATCCGCTCGATGATTACGCGGTGGCGCTCAAACGATTGCGCGTTCAGTCTTGGAGCGAATTTTCGCGTGCGGTGAAAACCGGTGCGACGGCGGGCCGCGTCGCGGCCACAATTTTGTCGCGCATGGAGCGGCGCACGAAAACCGGCAACAAGATGGGCATCATCGGCCTGTCCGATCCGACCGGCCACTTCGAGGCCGTGCTGTTTTCCGAAGGTCTCGCGCAATATCGCGAAGTGCTCGAACCCGGCACGGCTGTGCTTCTTCAACTCGGTGCCGAACTGCAGGGTGAGGACGTGCGCGCGCGCATTCTCCACGCCGAGCCGCTCGATGACGCCGCCGCCAAGACGCAAAAGGGCCTGCGGATTTTCCTGCGCGACGACAAGCCGCTTGAGTCCATCGCGAGACGGTTGGAGGCTCAATCCGCGCCGTCGGGCAATGGAAGCCGTGCCCCAAGCGGCAAGCCAACAGCGTCCGCCGGCAGCAGCGAGGGCGAGGTCACTGTGGTGATGATGCTCGACCTCGAGACCGAGGTTGAATTGAAGCTGCCGGGGCGATTCCGTGTCTCGCCGCAGATTGCAGGGGCCATCAAGGCGGTGGCGGGCGTGGTTGACGTCCAGACCGTCTGAATCGAGCTAAATGGCCGGTTTTGCGGGCAAAATAAGCCCGATGACGGCGTGTATTGCCTTGCTTCCGGGGGGATGCGCCGATATATCCACGCCATCACTCACGCGGACTTTGGCGTTCGGCCCCGACAATGGGCCGCTGATGCCTTCCGGTGGCCCATACGGGTCCACACGTCCGCGGCGGATCAACCGGAGAAGACTATGGCGTTACCTGAATTCTCAATGCGTCAGCTATTGGAAGCTGGCGTTCACTTTGGTCACCAATCCCATCGCTGGAATCCGAAAATGGCGGATTTCATCTTCGGTGCCCGCAACAACATTCACATCATCGATCTCGCGCAGACCGTGCCGTTGCTTCATCGCGCGCTGCAGGCTGTCAGCGATACCGTCGCCAAGGGCGGCCGCGTGCTGTTCGTCGGCACCAAGCGTCAGGCGCAGGATGGCATCGCGGAAGCGGCCAAGCGTTCGGCACAGTATTTCGTCAACTCGCGCTGGCTCGGCGGCACGCTGACCAACTGGAAAACCATTTCGGGTTCGATCAAGCGCCTGCGTCATCTCGAAGAGATGCTGGGTGCGGGTGAAGCTTCGCAATACACCAAGAAGGAACGCCTCACGCTTCAGCGCGAGCGCGACAAGCTCGACCGTTCGCTCGGCGGCATCAAGGACATGGGCGGTCTTCCCGATCTGATCTTCGTGATCGACACCAACAAGGAAGACATCGCAATTCAGGAAGCCAACCGCCTGAACATTCCGGTCGCCGCCATCGTCGACACCAATTGCGACCCGAAGGGCATCTCGTATATCGTGCCGGGCAATGACGACGCAGGCCGCGCTATCGGTCTGTATTGCGATTTGATCGCGCGCGCTGTCATCGACGGCATCTCGCGGGCACAGGGCAATTCGGGCGTCGATGTCGGCGCGATGGCCAATCCGGTTCCGGAAGTGGTCGAAGCAGCACCTGTCGGTTTCCAGGGTCTTGCCGGTCCGCGCGGCGTTGCCGACGACCTCAAGAAGCTCACCGGCGTGTCCGGCGAGATCGAGAAGAAGTTCAACGATCTCGGCATCTTCCATTACTGGCAGTTGGCTGAACTCGATCACGACACCGCGCACAAGATCGGCGAAGATGTCGGTCTTCCGGGCCGCGCCGATGGCTGGGTTGCCCAGTCCAAAGCCATGACCGCGGAAGCGGAGTAACGACCGCGGAAGCGGAATAAGACGCAAACGCGTTTCGCGACCGGTTCATCCGGTCGCGACATTCCCCAGATAACTAAATTCCTGCGCGTCGAATTTTTTGGCTTGCCAGCAATCGCTGCGCCGCACGGCCCGCACAGGCAAAGGAACTTCAAGATGGCGACAATCACAGCGGCAATGGTCAAGGAACTGCGCGAGACAACTGGCGCAGGCATGATGGATTGCAAGGGCGCGCTCAACGAAACCAATGGCGACATGCAGGCGGCGATCGATTGGTTGCGCAAGAAGGGTCTCTCGAAGGCCGCCAAGAAGGCCGGTCGTGTTGCGGCTGAAGGTCTGATCGCGGCCGTTGTTTCCGGCACCAAGGGCGCACTTGTCGAAGTGAATTC
>JAYVYQ010000045.1:0-14071 GCA_043784125.1 Afipia sp.
CTCGAAGGCAATGGCGTCGTCGTTGCCGTGCAGGATTTCGATTTCATGGGCGGATCGCTCGGCATGGCGGCCGGCGAGGCAGTCGTCACTGGTCTTGAAATCGCTGTCGCGAAGAAGACGCCGTTTATCATTTTTGCCGCATCAGGCGGCGCGCGGATGCAGGAAGGTATTCTATCGCTGATGCAGATGCCGCGCACGACTGTCGGTATCCAGATGCTGCGCGAAGCCAAGCAGCCCTATATCGTCGTACTGACAAATCCGACGACAGGCGGCGTCACCGCGTCCTACGCCATGCTCGGCGATGTGCAGATTGCGGAGCCCGGCGCATTGATCGGCTTTGCGGGCGCGCGCGTGATCGAGCAGACGATCCGCGAGAAACTGCCGGAAGGGTTCCAGCGCGCGGAATATCTCAAGGAACACGGCATGGTGGATATGGTTGTGCACCGTCACGATCTTCGCGCCACGCTGGCGCGGCTTTGCCGTCTGCTGACGCGCTCGCCTGCCGCTGAGGGATTTACCGCCGAGCGTCCGAACGTTGTCCCCACGCCGCCGGATGCGCCTGCGGTCACCGCGTCGCCCGCGTGACATTGCCTGCGGGCGGGCCATCGCCCTCTTATAACGATATTCTGACGCGCCTTGCGTCACTGCATCCCAAGCGAATCGATCTGACGCTTGAACGCATGTGGCGCATTCTCGCGCGGCTCGATCACCCCGAGCGACACATCCCGCCTGTCATCCATGTCGCCGGCACCAACGGCAAAGGATCGACTGTCGCGTTTCTGCGGGCGATTCTGGAAGCCGCCGGATTGCGGGTGCATGTTTACACCTCGCCGCATCTGGTCCGCTTCAACGAGCGGTTTCGTCTCGGCAAGACGGGCGGCGGCGTTCTTGTCAGCGACGATGAGTTGCGCGAGGCGCTCGATCATTGCGAGCGGGTGAATGGCGGCGAGCCCATTACGATCTTCGAAATCGAGACAGCCGCAGCGTTCTATCTTTTCGCGAAACACCCGGCGGATGTGACGTTGCTTGAAGTCGGCCTCGGCGGGCGGCTCGACGCCACCAATGTCATCGACAAGCCGCTCGCCAGCGTCATCGCACCGATCAGCATGGATCATCTGGAGTTTCTGGGCGATACCCTCATCAAGATCGCGACCGAGAAAGCCGGCATCATCAAGAAAAATGTTCCGGTGATCTACGCGGAGCAATCCGCCGAAGCGACCGCCGTGATCGAGCAGACCGCGAAAAAACTGCCCGCGCCTCTGCATGCGGCGACGCAGGATTGGCACGTCAATGTTGAGCGCGGGAGGCTGGTCTATCAGGACGAGCAAGGACTTCTCGATCTTGTGGCGCCGCGTCTGTTCGGGCGGCATCAATTCGACAATGCGGGACTTGCAATCGCGACGCTGCGCGCGATCGGCGCATTCAAAATTGAGCCATCGGCATTCGAGCAGGGCATTGCGCGTGCTGAATGGCCGGCGCGGATGCAGCGGCTCACGTCTGGTGCGCTGGTCAATGCCGCGCCACCTGACTCCGAAATCTGGCTCGACGGCGGACACAATCCGGATGGCGGCCGCGTCGTGGCGGCCGCACTCGGCGACCTGGAAGAGCGCGTCTCGCGCCCGCTGGTGGTGATCGCCGGCATGATGGGCAACAAGGACGCCGGCGGGTTTCTCGCCAATTTTGCGGGCCTGACGCGTCACATCATCGCGGTGAAAATACCGGATCAGGACAACGCGATGCCGCCGGATGTTTTGGCTGATGCTGCGCGGCATCTCGGGATGCGGGTCGATACTGCATCCTGCGTCACGTCCGCTTTGGAGTCGCTCTCGAAATTATCTTACGAATTGCCGCCGCGAATCCTCATCACGGGATCGCTCTATCTTGCCGGACATGTGCTGGCGGAAAACGGCACGTTTCCGCAGTAGTCAAAACAAAACGGCCATCTTGCGCCGGCCGCTTCAATGTCAAAAAATCAAAAAGCGATCAGACCGCCGCAGCGATCCACTGCTGCAGCTTCTGCTTCGGCGCTGCGCCGACCTGACGCGAAGCCATTTCGCCGCCCTTGAAGATCATCAAGGTGGGGATCGACATCACGCCGTATTTGGAAGCCGTCTTCGGGCTTTCATCGACGTTGAGCTTCACGATCTTGACCTTGTCGCCCATGACGCTTGCGATTTCGTCGAGTGCAGGAGCGATCATGCGGCATGGTCCGCACCATTCCGCCCAGAAATCGACGACGACCGGACCTTCTGCCTTGAGAACCAATGCGTCGAAATCGGCGTCCGAAACCTTGCCCACACTCATGTTGTGCCTCGTTGGATGAAAGGCGCTGGAATAAGAATCGCGCGCCGAAAGGATAGGATCAACTTATGAACGGGGTGTTGCCTGGTCAAGGCTGGTCACCGCGATGTGTCTTTCAGGCTGTTCGCGCTGCGGCCAAATAATGCAGCAGATTCAATGATTTTCCAGATGCCAAAGTTGGGAAAGCCTGCCGCCGTCCACTATGAGACGATCGATTGCAGCTCTGCGTCCAGCGCGGAGGCCTGAATTTCCACGATTGACGCGGTTTCGGTCCACAGCAGCACGCAGCGCACGGGTTTGCCCGGATAGAGTCGCGCTAGCACATCGCGATAAAGGGCCAGCTGACGCACATAAGGCGTCGGCACGTCGGCGGCGGACGCAGGTGGCGCGTGATTGGTCTTGTAATCGACGATCAAGATTTCGTCCCGCGTCACCACGAGGCGGTCAATCTGCCCCGACACCAGAGCGGGTGGTCGACCACGCCGGGGAACGCGTCCGACGATCGAGACCTCCGCGCGGCTGCCGGGCGCGAATAATGGGGCGAAGTTTTCATTCTCGATGATCGACGTCACCTGTTTCACCAAGGCGTCGCGCTCGCCATCGGTCCAGTCCTTGGCGTTGCGGGCGAGAAAGTTTTTCGCCGTCTCCGATCGGCGTGCGGCGGCGATGTCCGGCAGCGATTGCAAGAGCCGATGCACCAAAGTGCCGCGTTGCAGCGCCCTGGCCCGCGCTGCTAGCGATTCGGCTGTGACGACGGCGCGATCGTCGTTGTTCGCCGGATCGGATGGGCGCAGCAGAGTATCGGCAGGCGCCTCCGGAGGCGCGGACCTTCGCAACCACTCCGGCGCCGGATCGAGCTTCGGACTCTGTTGTTTGGAAGCTACTGGAACCGCAGGCTCGACATCCCCTGCGCGCGTGTAGCGGGTGACGGTGCCGTGCGTCGCGGTCACTTCCGCCTTCACGAGATCCGATTTTTCCAAACCCTTCGCGATCATGTCATACCACGACAGCTCTCGCACCGATTTGCGGTTACCGGGAAGCACGCCGCCGACGATTAAACGATCCGCCGCCCGCGTCATTGCGACATAAAGCAGACGACGATACTCGTCTTCGGTTTCCTCTTTCATGAGTGCGCGTGCAGCGGCGACATTCTCGACATCGCCGACTTTGTTCCCGGCCCAAACGACGACATTCGACGGATGTGGCCCCGCATTGCCTTGCGGCAGGCGGATGAGATTTTGCCGTTGCGTGTCGGTGGGTGACGTCGTGGTATCGACCAGAAACACCACTGACGCCTCGAGTCCCTTCGCGCCATGCACGGTCATGACGCGCACTTCGTCGCGCCGGATTTCCATGTCGCGCTTCACTTCGGTTTCGGCGGCCCGGAGCCATGCCATGAAGCCTTGCAGCGAGGCTGGCGCTTTCTGCTCATAAGAAAGCGCAAGTTCGAGAAATTCGTCGAGCGCATCGTTCGCTTCAGGTCCGAGGCGCACGAGAATGCGGGCGCGGCCGCCATCTCCGCCAAGCAGCCACGCATAGAATGAAAACGGCGTTTCGCCCGCAAGGCGCCGTTCGCAGGCCTGGAGGCGATCGACTGCGGCTTTGAGTTTACTGTCATCTGCGGCGTGCGCGTCTAGCGCAGAGCGGAGCGTTCCTTTACGCATCGGCGCAAACTTCAGCAGATCGTCATCGTCGAGTGCGAACAGCGGACTCTTCAACGCGATAGCGAGTGCGAGATCGTCGGATGGCAGCAGCAGCGCGTCGGCCAGATTCATCAGGTCGATCACTGCGATGTGCTCGGTCAGCTTGAGCCGATCTGCGCCGGCGACGGGAATGCTTGCGTGTTTGAGCGCCTGAATGACCGCGTTGAACGCCGTGCCACGACGCCGGACCAAAATCAGAATGTCGCCGAAGCTCAGCAGACGACGCTTGTCGCCCGCGCCGGTCATGAGGCCTTCGCCGATGAGCGATGAAATTTCACCCTGCACGCGCCGCGCGAGAGCGGCCTCCGGACTGGATTCGGGCAAGGCGTCGAGCGGCGCGCGCCATCCGCCCTCGTTCTCCGACTCGGCGGCTTCTTCCAGTTGCCAGAGATCGATCGACGCCGGTGGCGCATCGATCAACGCGTCATGGACCGGATGACCGTTTCCGACCGCATGGATGCTCTTAAAAATCGTCTCGTCGCGAAAGACGTGATCGACGGCATCGAGAATCGCCCGTCCCGAGCGGAAAGAGTGCTTGAGGATGACATTCTCGAAGTCGAGTTTTGCCTTCTTGAACCGGCTTTCCATTTCGCGCCGACGAACATCGAATTCGCGTGGCGCCGCTCCTTGAAACGAAAAGATCGATTGCTTCTCGTCGCCGACAGCAAAGATCGTGCGCTTGATGCCGTCGCGCGCGCCGGCGCCGGTCGTGAATTCCTCGATCAGCCGCTCGACGATGTCCCATTGCTTCGGGCTGGTATCCTGCGCCTCGTCGATCAAAACATGATCGATGCCGCGGTCGAGCTTGAAATGCACCCAGCCTGACGCTCCGTCGCTGAGAAGTTCGAGCGTCTTGTCGATCAGGTCGTCGTAGTCGAGAAGGCCGCGTTCGCGCTTTTCCCGGCGATAGTTGTCCGAGACCCCTTTGGCGATTGTGAACAACGCGAGGGTTCGATCGCGCTGAGTCACGGCGCGAAGTTTTTCGCTGATTTGAAGAACGCGTACCTGTTCGAGATCGAGGCGCGCTGCGAGGCCCGGATAGTCTTTGACCAACGGCTTCGTCATCAGCGATTTGCGCGCACTGCCTGTGCCGGTCACGAAGAACCCCAAGTAAGTATCGACCTGATCGCGGCCGGTTTTGATGTCCGCGTCCCGGAGACATTCGCCCTGCGACGCGTCGGTTTTGCCGCCAGTTGCGAGCACGTCAGCGACTGCGATCCATTCGCCACGCGGCAAATGCGGGCCATTCACGATTTCGGTTTCTACGTCATCAGAGCGTTCATCCACGCTGACACCGAGCGCAAGGGCGACTTGTGCTATCGCGGCATCGGTGCTGTCGGCGCTATCTGCCCATGCCATGAAATGCTGGCGGCTCAGACACGCCTCGCGCACGACGTCCTTGAACGTCACATCCGCCGCAGTCGCCATTGCGAAATCGAGCGCGCGGCCCTCGGCACTATCGGGAGCGCGCGCTGCATCCATCAGTACCGCAAGATTCGCGCGCTCCATCATTTCGTTCTGGTCACGATCGTCCAGCACCGAAAAATGTGCAGGCACTTTGGCCTCAAACGGAAATTGCTGAAGCAATCGCGTGCAGAGCGCGTGAATCGTCTGCACTTTCAGTCCACCCGGCGTTTCCAGCGCGCTGGCAAACAGTTCGCGTGCGCGCGAACGGGTCTGCGGGGTCGGCTTTCCTTCTCCTGCGGCGCGGATTTCACGATCCAGTTGATCGTCGGGCAATATGACCCATCGGCCGAGCCTCTCGAACACTTTCTCCGCCATGTTGGCGGCGGCGGCCTTGGTGAACGTGATACAGAGAATTTTTTCGGGTGGCGTGCCTTGCAACAGAAGACGAATAACGCGGTTCACAAGAACGTAAGTCTTGCCCGAACCCGCATTGGCGGCGACGAAAGCCGACGTTGCAGGCTGAGACGCCTTCGCCTGCGCATCATGCACAGCATCCGGAACATTGGCGCGGAGCGAACTCATGCCTCGCCTCCGCCTTTCCTGCCGACGGCCGACCATTCCTTGATCCGGGCGAGGTCGTCGTAATTGCCGTAGCGATTGTCCCACATCGGCAAGCTGAGTGAAGTGTAGCCCTGCGCCTCGTTCTCGAAGAGACGGATGCGTTTTTCCAGTTCCGCGCGCGCTTCGTCGGCGGCTTGATCCGCCGAGATCACGTCGTCCTTGCTCAATGCCAGCTTCAGGCTTTCGGCTTCGCCCGGTGGAGTGTTGCCGCTCAACCGGACATACATCAATTCCGACACCGATGAGCCCGACGCAATTCCATCGAACCCGCCTTCGCGCAAGATTGCGGCTTCGAGCGATAATTGCGGTGCAAGGCCGAGTCGCACTTGTTTTCCGGATCTGGTCTGGCCGGTCTTGTAATCGAGGATGGCGAATGTTCCGTCGTCGCGATGTTCGATCCGATCCGCGCGTGCGGACAGTATAAAATTACGACTATCGCCGAGAGGAATTCTGATCTCGCCTCTAATCTCCGCGTCGATATTTTTGATGTCCGTACGCCGAGTGATTTCCCAATCGGCAAACCACGAAGCAATCCGCAGAAATCGCGGCCACCACAAGGCGCGGGCTTCGGGGCGATCCATCAAGGACGCAAAATGCTTTTTGCCATATTCGCGCAAGACCGCAGCGGCATCCGCTGGCAGTCCTTTTCTGTGATGCTTGGTGAAATCGCCGAGCGCTTCGTGGATAGCGGAACCGCGATCGGCTGCGGTCAGTGGCATGTCAATGGGATCGAGCGGAGAGAGCCTGAGAATGTGCTTTGCGTAAATGGTGTAGGGATCGCGCAGCCAATGTTCGATCTCGGTGACGGACATTTTGAGGGGCCGCAGCGCCAGCGCCGGTTTCGGTGCGGGCTGTGGCACGGGCGTTACCTTTTCAGGGTGATCCAGTTCACCGGCAAAGCGGACATAATTTGCGCCCTTATCTTTCGCCGCGGTCCAAAGATCTTCACCGGCCACAGCTTCCAGCCGATGCAGAAAGCGCGACGCGACCGCAGGCGCGCCGCCGACCTTTGCCGAGTGGGACAGGATCACATCGTCGGCGCCGAGCAATTGTGCGAAGTCATGGGCTGTCAGACCGATGCGGCGTTCGGGCAGATCGAGACCCAACTCGTGCCGCATCGGACGGCTCAGCCATGGATCGATGCGAGGTTGCGGCGGCCACACGCCTTCGACCAGTCCGCCGAGAATGACGCGGGTGTTTTCCGTCAAGCGGGCTTCCAGCAAACCGTAGATGCGCAGCTGCGCTGTCGGCGCTGGCGGCCGCCGCACGATGTTGCCGGCGAACGCGGTCTGGAAGACGTCAGGATAATCGGCGATCTGAACCATAAGCCCGCTCGGCGCGAGTGCGCCGTCGCCAATTGGACGGAGCAGGTCATCGAAAGCTGCCGCGAGCGCCAGTCCGTCGGCGCCCTCAAACGCCTTGATGTTTCCCTCATCGTCACTCGAAAGCGCGATCAGCACGTCGCGATGACGGGCGGCGAGTTCGGCAAGATCTAACGGGCTGGTTCGTTTAACGGCTTCCAGCCGTTTGAATGCGGCGGTCAGCCGCGCGATCAAATCTTGAACGGCATCGAGTCTTTTGTCGTCAATCGCAGCTCGCGGTTCTGAGCGGTGAACAAGCAAAAGCTCCTTGCGATGGAGCTTCCCAAGCTCCTCCCGAAAACCAGTAACCGCCCGCGTCAGCCCGGCGCCCCCCGGTGGCGATCGCGTTCCGCGCAACAATGCAAGTTCGAGATCTTCAATCGCGGGCTTCAAATGGCTTTGTGCTTCGTGGAGACGAAACAGGGGATGTTTGAGAAGTGCCAGCAAAGTTGCCGGCGCGAATTCGTCTGCAACTGTCTCCGCGGCAAGCCGTGCGAAAATGCCTGCCTGCGTGTCCATCAGCGAATCGCCGCCGGAATCGTCGAAGTCGAGATTCCAGCGCCCGAGCGCTGCCATGACACGCCGCGCCAGTGCGCGGTCGGGCGTCACCAGTGCGGCAGGGATGTCGTCGTGTCGCGCTTCGCGCATCGCGACTGCGATCGCAAGCGCCTCCATTTCCGGATTTGCAGCTTCGATCACGGCGAGCTTGTTCATTCCCGCCGCGATCTTCGATGCGATCTCAGGTTGAACAAGCCGCGTGTGCCAGATTGCACTCGAGCCGGCGGGGCGCATGGCCTCGGAGGTGAGCACTTCTCGTCCACCGGCAGATGGCTTGCCGAGCATCTCCACATTCGCGCGCGTAATTTCAAGCACGTTTGTCAGCAAGTTGTGGAGCGCGAATTGCGGGTGACTCCATACCGGTGCCACGGTGGATTTGCCGGAGGCGTCGCGCGCGCCGCCGATCGATTGCCATGCGGCTTCTTCGAGCGACGTATCTAGTCCCGGCAAAACCACCGCGCCTTGCGGAAGTTTCGCGACGGCATGCAGAAACGTTGCGGTCGCCGGCATCGATCCGGTTGAACCTGCCGCGATTACCGGGCCTTTCAGGGTATTCAGGCGGTTCGCATCTGCGGCAATCAAACGGTCGCGGCGCTCCATCGGCTCGATGAGTCCAATCTCACGCAGATGTTCAGGCCAGCGCTCCTTTGCGATCTGTAGAAATTCGAGCGTCAGCTGCCAGTATTTGTCGTGCTCGTCTGGAACGAGTTTTTCAAATGTGCGCCAATCAATCTTGCGAATAACTATGTCGTCGATCAGCCGCGCTAGATCGTCGGCCAATGCGAGCATCGATGCTGGACCGCCCGCGACGAGAGGCGCTGCCGACGAATCCTGCTGAGGCAGTCGTGTTGCCCAAGCCGTCACAAGTCTCGCAAGAGTCAGCCGACGCTGTAGGCCATCGAGCGCCGGTGGAATGTCGAGAGCGGAAACTGCAGGCGCCTCAGCCTGCGCAAACTCAATTTCATCCTCGTCGACGGATCCAAGCGGAATGATGCGTGGCAGCACAACGGCGTCGGTCTTGAGGACATCGAGAAAAACCTCGCGTGCCATGCGCAACGCGCGGCGCGTCGGCAGATACAGGGTCACATCCGCAAGCCGCTCAGGATTTGCGCGCGCGTAAAATCCCTCGACGAGCCTGCCGTCGATCAACGCTTCAATGACCGTATGAAGAAACCGCGCCGAAGACGGCACGTTGAAGACGCGCATGGTGATTCCGATTCGTGACCGGACGCATCATGGCATGGTAGTGACGGACGTGGCGAGGTTTAGGCGGCGCTCTGAAGCAAGGCTTGCTCTGCATCCTGGATGGCTTCGGGCGTTCCGACATGCATCCAGAGGCCATCGAGACGAAGTCCGAACAACCGCTTCTGCTCATTGACGGCATCGAAAATTGTCGTCAGCGAGAATTCGCCCTTCGGCGCATCCGCGAAGATCGAGGGCGACATGATGGCGACGCCCGCATACACGAATGGCACCACCTCATGTTCCTTGCGCTTGCGCAAACTGCCGTCGGCGAGCATCGCGTAGTCCCCGCATCCGGAATATCCGATGCTGTTCGCGGTGGGAGCCAACAGCAGCAAAATGTCCATGCGGCCGGGATCGAATGCATCGGCCAGCCGCGACAGGTTCGATTGCACACCATCGATCCACATCGTATCGGCGTTCAAATGATAGAACGGCGCGCCGCCGAGCAACGGCAACGCCTTGGCGACGCCGCCGCCGGTTCCCAACACCACATCGCGCTCGTCTGAAATGATCACCAGCGGTTGCTTGCGATTGGCGACGTGCTGCACGATCTGATCGGGTAGATAATGCACATTGACCACGGCCTTCGTGACGCCGGCCTCGCCAAGTCGATCCAGCACATGATCGAGCAGCGGCTTGCCCGCGACCGGTACGAGCGGCTTGGGCATTTTGTCGGTCAACGGCCGCATCCGCACGCCGAACCCGGCGGCGAGAATCATGGCGGTGGTCGGTTGAATGGGCATTGGCTCTCGAAGTCGAATCTGCGCGTCAAGTGTCAGGCTGTAGCCGCACAATATGACAGTCTCGCGACTCCGGCGTCATCGCGCTGGGCATTTGGCCGCAGCGTCAGACTTCCACGATTTGAGGATTTGCGCCACGCCGTGCAGGCTTCTTCTTGATGTCCTGCGGTCTCAGAAACCCGGCACCAATCTGCTCGCCGTTGACCCATGACAATTCACAGCGGCGATAGGCAAGGCCGGTCGAAGACAGCAGCAGAAAGAATTCCTTGAGGTTGATTCCCTCGATGGAGCCCTCGACGATGAGCTTTGCTCCCGTCTCGGAAATGTCTTCCACGATGCAGCTGCGGCGCCACGTCCCGTCGATGCCCATCATGTGAGCTGCGAAACCGCGCTCGAAAGTCACCCGTTCGCCTTTGCGCCGTTCCGATGCCATGACCTGCTCCGTAATTCCTGAACGCCTTTTGGCCGTCATTCGCCTGACGCCTCGGGCGTGGCCGGGGCGCAGGGTTACGGAACCCAAATTAAGGCGCAGGTGGCTAACAAGAGGTAAATTGACGCTCGGCAATTGGGCATTTGAAAGCTTACTTAGCTCGGCGGCGGAACGTAGGCGGTACACCATTCGCGGAGCCCGGCCAGGGAAGGGTGAGCCAAAGCGCGCTTGAGATAAGCCCACGCGCGCGGCTGATGGCGCAAATATTGGGGTTTATTGTCGCGCCGGTTGAGCCGGGCGAAGGTCCCGAGCAGGCGCGTATTTCGCTGGGCGGACGTGATCGCATAATATTCGACGAAGGCAGCGGCGTTGAAAGCCGGATCGCTTTCGCGCTGAAGTTTGGCGTAATGAGTCAGCATCGCGATCTCGACGGATTCCGGCACGTCGATACGAGCGTCCTGGAGCAGCGATACCAGATCGTAGGCGGTCGGCCCGATCACCGCGTCCTGAAAATCGAGGATGCCGACGCGGGCGGTGTCCATGCGGCGATCGAGCCAGATCAGATTCGGCGAGTGAAAGTCGCGCAGCACCCAGGTGCGTGGCGCTAAGGCCAGTTTGGTGAGGAGTTCGTTCCAGACCAGCAGAAATTCGGCGTGCAGATTGCTCGTCATGGCGACGCCCTTGTCCGGCAGATACCATTCCATCACGAGGCCGACCTCGACCATCATGGCGGCGGTGTCGAACAGCGGCACATGATAGTTTCTCTGCGGCGCGATCGGTAACGCATCCGGCAGCTTTTCCTGATGCAGCGCTGCCAGCGCTTCCACCGCGGTCTGATAACGATCGAGAATGATTTTCGGCGGATCGCCTGAGACGAAACTGCTTCGCCCGAAATCCTCGATGATGAGAAAGCCGTCGTCGATATCGGCGTGATGAATCGCAGGCGCGGAAAATCCCCGGTCGCGCAAACCGTTCGCGAGCGCGATGAAGGGCCGCACGTCTTCAGCCAGATGCACGGCAGCGCTGTAGGACTTGCCGTCATAGGCCGGAGGTCCGTCGGGGCGACGCGGCGAGTTCATCAGCACGACCGACTGGTCATCCTTGAACAGCCGCGCATAGGAGCGCGACGAGGCGTCTCCGGCCATGCGCTCGCGCCGTGAGTCAGAGTGACCGGAGATGTTGAGAAAGCGCCGCAACGCCATCAAGCGTTCGACCTTCGCGGCGCTGCTGCCATAACCGCTCACCGTGACGGCTCGCGCGCTGAGGCCCCGAGAAGGGCGATGCGTGAGCGCGATATCGATTCGATCCGGCGGCAGCAGCGATGGGGCGCGTTCCGGCCATTCGATCAAAACAACGGTGCCGTCCGGGAGCGGCACGAGTCCAAGCTCTTCGAGTTCGCTGGCGTCATTGACGCGATAGAGATCGGCGTGAAGCAGAGGATATGGCGGCAGATCGTAAATTTGCGCCAAGGTGAATGTCGGGCTCGGTACCTCAAAATTGTCATCGCCGGCGAGAAATCGAATCAGCGCCCGTGCGGCCGCAGTCTTTCCGGCGCCAAGATCGCCCGTCAGGGTGATGACATCGCCGGGCCCGATCAGCAGGGCCAGATCTGCCATCAGCTGCGCCGTGGCAGTCTCATTTGCGAGCGCAACCGAGAATGCAGCGGGATCGCTCATTCTGCGGCATTGCGTTGGGCGGTCTGATCGATCGGGAATTCGCAAGTCACGGTCGTGCCTTTACCGACGACGGAATCCACCAGCACTTTACCGCCGTGCATTTCGACGAATGATCTGACCAGCGAAAGGCCAAGACCTGCGCCGCGATGACGTGAACCGTTGGCGTGACTTTCAAAGCGATCGAACACCTTGTCCTTGACCTCCTCCGGAATGCCCGGCCCGGAATCCGACACCGAGAAAATCACGCGAGCGTCTGTCCGCCACGCCGCGAGGTGAACCGTTCCGTTGGGTGGCGAGAAGCTCACGGCGTTCGCAAGCAAATTATAAAGCACCTGCACGATGCGATGCTCGTCCGCGACGAAGCGATCGACGCTTGGATCAATCTTGACGTCGAGTTGAATGTTCTCGCGCACGAAGCGGTCCTGAAGTCCTGCGGTGGCCTCATTGACGGTCTTGCGCAGATCGACCGGGCCGAGGTTGAGTTTCATCGCGCCGGCGTCGATGGTGGCAAGGTCGAGAATGTTGTCGGTGATGGCGAGCAGCGCATTGGTCGACGTCGTGATGTAGCTGAGATATTCGCTTTGTTTCAAGGTCATCGGTCCCGTCGCAGGATCGCTGAGGAAATGAACGAAGCCGATGATCGTCGTCAGCGGCGAGCGCAATTCGTATGACACGTGATGGACGAAATCGATCTTCATCTGATCGGCGGCCACCAGCGCCTCATTGCGCTCGCGCAGCGCGCGTTCGACGTTCACGGTGTCGGTGACATCCTGGAAGGTCAGCATCGTCGCGCCGTCGGGTAGCGGCATTGTGGTGCAGTCCAGCACGCTGCCGTCCTTGCGTTCGATCTTCAGCGGCACAGGATTGCGGTCGTCGATGCCCGTGATTGCGGCCTGCAGCGTTTCCCACGTCGCATCATCGTCGAACAGCGGTTTGCACCATTCGCGGATCGTTTCGATATGCGGCTGCTGCTGCAATGCTTCGGTCGAAAGTTTCCACATCTGCGCGAATGGCGGGTTGAACAATTGCGCCCGTCCGTTGCTGCCGAACACCGCGACGGCTTCGGCAAGATTGTCGAGCGTCTCGCGCTGAACGCGAATCAACCCATCGTTTTGCCGCGCCAGCTTCAGGCTTTCGGTGACATCGTCGAACAGATAGGTGACGCCGCCTTCAGGGTTGGGCGTGGTGACGACGCTGAGTGCGCGACCGTCAGGCAGGTACCACGGCTCTTTTTTCGGTTCGAGCGCGCGGTAGGCCTCAAACAGTTTGGTCTTCCATGCGCGGAAATCCGGTTGCTCGGCGATCTTGCGGGTGACACGGAGTTTGTCGAGAATGCTGGAGTCGTCTGGATTGCTGTCGAGAAACGCCGGTTCGAGGCCCCAGAGCCTGCGATAGGAATCGTTGTAAAATGTCAGGCGGCGGTTCTCGTCGAATACGGCCACGCCCGATGACAATTGATCGAGCATGCGCCGCTGTGCGTCCGCCATTCGCTCCAGCGCCGCCGTAAGAGTTGCGGCCTCGGATGCATCGACCGCGATACCGGCGCTGCCGTCTTTCAGCGCAAGCGCGTGAACGTCGAAGATCCGCCGCTGGCCGCCGGAGACGATTGGAAGCCGCGCCGCAAAGGCGCTTTCCTTGTCGAGCGCCCGTATCATTGTGTTGTGGTCGTCGCGGTCGAGAATTTCGAGATTCCGCGCGATGGCGTCGCTCACACCGGCTGCATCTGCGACTTTTGCATAGGCTGTGTTGGCGAAGGAGAGCGTTCCGTTGTTGCGTCGCGCCCACACCGGCATTGGGATTGCGGCTGCAAATGCACGCAGCGCTTCGGTTTCCTCAAGCAGCTTTCGATACTGAATATTTGTTTCTGCAACTTCGAGACGAAGTCCGGAGAGTTCGCGGATACGCACGATGGCCTGTCCGCCGATGGCACGGCCCATCGCCTCGATGCTTCGTCCCGTCGACGTCGTCATGTTGAGGCGGAAGCCCTCACCGGCGTCGCGCAACGCATCGACCGCGTGATCCATCTCGA
>JAYVYQ010000046.1:0-2137 GCA_043784125.1 Afipia sp.
CCAGCCGGGATCGACCTATCCGCTGCCGCCGTTCTACAAACGCCTGTTCAACGGCATCGACCCGGTGATCTCGGAAGAGGACAAGTTCCGCGTGCATGCCGAGCGTATCGGCGACTACACGATCAGCGTTTGCGCCTGAGACCTAGTTCTCCAGGAATGATCGATTGATGCCTCCGACAGGAAACCCTGCTCCGCCCAAGCTGCGGCACAGGGTTTCCCATCGCGAGGTTACACTGATTGGATGCGTCTGCAGCAACCATCGCGTAATGGCTTCGTCGGTCGGATGAACCGACCCCGTCCAGAACGAACGTATGCCGTTCATGAAACGCCGCGCCTCCTCGCAGGCCTTGTGGATCTGACCGACCTCGAACAATGCGGCTGCACGCCACGCGGGCAAGGTCTGGATGAGATTATTGGCACGATCGCATGCCTCGAGCGCGCCCGCGTAATCTCCGCACAGGAAGCGAATGATGCCGTGATAGCCCCATTCGAGTTGAGACGGCGCCAATGAAACCGCCAAAGCCTGACTGGCTCTCAGCCGGGCGTGCTCTATCGATCCGCAGTAAACGCCGTGCAGCGCACTGGACAGCAGCGTCCACGGGTCGTTGTCATTGAGCTCGCAGGCGAGATCTATGTGCGGCTCAGCTTCGACCTCGCGGAGCGCCATCACGTAGGACCAGCCGCAACACAGGTGCGCTCTGGAATCGACGGGATCGAGCTGAACGGCAACTTTCGCAAGTTCGAGCGTAGCTTTTGCCTTTTCGATGTCCCGGAAGACGCCGGGATGCACGAAATGCTCGATGTTGTTCATCTGCACGAGACTGCTGTAGCAAGGCGAGAAATGCGGATTTTCGCGGATCGAATCGCGAAAGATCGTTACGGCGCGCTGCCAGCTTTCCGGCTCGAATTTCGCCATGAGGTTTTGACCGCGAAGCCAGCGATCATAGACATCGAGCGAGACGTCCGGCTCGCCGGCAAGCCGCATCAGCCGTTCGGCCGACAACTGCACATTCAGCGAGGTCGCGATCCGGCGGATGATCCGCTGCTGGGTTTCGAACCAGTTGGCGAGACCGAGGCGGAAGCTTTCGCTCCAGACATAAATGCCGGTCACTTCGTCCCGCAACACCATCACGATATTGATTTCGGCGCCCGCCTGATAGGCCGTGGTCTCGATACAGTATTGCGGTACGGCGCCTGCCGCGGGAATCACGACGGCTGCCGAAGGACGATCGACCACGTTCCATTCGCGGAAACGTACCAGGCAAGCGGCGAGATGTTGAGAGAATCCCTGCACCAGATGGCTGTGGTCGCCATCGACGCCATGCATCGCAAAGGGTCGCAGCAGCAGGCGCGGTTTGGCGGGAGGCGCATTGACGGACGGCAGCGAAATGGATTGAAGACCGGCACGCCTGATGGCCGGCACCGCAAACGCGCCGGTCGCGGACTGCGTGCCCTGTTCGGCCAGCGGCCGCTCGAATATGCCGAGTTTGATACTCGCTACCAGTTCCTCGGTCTGCGGCGACGGCTCCATGCCGTAATCGCGATCCAGCAGGTCCCACAACGATTTGTAGATGCGCAACGCGCCGGCAATGTCGCCTTCCTCGGCATGTGACCGCATCAAATAGCGACACGCATGTTCATGGGTTGGATCGAGATTGGCGATTGCTGCGGCAAATTTCTTCCTGGTGCCGGCCGGGACATTGGCAGCAATCAAACCCGCTTCGAGGCTCCGCATCAGCCGTTCGTTGATCGTTTGACGCTTGGCCAGTACCCAAACCCGAAAAGACGGATCGAGATCGTCCATGCCTTCGAGCAACCGCTCGTCAAGCGCCGGCGCATCGAGCAGCAGGGGATGCACCCGCTCGTTCTCGGCCTGCTGAAGCACACTCTCGATATCGACTTCCACTTGCCCGATGTCGATGCCGATCAGGAGCCGCTCCGCGACGAAGCCGCCAAATCCGGCTTCCTCCAGTACCGAGCGCAGTTCGCGAACGACCTGGCGCAACGAGGCACGCGCCTTTTCCTCATCCGATCGGCTCCACAGCAGGCCAACCAGCCGTTCCCGGCTTTCACGTTTCGTATCCGATAGCGCAAGGTAACCAAGGACCGCTGCGGCCTTGCGGGTTCGCAGTTCGAT
>JAYVYQ010000047.1:0-3397 GCA_043784125.1 Afipia sp.
TGCGGGCAAGCCGGATCTGGTCGAGAGCGAGTTTGCGAAAGCGATGGTCGCCGGCACCTATCCCGGCGTGATCATCATGGCCGCACAGCGCCAGGCCGCATGGCTGCACAAGTCGGCGCTGGCGGTGGCCGAGGGTACGCCGACTTCTACTTTGCTGGAGAGCGGATATCCGCGGGTGCATTTTTCCCGCAAGGCTAATGTCGAAATCGCGCTGCGCAATTTCAGCCCGGTTAAGCTCGTCGCCATCATCGATCAGCTCGCCACTGCGGCGTTCGACATGCGCAAGCAGACAGCACTGGCTTCCGCGATCGCGCAACGCACCCTGCTCGCAATCGCCGTCAATGCGCGGCGAAGAGGATGATATGCCGGGTGAAGCAGATGACGTCGTAATCCTTTGGCGCCCGGTTGGACCCGCCGAATTGGAGTTGATCCGGGAGACAGGGATGCGGGAATTCCCGCCACGACTGCCGGATCAACCGATCTTTTACCCGGTGCTGTCGGAAGATTACGCTGTGAAAATTGCGCGCGACTGGAACGTACCTGCCAGCGGTTCTGGCTATGTCACTCGCTTTTAGGTCCGGCGCAGCTTCCTGAACAATTACACCGTCCAAACAGCCGGCGGCTCGGCTCATTTGGAATACTGGATTCCCGCTGAAGAGATGGCCGCGTTCAACAAAGCCATCGTTGGCGAGATCGAGGTCGTCGCTGAATTTCGCTGACGACGAATGTCTCTCGACTCCCTCGCCCCGCTCTTGCGGGGTCGAGACGAGCGAAGCTCGCTCTTAGAGGGTTGGGGTGAGGGGCGCTTCGGCAAATTCGAGAGACGTGAATACGCGGAGACGCCCCCTCACCCGAAATTGGCGAGCGCGAATTTCGACCTCTCCCCGCAAGCGGGGCGAGGTGAAAAGCCTCACCGCCCAATCACGTACGGCCCGCCTTTTTCCAGCGCGCGGGCATAGGCCGGACGCGCGTGAATGCGTTCGACGAACGCCATCGCCTTGGGATGGCCCTGCTCCAGTCCGCCACGCGCGGCCGCCGCTTCAAGCGGAAAACTCATCTGGATATCGGCGCCGGTGAATTCACTGCCGGCGAACCATTCGCTCTTGCCGAGCTCGCCTTCCCAATATTCCATATGCTGCTTGAGCTGCGGATTGACCAGCGTGGTCAGCGCCTGGTTCGAAACCTTGCGCACCAGCGGCCGCAACAAGGCCGGCGCCCGCTTCGGCATCAGCGTGAACAGCAGTTTCAGCAGCAGCGGCGACATTGCGGAACCTTCCGCGTAATGCAGCCAATAGGTGTAGCGCAGCCGCTCCGGCGTATTCGGCGGCGGAATCAGGCGGCCTTTGCCGTAGGTATCAATGATGTATTCGCAGATCGCGCCTGACTCGGCGATGGTGTTGCTGTTGTCGGTGATGACGGGTGATTTGCCGAGCGGATGAATGGCGCGCAATTCCTTTGGCGCGCGCATGTCCGGCTGGCGTTGATAGCGGACGATCTCGTAGGGCACGCCGAGCTCTTCGAGCAGCCACAGCACGCGCTGCGAGCGGGAATTGTTGAGATGGTGCACCGTCAGCATGGCTATCCCCCGGATTGATGGCGCGTTGGTGCCAGCCGGCTGCGCGAAAGTCGAGACACCCGTTCGGGTGATGATTTGGGTCCTTTGACAACCATAATTTACCCGGGTAATATAGCTCGTATGAATTCCGCCACCGACCCCGCTTACCTCGCTTTCAACGGAGACCGCCGCATTGGATCGGGCAGTCTCAGCGACGTCGCGCGCGCGGCGCGGGAGGAACTCGACCGGCATGGCGACGCCTCGATCCTGGTTTTCAATCATCAAACCAGCGCGCTGGTCGACCTCGACCTTCGCGGCTCGGTCGACGACGTGCTGGCGCGAATCCCGCCGGCCACAACGCCGCCCGCGGACGCAGATCCCGTGATCGCCGCGCCGCGCGGTCCCGGCCGCCCTAAACTCGGCGTGGTCGCACGCGAAATCACGCTGTTGCCGCGGCATTGGGACTGGCTGGCGCAGCAAAAGGGCGGCGCCTCGGTGGCGATCCGAAAACTGGTCGACGAGGCCCGGCGCACGAATGAGGGCGCCGACCGTATCCGCTTGGGCCAAGAAGCGGCCTACCGCTTCATGTCCACCATGGCCGGCAACCGGCCGCATTTCGAAGATGCGATCCGCGCGCTGTTCGCGGGCGACTCCCGCCTTTTCGAAAAATTGATCGCCGAATGGCCCGCCGATATCCGCGATCACACCGCAAAATTGGCAGAGCGGGCATTCCGGCCGGAAATCTGAGCCGGCGCCGGTTGATCCCGCCAAAACCAGCCGCTAGGCTGCTTGGAATGATAGAGATCATATAAGAACGCGCAGGGAGAACGCCGTGAGCTCAAACCCGCAATTCCTGTTCGATTTCGGCAGCCCGAATGCCTTCCTGAGCCATGAGGCGATCCCGGCGATCGAAAAGCGGACGGGCGTGAAATTCGAATATGTTCCGGTGCTGCTCGGCGGCATCTTCAAGGCCACCAACAACAAGTCGCCCGCCGAAACGCTGGCCGGCGTCAAGAACAAGCGCGAGTTTCACGCGCTGGAGACCGAGCGCTTCGTCAAGCGCTTCGGCGTCAAGCCATACGTCATGAACCCGTTCTTTCCGGTCAACACGCTGAACCTGATGCGGGCGGCGGTCGCCGCACAATTGGAGGGCGTGTTCGAAAAATATGTCGACGCGGCCTACTATCACATGTGGGTCGAGCCGAAGAAGATGGACGACCCGGAAGTCGCCGTGAAGGCGCTCACTTCGTCAGGCATCGACGCGGCAAAGCTGCTGGCCCGTTCGCAGGAGCCGGAAGTAAAGGCGAAGCTGATCGAGACCAGGCCAAAGCCGACTATTGGGATGTGACCTACACCTTCCGCGGCCAGGAGCATCGCGTGCAGATGGCGACGCCGCCCGGAAATACCGTTACCGTCAACGAGCAGGGTGAGCCACGCGCTTGATGTTCTGAATGGCGGATAAAACAAAACGGCCCTGCGGGGCCGTTTTTTTTGGGCGTCGTGTTAGTTCGAATCGTTTGTGTGGCGATTCAATTATTGACTGAAGGCGCATGCCGGATATGTATGCCAACGCACAGAACACCGATCCCGGGAAGTCCACAATTCATGCATGGATGGTTGACTCAAAAAAGACGGGATCGACATGAATCAGGATCGTTTGCATGGCATCTGGAAGCAGTTCCGCGGGACCGTGATGGCACAGTGGGGCACACTCACCGACAATCCGCGCGCGGTGGCGACGGGCACGCATGATCGGTTTGCCGGCAGGCTCCAGGAGCAGCGCGGCATCTCGAAACAGGAAGCCGATCGTCAACTCGAGGATTTCATGATTCGCAACCGCGA
>JAYVYQ010000048.1:0-5102 GCA_043784125.1 Afipia sp.
CTCTGCGGTAATGAACAGCGACACGCGAATGCCCGCATCGTTGAGGCGCGCGACGAACGGCGCCAGCGCGTTGTGCTGGCCGACAACATCAAGACCGCCTTCGGTGGTCAGTTCTTCGCGCCGCTCCGGCACCAGACATACGGCGTGAGGTTTGGTCGCCAACGAAATCCGGAGCATGTCGGCTGTCGCTGCCATCTCGAAATTCAGCGGCTTGGAAATCTCACGCTTCAGCCGCGTCATGTCGTCGTCGCGGATATGCCGCCGGTCCTCACGCAGGTGCGCGGTGATGCCGTCGGCACCGGCTTCGATTGCGAGCAACGCGGCACGCACCGGATCCGGTAACGCGCCAGCCCGCGCATTGCGCAGTGTGGCGACGTGATCGACATTAACTCCAAGGCGGAGCGGCGGAATGGAAGACATAAACTTTCCGAATCGAATGATTTATTTTAACGCGTTTTCTTTACGCGAACCGGTACCCACTTCGCTTGAAAACGCTATCCATTGACGCGTTCGACGCGCGCGACGACAGCCTTGGCGCGCAATTGCGCGATGATACCGTTGAGATGCTTGAGATCATAGACCTCAAGATCGATCGTCAATTCGGTGAAATCCGGCGAGCGGCGGCTCATGCTGATGTTGTCGATATTGCCGTCATGTTCGGCGATCACGGTTGCCACCTGGGCGAGGCTTCCCGGTTCGTTGACGTTCTGCACCAAGAGCCGCGCGGGAAATCTGCTTGGCACGGCGTCATCGGTATCCCAACGAACGTCGAGCCAGCGCTCCGGCTCGTCCTCGAAATCTTTCAGCGCGGGTGACTGGATCGGATAGATCGTGATGCCTTCATGGGGCGTCACGATGCCGACGATGCGATCGCCCGGCACCGCGCCGCCGTTGGGTGCGAACTTCACCGGCAGATCGTCGTTGATGCCCTTGATCGGAATGGCTGCAGGCGCGCCGGTCGACCGCGTCAGCTTCGACCTGACGGACCTGAATGCACCCTTCTTCTTGGCGCCGCTGCGCGCTTCTTCCTTATAATCGGGATACATCGCGCGCGCGACATCCGAAGCCTTCATTTCGCTGCGTCCGACCGCCGCCATCACATCCTCGATCGACGCGCGGGCCAGACGCGGCAACGCGCCTTTCAGCTTGTCGTCCGCATAGGCAATCTTCGCACGCATGAACAAGCGCTCGACGATGCGCCGCCCGAGGCCCGCATATTGATCGCGCACGGCGGTGCGCGTGGCGCGGCGGATCGCGGCCTTGGCCTTGCCCGTCACCGCGAGAGATTCCCACGCCGTCGGCGGCGCGGATTGCGCCTGCGAGGTCAGCACTTCAACTTCGTCGCCATTGTCGAGTTCGGACGACAGGGGCGCAAACTTGCCGTTGATCTTGCATCCGACCGCGCTGTTGCCGACATCGGTGTGAACCGCATAGGCAAAGTCGATGACGTTGGCGTGGCGCGGCAGCGCGATCAGCTTGCCCTTCGGGGTGAAGCAAAACACCTGATCGTGGAACAGCTCCATTTTCGTGTGTTCGAGAAATTCTTCCGGATTGGCGCTTTCCGACAGCACCGCAACCGTATTGCGCAGCCACGCAAACGCATTGGATTCGCGCTGCAGCAGTTCGGTCGGTGAGCCCACGCCATCCTTGTAGAACGCATGCGCCGCGATGCCGAATTCGGCGATCTGGTCCATTTCCTCGGTGCGAATCTGCAACTCGACCCGCTGATTGCCCGGCCCGATCACCGTGGTGTGGATCGAGCGATAGTCGTTCTGCTTGGGCGTCGAGATGTAATCCTTGAAACGTCCCGGCACCACCGGCCACGTCGTATGCACGATGCCGACGGTGCGATAGGCCTCGGCAACGCTGTTGACGATGATGCGGAAACCGAAAATATCCGACAATTGCTCGAAGCCGACGGACTTGCGCTCCATCTTCACCCAGATCGAGAACGGCTGCTTGCGGCGTCCGACCACCCGAGCAGAGACGCCGTTCTTTTTCAAACTGGCCGAGAGCTGCGTTTCGATCTCGCCGATCAGGTTGCGGTTGCGATCTGCCAGCGCGTCGAGGCGCTGCATCACCACGTCGTAGGCCGGCGGGTCGAGAACCTTGAATGACAGGTCCTCCAGTTCCTCGCGCATTTCCTGCATGCCCATGCGGCCTGCAAGCGGCGCGTAGATATCAAGCGTTTCCTCGGCGACGCGGCGGCGCGATTCCGGCACCATGAACTCCAGCGTGCGCATATTGTGCAGACGGTCGGCGAGCTTGATGAGCAACACGCGCACGTCGTCCGCAATTGCAAGCAGCAGCTTGCGCAAATTTTCGGCCTGCTTAGCCTCGCGCGAGACCAGTTCGAGCCGCTTCAGTTTCGTCAGCCCCTCAACCAGCGCGCCGATCTCGCGGCCGAATGTCTGATCGATTTCGCTGCGGGTGGATTCGGTGTCTTCGATGGTGTCGTGCAGAAGGGCGGCGACAATGGTCGCATCATCCAGCTTCAGGTCGGTGAGAATCGCCGCCACTTCGAGCGGATGCGAAAAGTAGGGATCGCCCGATGCGCGCTTCTGCTCGCCATGCGCCATCATCGCGTACACATAAGCGCGGTTGAGCAGGTCTTCGTCGGTGTTCGGGTTGTAGGAGCGGACGCGGTCGACCAGATCGTATTGCCGCATCATCTTGGCGCGCGGCGACTTCTTGGGCGCCACCGGCTCACGCGCAACTGGAACCGCCGCGACCGCGTCGGCCGTGGCTTGTGCCTGTTGTGAGGTGCGGCGCCAGATCGCCATCGATGACTGCCTTTTTGGCGCAATTCCGGAAAAGGAACCGCCATTCACAATATCACCGGCTTCTGTGGCGACCGCAAGGAAGACGCCAAAATGGTCAATAAAAGCAAAGGCCCGGATCGAGGTCCGGGCCTTGCGCAATTCGGTCTGAAATCCCCCAGCCGGGTGGCCTTCAAAGACGCACTTATTCGTCTTCTTCTGGCTGTTCTTCGGGCGGAGCCAGGCCTTCCAGGCCCTTCAGAAGCTCTTCCTCGGTCATGCGCTCGACGGCCACTTCGGTGTCGTCAGCGTCCACGGAGGCACCGGCCGAGCCGATCAGCGGGATGGTATCGGGTTCCGGCTCGTCAACTTCGACGAATTTCTGCAGGGAATGGACCAGCTCTTCCCGCAAATCCTCGGGAGAAACGGTCGTTTCAGCGATTTCGCGGAGCGAAACCACCGGATTCTTGTCGTTATCGCGGTCGATAGTGAGCTGCGAGCCGGACGAAATCATGCGCGCGCGATGCGCGGCGAGAAGAACGAGGTCGAACCGGTTGTCGACCTTGTCGATGCAATCCTCAACAGTCACGCGAGCCATAGGCTATCGCTCCGAATCTGGGTCTGAAATGTGTCGCTATGCGGCTTAGGTATAGCGCTGGACGGCTTTTCGCAAGCCGCTTTTTGCCTTTGGCGCAATATAGGCGCCCCTCCAAATCAGCAGAGCAGGCATTTCGACGCGCCCAATAAGTTGAATGGACAAGAAATCGCTGCATTGCTTGAAGAAGGTGTCGTCTGACCTTACGCGGCTGCCATTTTTCGACACTGGCGCAGTCCAATCCCTCAAGACCGCGTGCGCGGATACATTAACTGGCTGGGAATGCGCGGATGTTTAAGCCGCGCCAAAAACGTTTCAACAAATATGCGAGAAAAAACTTATGCCTTCTGCCACCAACAAGATCGCGTTGTTTATCGACGGCGCAAACCTTTACGCGACAGCCCGCACCCTCGGATTCGACATTGACTACAAACGCCTGCTTCTCGAATTCCAGAGCCGTGGCACTCTGGTGCGGGCCTTCTACTACACAGCAATCATCGAAGATCAGGAATACTCGTCGATCCGCCCGCTGATCGATTGGCTGGACTACAACGGCTATTCGGTTGTCACCAAGGCGACCAAGGAATTCGTCGATGCCGCCGGCCGCCGCAAGGTCAAGGGCAACATGGACATCGAGCTTGCCGTCGATGCGATGGAATTGGCCGAAAAGATCGATGAGATGGTGCTGTTTTCCGGCGATGGCGATTTCCGCTCATTGGTCGAAGCCGTGCAGCGCCGCGGCGTCCGCGTCACCGTGATTTCGACAATCGCAAGCCAGCCGCCGATGATTGCGGACGAATTGCGCCGCCAGGCGGATGTCTTTACGGATTTGACCCAGCTACAATCCAAACTCGGCCGCGACCCAAGCGAGCGCCCTGCTCCGCGCGAGCCGCGTGAACCTCGTCCTCATACGCCGCAATTCCTGCAGCGAACGACGACGACCTCGATGGCGCCAAGGGGCGATGACGAAGAGTTCGAAGACTGAGCTGCTTAAAAAGCTGGGAGGCGCGAATGCCCCCGGCCCGCTCGGCCATTCCGAACCGTCCCGCGATTGTCCGCTTTGTCCGCGCCTCGCCGCATTCCGCCACGCCAATCAGGCGCGTGAGCCGGACTGGTTCAACGCCCCCGTCCCCTCATTCGGCTCAAACGGCGCAGCGCTGCTGATTGTCGGCCTTGCACCCGGCATGCAGGGCGCGAACCGCACTGGGCGGCCGTTTACCGGCGACTACGCCGGTGACTTGCTCTACGCGACATTGCTGGAATTCGGTTTTGCATCGGGCGTCTACGACCAGCGCCCTGACGATGGGCTGACGCTGGTGAATTGCCGCATCGCCAACGCCGTGCGCTGCGTGCCGCCGCAGAACAAGCCGCTGCCCGTCGAGATCACGACATGCCGCAGATTCTTAAACGCAACGTTTGAGGAAATGCCGCGCCTGCGCGCGATAATCATGCTGGGCCGGGTCTCGCATGACTCGACACTCAAGGCGCTCGGCATCCGCGCGAACGATGCGCCGTTCTCGCACGGCGCGGAATTTCAGTCAGGTCCGGTTCGTCTTTTCGACAGCTATCATTGCTCGCGTTACAACACCAACACACGCAGGCTCACGGCTCCGATGTTCAAGGCGGTGTTTGCCAGCGTGAGGGAATATCTGGCGACCTGACGCCACATCACCGTGCAAAAAAAAACGGCGGCCCCTGAGGCCGCCGTTTTCAACATGACGATCTGCTTACGGACAGGCGTAGCGCTG
>JAYVYQ010000049.1:0-9818 GCA_043784125.1 Afipia sp.
AAGGCCGAAGCCGCGCCGGCGAGTTAGTCGTTTCGCCGCGTGACGAAAGACGCACGCATCTGCGTTGCGAGAATCGGCGCCGCGCATGGTGTGCGCGGCGAGGTCAAGTTGTGGCCTTTCACGCAAGACCCGATGGCGGTCTTGCATTACGGACCGCTGTCGACAAAAGACGGCGCGCGGCAATTTGAAGTCGCGCGCGCACGGGTGGCGAAAGACCATCTTGTTGCGGTGCTGAAAGGCGTCGCCACGCGTGAGGACGCCGAGCGCGTCAATGGCATCGAGCTTTACATTGCGCGAGAGAAATTGCCGGCGACGGAAGCCGGCGAGTATTACCATGCCGATCTGATCGGATTGCGCGTCGTCGATACGCAGGGCGAGACAATCGGCAAGGTGCTGGCAATTCATAATTTCGGCGCAGGCGACATTATCGAAATTGCGCCGACGCAAGGTTCGTCATTGTTGTTGCCGTTCACCAATGCGGTGGTGCCGACAGTCGTTATTGCGGCGGGCCACGTTGTGATCGTGATGCCACCGGAGATCGAAGGCGATTCTCCCCAAGACGCGGACATCTAGAAATGTGGCGCGCAACGGTTCTCACATTGTTTCCGGAAATGTTTCCGGGGCCGCTCGGCATCAGTCTGGCCGGTAAGGCGCTCGCGGCAAATTTGTGGGCGCTGGATGCACGCGATATTCGTAGCTCCGCAACCGACAAGCACCGCAGCGTGGACGACACGCCGGCCGGGGGCGGTCCCGGAATGGTGTTGCGCGCCGATGTCTTGGCGAAGGCAATTGACGAAGCGAACTTCGCCGCCGACCGTCCGCGCTTATTGATGAGCCCACGCGGTACGCCACTGACACAGGCCCGCGTGAGCACGCTTGCCGAGGGCCCGGGGCCGCTGATCGTCTGCGGCCGTTTCGAGGGTATAGATCAACGGGTCATCGACGCTCGGCAGTTGGAGGAAATCTCCGTCGGCGACTACGTGCTTTCCGGCGGCGAGATCGCCGCGATGGCCCTGATTGACGCCTGCGTGCGCCTGTTGCCCGGCGTAATGGGCAAACTGGAATCGGGAACCGACGAGAGTTTCTCGGCAGGGTTGCTCGAATACCCGCAATACACCCGCCCGCAGGACTTCGAGGGCCGAGCTATCCCGGACGTGCTGGTTTCGGGCGACCATGCCCGAATCGAGGCCTGGCGGCGGGCCGAGGCCGAGGCTCTGACAAAGGCGCGCCGACCCGACCTCTGGACCCTGAAAAGCGGCCGAAACGCTCCTCAGAAAGGGCCAAAAGGCACGAGATAAGGGTGACAACCCGCCGGTGATCGCGTATATCGCCCCCAATCCGTGCATGTGCTGGATACGAAATTTCGCGCAGACCCGTCAGGGCGCGCCGCCGATGGAGTTTTGCGATGGACATCATTCAAGAGATCAACAAGGAACAGCTCGCCAAGCTGTCCGCCGGAAAGACCATTCCGGATTTCGAGCCGGGCGACACGCTGATCGTCAACGTCAAGGTCGTCGAAGGCGAGCGTTCGCGCGTGCAGGCCTATGAAGGCGTCTGCATCGGTCGTCACGGCGGCGGCATCAACGAGAGCTTCACTGTTCGCAAAATTTCCTACGGCGAAGGCGTCGAGCGCGTTTTTCCGGTCTATTCGCCGATGATCGACTCGATCAAGCTCGTGCGTCGCGGCAAGGTGCGTCGCGCCAAGCTGTATTACCTGCGCGGGCTGCGCGGCAAATCGGCGCGCATCACCGAGAAGCAGGAAAATCGCGAGAAGCCGGACGCACGTCAGGCCGCTTCGGGCGAGTAATTCTCGACCATTTACGTTTCATGTGAAAAAGCGCGGTTCTTCACCGCGCTTTTTTATTTGTCTTTTTGCGAGAGCGGCGCGTTCATGATCCAGCGATGACCGAAAGGATCGCGCAGGATTGCGGTGCGGGTTCCCCAAAAGGAATGCGTCGGGGTGACTTCACCGACCGCCCCGAGTTTCGTGGCGCGGGCAAAAGTCGCGTCCACTTCTTCCGCCGTCGCAAATTCAAGGCCGACCGACATTGTGACCGGCTCGCCCGGCAGAGGACTACGCGCCTTGCCGAATTCCAGAAAAGCGTCGGACAGGAAAACGACGCCGCCATTGATCTCAAGCTCGCAATGCATGATGCGCAATCCGTCGATTGCGGGCATCAATGCCTTCTGCTTGGCGTCGAATGCCGCAGTGTAAAAGGCAACCGCCCCCACCGCCGGCGAAACCGTGAGATAGGGGGCGACCGGGGGACGTGAGGACATGGCGCAACCTTGCGTAAGCTATTATATCCTCAAGATACTTTCCCCTCGGGTTTTAAGCGAGTAAAAAGCCCGCACACCTGACCGGCGCCTCCAAATGGCCCCGCGAAATCAACTCCGGACGAGACCCAATGGCGAAGCCGACGACCCTCTACGACAAAATCTGGAACGATCACCTCGTTCACGAGGCCGATGACGGTACCTGCCTTTTGTATATCGACCGGCATCTCGTTCATGAGGTGACTTCACCACAGGCGTTTGAAGGGCTGCGCACCACCGGACGCAAGGTCCACGCACCGAAAAAGACGCTTGCGGTCGTCGATCATAACGTCCCGACCACGGATCGCTCGAAACCGAATCCGGATCCGGAAAGTGCGGAGCAGATCGCAGCGCTGGCCGAAAATGCGCGCGAATTCGGCGTTGAATATTTCAACGAACACGACAAGCGCCAGGGCATCGTTCACGTCATCGGACCTGAGCAAGGTTTTACATTACCCGGCACGACGATTGTGTGCGGCGACAGCCACACCTCGACGCATGGCGCGTTCGGCGCGCTTGCGCATGGCATCGGGACGTCCGAGGTCGAGCATGTGCTGGCGACGCAGACGCTGATCCAGAAAAAAGCCAAGAACATGCGCGCCACCGTCGATGGCGAATTGCCCGACGGCGTCACCGCCAAAGACATCATCCTCGCCATTATCGGAGAAATTGGCACCGCAGGCGGCACAGGCTTCGTGCTCGAATACGCAGGCAGCGCCATTCGCGCACTGTCGATGGAAGGCCGCATGACGGTCTGCAACATGTCGATCGAAGGCGGCGCGCGCGCCGGCCTGATCGCGCCGGATGAAAAGGCTTACGAATTTCTCAAGGGACGCCCGATGTCACCGAAGGGTGCCGACTGGGACAAGGCGATGAAATACTGGCAAACGCTGCGCACCGACGACGGCGCGCATTTCGATGCCGAGATCAAGCTCGATGCCGCAAAGCTGCCGCCGATTGTCACATGGGGCACGTCGCCGGAAGATGTCGTGTCGATTTCAGGCGCGGTGCCTGATCCCGCCAAGATCGCGGATGAAGCCAAGCGCGTCTCCAAGCAGCGCGCGCTCGATTATATGGGCCTTACAGCCGGCACCAAGATTACCGACATCAAGCTCGATCGTATTTTCATCGGCTCCTGCACCAATGGCCGCATCGAGGATCTGCGCGCGGTCGCCAAGGTTGTCGCCGGCCACACCGTCAACGGCAACCTCAATGCGATGATCGTGCCGGGTTCCGGCCTTGTAAAGGAACAGGCGGAAGCAGAGGGTCTCGACAAGATTTTCATCAAGGCTGGGTTTGAATGGCGCGAGCCGGGCTGTTCGATGTGCCTTGCGATGAACCCGGACAAATTGTCGCCAGAAGAGCGTTGCGCCTCGACATCGAACCGCAACTTTGAAGGCCGTCAGGGATTCAAGGGCCGAACCCATCTGGTGTCGCCCGCAATGGCAGCGGCGGCGGCAATCGCCGGACACTTCGTCGATGTCCGCGAGTGGCACCTGACTTAGTTTTTCGTATCTCCGTCCATTAAAAAAGGCGCCCGCTTGGGCGCCTTTTTTTTCATTTCGCGATGTGTGCCGGGATCAGAAACCGAAATACAGGCCTGGGCGACGATAGCCGTAACCGTAGCCACCGTAATAAGGACGCGGCGCGTAATAGCGCGGCGCATAATATCGAGGTCCGTAATAAGGACGATACCCGTAACGGCGATAGTAACGACGCGCGCTGATGTCGGTCGACTGGCTGACTGCGCCTGCGGAAACAGTTGCGGCCGGCGACGCAGCGCTTGCGGGCGTTGCCGATACAAATCCGGTCAGCGAAAGAGCGACAGCGAAAGCAGCGGCCGCGAGAAACTTCATCATAACAATCCTCCTCCGGTCATCTCACACAAAAAGGTAACGTACTTCAGTAACTTCCGTTTCGCCTAAGGTTCACCGCCGATCCAAATTGTTCGAGCAATGACCCTTTGTCTTTAGGCTAATCCGACTTGGAGGCCGCAGCAAGCCGCGATCTCCTTAGAGTTTTACCAATATCGCCACGGACGGCAGATCCTTCGCGGTCCGTAATAGGTCATGACGATCCGGCAGCGATGGCGCGGTGCGTAATAATACCGCGGTCCGTAATAGCGATGGCGGAAACCATAGTGACGGCCACCACCACGAAACCTGCCACCGAAGTGCCGTCCACCGCCACGAAACCCGCCGCCGCCGTGGTGCCCGCCATGGCCGCCGCGAACAGCGGTGAAGCCCTCGGACGCATATTTCGCCGTCCCGGAAACTGCAGGATTGCTCAACGACATGGCTTGTGCGCGGTCCATCGGCGCGCCGACCAGCAGCAGTCCCGCGACAGCAAGAAAACCAAGCATCTTAGTCATGCGGTCAACTCCCTTGGAGTTCTTTGGGGCCGGAAATTATCACCAACGATGACGGCGATGATAACGCGGACGCCAACCGTAGTGACGATGATAACCGCGACCGCGGCGCCAGCGGACATCCGTTGTCATACCTTCGGACGCGTACTTGGCGGAATGAGCCACGCCTGGATTTGCAAGCGAGACGGCGTTTGCCTGTCCGATCGGTGCAGCGACGGAGATCAATCCGGCGACTGCAGCAAGCCCGAGAACTTTCCTGATATTCATGAGTTGTTTTCTGCATTTGTGAGCTAGTGCAACTGACTCGGCGGCGCTCTGTTCCATCCCGGCTTCGGTATGGCGACATTATTTACAAAGCTAGAGAGAACGACGTGAATGCGATGTGAATGTGGACGCCGCATTCATGAACGCATCGACAGACAACATTACGGTTCATTCATCTCGCAAATGCACACGGCACGGCGAATCGTGGGACGCGACGTCGCGCACCGCAGTCGCCGGACAACGCGGCGTTCAAAGAATTTTACGAGAGGGCTTTCAACGACTGACGGTCAATCGCGCCAGTAGCAGGTCATGCGCGGCACGATAACGGTGCCGCTCGGGCGAAATTCCTGCTCATAATGAGCGTTACAGACTCGCACCGCATTGGGACCAAGACTGTCGCGATAGATACGAACACGACGAGGTGTCCGGTGAAGAATTCTCCGGCTCTGCGCTGAGAATTCCTGCATCGTCATATGCGGAACCACCGCCGCAGTCGGGTTTGTTGTGATTGTGGCGTCATCGCCCGCATGCGCGGTCGTGACGAAAAGAAATGCGCAGCACCAAACGAGCAACGTCGCAGTCTGAATCGTTCGCGCCATCATTCATGTTCCTTCGAGCATGCCGGTTCGGCGGCAACGTCTCCGATCAGTGCGCCGCCGTCAACACCGGGATCGGCAATATCGTCGTCTTGGCGGACAGGCTAAGGCAGCCTAAAGAGGGCGGATGTCGCCATCATCGAAATCGCCTTCGCTCGCCGATATCGAGATTATCGCGCGAGACGCCTTTGCAGAGCTTCCCAAACATTTCCGCGATTTGTGCGAGGGGTTGATTTTTCACGTCGAGGATTTTCCGTCGGAGGAGGTTCTCACCGAGATGGAGGCCGAAACCGAATTCGACTTGCTCGGGTTGTTTCAGGGCGTCGGGTTGCCATTCCGCAGCAACGACGACATTGCGCCGATGCCCAATATGATTTGGCTCTACCGGCGGCCGATTCTGGACTACTGGGCCGAGAACGACGAGACCCTCGGACATATCGTGACCCACGTGCTGGTCCATGAAATCGGACACCATTTCGGATTGTCCGATGACGATATGGAGGCGATCGAGGCCTCTGTCGCATGATGCCGGACCGGCATGCCCGCCTGTCATTTTGAGGCTTTGCGACACGCCTCAACCGGGATAAAGAACGGCCAACTCCGGGCGCTTCGCCCAAACCGGAAGCACGCGATGGAAAAATTCACGACACTCGAAGGGGTCGCTGCCCCGCTGAAGATCATCAATGTCGATACCGACATGATCATCCCCAAGCAGTATCTGAAGACCATCAAGCGCACAGGGCTCGGCAAGGGACTGTTTTCCGAACAGCGCTACAAGGACGACGGCAGCGAGAACCCGGACTTTGTTCTCAACAAACCGGCATATCGCAACGCCAAGATTCTGGTCGCGGGCGATAATTTCGGCTGCGGCTCAAGCCGCGAGCACGCGCCGTGGGCGCTCGCCGATTTCGGCATCAAATGCGTCATCTCGACGTCGTTCGGCGATATTTTCTACAACAACTGTTTCAAGAACGGCATTTTGCCAATTCGCGTCTCGCAGGATGAACTCGATAAATTATTTGACGATGCGGATCGCGGTGCCAACGCGACGGTGACGATCGATCTTGAGAAGCAGGAAATTCGTGGACCCGACGGCGGCACGATCAAATTCGAGATCGACCTGTTCCGCAAACATTGCCTCTTCAACGGGTTCGACGACATCGGGCTGACGATGGAAAAGGGCAAATCGATCGAGGTGTTCGAGGCGAAGGAAAAAGCCGAACGGCCTTGGTTGTAGATTTCCGGCTGTAAGCTAATCCGCCTTCATCGCGGCGATCCCATCCGCAATTGCGATGGCCCGCTTGGCAATCTCGGCGTGAAGCCGCTCCACCATCTGGCCGTCGAGCTGAACGACACCCTTGTTCGCATTTTCCGGCGCATCGAACGCAGTCGCGATTTTTCGTGCCCGCGCAACCTCGTCGGATTGCGGCGTGTAGGCGGCGTTCGCGGCGTCGATCTGTCCCGGATGGATCAGCGTCTTGCCGTCGAACCCCATGTCGCGCCCCTGCGCGCACTCTTTTGAAAATCCCGCAATATCGTTGATGTCGTTGTAGGGACCATCGAGAATCTCGAGCCCGTAAGCGCGGGCGGCTAGGATACAATGCGTGAACAAGGGAAGCATCGCGGCGCGTCCCGGCAGCATCCGCATCCGTGTCTCGCGAGCGATGTCGTTCGGCCCCATGATGAAGCCCGTAAGCCTTGTCTTCACGTCGCGGGCCTGCGCCGCAATCTCCTGCGCACGCAACACGCCGATCGGCGTTTCGATCATGGCCCAGACACGAATTGCGGAGTCGGCCTTCAGCGACGCAAGCTTTGCGGCGATGGTCTGAATATCTTCGGGACTCGAAACCTTCGGCACCAGAATTCCATCCGGTGCGGCCTTCGCCGCCATCGCCATATCGTCTTGCCACCACGGCGATTCGAGATTGTTGGTGCGGATGATAATCTCCCGCCTGCCAAAACCTTTTGCCGCGACTAGCTGGGCAATCTGATCGCGCGCGAGCAGTTTGGCGTCCGGAGCAACCGAATCCTCGAGATCGAGAATAATGCCGTCGGCAGGAAGATTACGCGCCTTTTCCAGCGCCCGCGCGTTGGAGCCGGGCATGAACAGAACGCTGCGACGCGGACGGATCATAATAAAATCCTTGAAAGACAGCTGCATGAGCGCGATAGCACTTCACAACCACAGCCGAAAGTCTTGTTCCTTGGCGGCGGCGGACAAGTTACCCAATCGCCATTGTTTTGCGAGGTCTCAATGACACCTTTTCCTCCGCGACTTCTCGCCGGTTACAACACCTTCGCGTCGCAGCGCCTGCCCACCGAACAGGCGCGTTACCGCGAGTTGTCGCGCGAAGGCCAATCACCCGAAACGATGGTGATCGGCTGCTGCGATTCCCGCGTGTCGCCTGAAGTAATTTTCGATGCCGGCCCCGGTGAATTATTTGTTGTGCGCAATGTGGCCAACCTCGTTCCGCCTTATCAGCCCGACGATAACGCCCACGGCGTCTCCGCCGCGCTGGAATATGCGGTTCAGGTTTTACGCGTGAAGCACATCGTCGTACTTGGGCATGCCCAGTGCGGCGGCATTCGCGCATTTATCGACAAAATAGCACCGCTGTCGCCGGGCGACTTCATCGGTAAATGGATGTCGTTATTCGTGAAGCCCGGCGAAACCGTCGAGCAGCGTGAACACGAAACCCTGCAGCAGTTCGTTTTCCGGATTGAAAAGGCCGCCGTGATGCGCAGTCTTGAAAATCTGATGACGTTTCCCTGCGTCAGCATTCTGGTCGGACGCGGCAAACTGCAATTGCACGGAGCCTATTTCGGTGTCGCCGAAGGCTCACTGTCGGTCCTCGACGACGATACCAAGGAGCTTCGGCGCGTCAGCGACGGCGCACTCGTCACCTAGTGCGAGGTCTGCCGCCGCGATTGCCGGATTCTCTTAAGCCGCTTTCTGCTTGGCCTTAATCAGCTTGCGGTTGATAAGGCATTCGGCGATCTGAATTGCGTTCAGCGCCGCGCCCTTGCGCAGATTGTCGGACACACACCACAGCACAAGGCCGTTCTCCACCGTCGCATCCTCGCGAATGCGGCTGATGTAAGTGGCGTCTTCGCCAGCGGCTTCATACGGCGTGACGTAACCGCCCGGCTCACGCTTATCGATCACCAGACAGCCCGGCGCATTGCGCAGAATCTCGCGCGCTTCATCGGCCGAGATTGGATTCTCGAATTCGATATTCACGGCTTCGGAATGTCCAACGAAAACAGGCACACGCACGCAAGTGGCGGTCAGCTTGATTTTGGGATCAAGAATTTTCTTGGTCTCCATCATCATCTTCCACTCTTCCTTGGTGTAGCCGTCCTCCATAAACACGTCGATCTCGGGGATCACGTTGAAGGCGATACGCTTCGGGAATTTCTTATTGACGATTTCGCTGTTGGTGTAGACCGACTTGGTCTGCGAAAACAGCTCATCCATCGCGTCCTTGCCCGCGCCCGACACCGACTGATAGGTCGAGACCACGACGCGCTTGATGACCGCCTTGTCATGCAGCGGCTTCAGCGCGACGACGAGTTGCGCAGTCGAGCAGTTCGGATTGGCGATGATGCCCTTCTTGGTGAAGCCGCCGACGGCATCGGCGTTCACTTCAGGCACGATCAGCGGCACGTCCGGATCCATCCGCCATGTTGACGAATTGTCGATCACGACCGCGCCTGCGGCTGCAATCTTCGGCGACCACTCCTTGGACACCGCGCCGCCGGCCGACATCAGGCAGATATCGACGTCGCTGAAATCGTAATTCTCAAGCGCTTTGCATTTCAGGGTGCGGTCGCCATACGACACTTCAACGCCCATGCTGCGGCGCGACGCGAGCGCCACCACCTCGTCAGCCGGAAATTTGCGTTCGTCCAGGATGTTGAGCATTTCCCGGCCCACATTGCCGGTCGCTCCAACCAGCGCCACCTTGTAACCCATCGTTGACTCTCCGAAGCAAAATGCCTCCCCACGACGGCGCGCGGAAAGGAAAGAGGGGCGCTTCTATGCGAAAAATGGCCCAAATACAACGCAGAAGCAGAATTTAGCGCAGTGTAGCGCATTGGCGCTGCAGGCGGAATTATCAAAATATCCAGGTGCCAGTGCGTTGACTCTTATTCCTCTGCGCCCGGTCCACTGTCCTGCGAGATCACGGGTCAAACCAATTAATCCAGCCTTGCTTGAAACATAAGCGGCCTGCGGCAAGCCGAAGGGGCGAAACCCGAGGATGCTCGCAATA
>JAYVYQ010000050.1:0-12029 GCA_043784125.1 Afipia sp.
CAGACCGCCGTTGGCGAGATTGATGTGTTTAACCAGAATCGAACGCCCGTCGCGCAGTTCGCAAATGTGGCCGCCAGGCTGCTGAACGTCGTGATAATATTGATCGATACTGCTCGGCAGCGATCCCGTTTTCGCCCGCAATTCGGTAACTTGCCGGCCCGTCATTCCGTCGTGGATAGCCGAGCGTGCCAACCCGTATATTTCCAGATAGCGGTCATTGCAGAACACGACGCGTTGACGCGCATCCAACATC
This sequence comes from Afipia sp., assembly GCA_043784125.1. Classification (GTDB taxonomy): domain Bacteria; phylum Pseudomonadota; class Alphaproteobacteria; order Rhizobiales; family Xanthobacteraceae; genus Afipia. The sequence continues at coordinate 254 of JAYVYQ010000050.1, forward strand.
ACAATTCCCTGGCTGAGATTGTTCAACGCCGAACCGACGAACGCGCTGCGCCGGATGCTCGCATGGCGGGCTCTTCGCAGTGCCGTCATAATCCAGAGAATGACCGATCCGAGAAACGCGAAAACAACAAAGCCGCCGATCAGCATTTGCCAGAGCATGGTTCGGTGTGAATTGCCGGATGGCACGGCCACAAACGAGCCGTCAGGCGCAACGGCGATCTGCGCAGCAGCAACATCGCAAAGTAAAAATGCGGCAAGCAAAATCGCAGCAACCCAAACGATGGTCGCTGTCGGTCTGCGCGCCTGCTTCTGCCAGCCCGTCATTTCAATTCCGCGGAATTCTTCGCGGACACTCTCTGGTTGTACCCGTTTGAATCGGGTAAACGCGTATCCACTGGCGCGGACAATATGATTTAAATGCAGGCAATTGGCCGTCTATGCTTAACGAAACGCTAACGCGGGTTGCATCGCAACGAAGCGGCATGCGCAAGAAATGACCATGCGAAAGACATCGCAATCAGGCTGTAAGCATGGAAAAAATTGAGTGTGTCGTCGTGGGCGCAGGCGTCGTAGGCCTCGCTATTGCGCGCAGGCTGGCACAAGCCGGATTCGACGTGATCGTTCTTGAGGCGGCCGGGGACATCGGCACCGGGACATCGTCGCGTAACAGCGAAGTCATCCATGCCGGCATCTATTATCCGGCCGATAGCCTGATGGCGCAGCTCTGCGTCAGCGGCAAGAAGATGCTCTATGCGTATTGCGACGACCATGGCGTGCCATATCGGCGCTGCGGCAAGTTGATCGTCGCAACTTCCGAAGGTGAGAATGGCAAACTCGCTTCGATTAAAGCGCATGCCGAAGCCAATGGCGTCGATGATCTGCAAACGCTGAATGAGGCCGAGGCCCGTGCGCTGGAACCGGCAATCAAATGCACGGGCGCGTTGCTGTCGCCCTCGACCGGCATCATCGACAGCCACGCCTACATGCTGGCGTTGCGCGGCGACGTTGAAAACGCAGGCGGCGCGCTGGCGTTTCACGCGCCACTGATAAAGGGCAAATCGGTGCATGACGGATTTGAAATCGAGGTCGGTGGCGATGCGCCGATGACAATTGGCTGCCGGGTGCTGGTGAATTCCGCAGGCCTGTCCGCACCGGCTGTCGCGCGCGCCATCGACGGCATGCCGGCCGATCGCATCCCGACATCGTATTACGCCAAGGGTAATTATTTCAGTTGCAGCGCACGTGCGCCGTTTACGCGGCTGATCTATCCGGTGCCCGAACCCGGCGGCCTCGGTGTCCATCTCACCATCGACATGGGCGGACAGGCCAAGTTCGGACCGGACGTCGAATGGGTCGACAAACTGGACTACACCGTCGATCCGGCGCGCGCGGAAAGATTCTATCCTGCCATCCGGCTCTATTGGCCAACCCTACCCGACGGCGCGTTGAGCCCGAGTTACGCCGGGATTCGGCCGAAGATCGTGCCGCCCGAGATCGCACGTCAGGATTTCGTGATCCAGGGCCCGCGCGACCACGGCGTCGCCGGATTGGTCAATCTGTTCGGAATCGAGTCACCGGGGCTGACGTCGTCACTCGCCATTGCCGACCGCGTCCCCGCGCTCACGGACGCGCCGCGATAGCGCTGAAAACGCAATCGGATCTGGAAATAATGTCAGGATATGCCGGTAGATACTGAGGATGTCAGTGAACGGTCGAACTGGCCGTATGCCGGATACGCTCGATTTCGTCCTTCAGCACCAGTTTGCGGCGCTTTAACTCGATGATTTGAAGGTCGTCGGTGGAAAGATGCTTGAGAGCATCGTGCAATTCGTTTTCCAGAACTTCGTGTTTGCGTTCCAGTTCAACGAGATGCGCCTGAATTGCCATAAGAAGTCTCCCTGTTCGTGGACCTCAGATTTAATTCTGGACAAGTAAGTCTACATGGTTGGCGGCATCTGTCGACAGGGATTGAAAAACAATCTCTGTGATATTTTGTAACGTCGGAAATGAATTGTGACGGAACCAACCCCTCGATACCGCCGCTGGAACTGGCTGCAATTTTCTGCAATGACAGGCGCTGACAGGGACGCCAGCGAAAACTTGCTGAAAGTCCGATCGATTAAAGTCACTTACGGTTATGGCAGATCAGGACAACAACGAATTCGCGGCTGAGTTGGCGCGGCTGCAGCAGGAGCATCGCGATCTCGATGCCGCGATCGAGGCCCTGCACCAGTCGCCCGCGCCCGACCTGTTGCGGATGCAGCGGCTGAAGAAGCGCAAGCTGCAACTGCGCGACCGGATTTCCTTTATCGAAGATCAGATCACCCCGGATATTATCGCCTGACTTTTTCAGCCGTTAAGCCGCGCCGCGTTTCCTTGCGTTGATACATTGCGCGATCCGCCTGCTCCAAAACGCTCGCCGCATCGTCCATCGGCCCCAGCAGCGCAATCCCCGCCGAAGCACCGGCAGTCACGGCATTGCCTTTGAAAACAAATGTCAGCCGGTCGATGGCGTCTTCGAGCGCCCTCGCCTTGATAAGCGCGTCAGCTTCCGTGAGATTCCACAACAGCAGTCCGAATTCGTCGCCGCCCAGCCGTCCCACCACATCGGACGATCTCACATGGCGCATCAACACGGCGACGACGCCTTTCAGCACGACATCGCCCGCCGCATGACCGAATTTGTCGTTGACCGGCTTCAGCCGATCGACATCGAGCACGATCAGCGCCCCGGTCGCGGCATATCGTTTGATGTAGGCAATCGAGCGTTCAAGCTCGCGCTCGAAGCCGCGGCGATTGTAGATGTTGAGCAGGAAGTCGGTATCGGCCCAGGCTTGGAGCTCGTCGATCCGCGCCTGCGCGGCGGCGAGTTTGACCTTGAGGGCGCGGATCGTCTTGACCGAAGCGCTAACCTTTGGCGCGGCCTTTGACGCGCCGGTTTTTGTCCCGCGCACAGCGACCGCACGATGACGAGATCGTGCATTGGAACGGGGTTTTTTCGTTAATTTCTTGGCCAATTCGGTCGCCGCAGGGCTTGAGGGGACTTGCCGGTATTGACCATGAAAGGGTATTCCTTTTCCCGCAACTTGCCACCCAAATCGCCAACCCTACAATCCGCCTTTATTTCCGAGGCCATAAAGACGTTTTTTCATGACCGCCCCCGTCGCCATCATCATGGGAAGCCAGTCCGATTGGGACACCATGAAACACACCGCCGAGACGCTCGACGCGCTCGGAATCGCCCACGAGGCGCTGATTGTTTCGGCGCATCGCACGCCCGACCGGCTCTATGAATTTGCCAAGGGCGCGAAGGCAGCCGGCTTCAAGATCGTGATCGCAGGCGCCGGTGGCGCGGCCCATCTCCCCGGCATGGCGGCGTCGATGTCGGAACTGCCGGTATTCGGCGTGCCGGTCGAATCCAAAGCCCTGTCGGGAATGGATTCGCTGTATTCAATTGTGCAGATGCCTGCGGGCGTTCCGGTCGGCACCTTGGCGATCGGAAAACCCGGCGCGATCAATGCCGCGCTGCTCGCTGCAAGCGTGCTGGCGCTGAATGATTCAAGCTTGGCGGGCCGCCTCGCAGCGTGGCGCAAGCAGCAGACCGCGGCGGTCGGTGAGCGCCCTGAGGGTTCCAAGTGACATCTCCCAATCGGGTGACGCTGAAGCCAGGCGACACCATCGGCATTCTTGGCGGCGGACAGTTGGGCCGGATGTTGGCATTGGCTGCGGCGCGCCTCGGCCTCAAGGCACAAATTTTCTCGCCCGATCCGGATTCGCCTGCGTTCGACGTCGTGCAGAATGCAACTTGCGCCGAATATGCCGATGTCGAAGCGCTGGAGCTGTTTGCATCCGATGTCGATGTCATCACCTACGAGTTCGAGAACATTCCGGCTTCAGCCGCGATGATCCTCGCCGCACGGCGTTGTGTTCTGCCCGATCCGAAAGTGCTTGAGACCACGCAGGACCGGCTTGCCGAAAAGAATTTCATTCAGTCGCAGGGCATCGCCACGGCGCGTTATGCCGACGTGGCGTCGGCCGAACAATTGAAAGCTGCAAGCGCGCAGATCGGTTTGCCTGCCGTGCTCAAGACAAGGCGCTTCGGATATGACGGCAAGGGGCAGGCCAAGATCCGCGCCGGAGATAATCTGGAAACAGTCTGGAGCGATCTGCAAACCAAATCCGCCATCCTCGAAGCCTTCGTGCCATTCGAGCGCGAAATTTCCGTCATCGCCGCGCGCAGCTTTGATGGCGAAGTCGTCTGCTATGACGTCACGGAAAACGAACATCGCGATCACATTCTGAAAATATCGCACGCGCCCGCAGCGATCCCCGATGCACTCGCCGCGCAGGCTCGCGACATCGCGACCCGCATCGCGACTGCATTGAACTATGTCGGCGTGCTGGCGGTAGAGATGTTCGTCGTGCCGGGTAAAGACGGCACATCATTGCTGGTCAACGAGATCGCCCCTCGCGTGCACAATTCGGGACACTGGACGCTGGACGGCGCCTCGGTCTCGCAATTCGAGCAGCACATCCGCGCCATCGCCGGCTGGAAGCTCGCTCATCCGGTTCGCCACGGCGACGTGACCATGACCAACCTGATCGGCAGCGACATCGACGATTACGGCCAGTGGCTGGCCAAGCCCGGCGCGACGGTGCATTTGTACGGCAAAGGAACAGCGAGGCCGGGCCGCAAAATGGGCCATGTGACCGAGGTGAAACCGACCGATTCGTCGCGTAAATAGCGCTTAAACCCTCGAAATCAGGCCGGAAAAGCTGCTCCGCAGGTGGACAATTCGCATTTCCTCTGATACATCCACGCCCTTGATGTGAAGGGCGTGGCCTTTGTCGGCCTTTCAACGTCGATAGAATTTCAAACCGATCAGAAAAAGAGGATGCCGCGTGCAGGTTCTCGTTCGCGATAACAATGTCGACCAAGCTCTCAAGGCGCTGAAGAAGAAAATGCAGCGCGAGGGTATTTTCCGCGAGATGAAGCTCCGCGGTCATTACGAAAAGCCATCCGAGAAGAAGGCGCGCGAAAAGGCGGAAGCCGTTCGCCGCGCACGCAAACTGGCGCGCAAGAAGCTGCAGCGCGAAGGTCTGCTGCCGATGAAGCCGAAGCCGGTGTTCGGCGCGGGTCCAGGCGCAGAGCGCGGTGGTGCCGGCGGCGGACGTGGCGGCGCAGGCGGTGGCCGCGGCGGTCCTCGCTAAACGAATTCAGATTTGAATACGAAAACGCGGACCTCACGGTCCGCGTTTTTGTTTGAGCAATTGAACAGCGATCAGTTGGTGCCGGGAATGATCGCGTGAAACACCGACTTCGCGGTGGAAACGACATCTTCGGCGACCGAGGTGCGTTCACGCGATTTGCCGCTGCTGAGATCCAGCGGCCGCGAGGGGATGTCAGCCGGCGGGGTCGGCGGCCGGAAAGAGCTTTCGGCCCGCGCGACCGGCGGCTGCGGCTCCGGCGTAATCGTCACTTCATTCAGCGGCGGTACGACGGTCGTGGCCGGCGGCAAGCCCTGTATTGCGGGCGGTGTCTGCGCCGGAGGTGAGGACGGCGTATAGGTCACACTGACCTTCGCTCGCTCCTGCGGACGCGGCGCATCAGGCACGCGGAAGGCTTCCTGCGTGCGAGGTGTCTCGACCGGCTTCGCCTGATCGGAATTGCGTAACCGGGCGATGGCTTCGCGCGCGATTTCGTTCGCGTCGCGAGTGTCTTCGGCTTTAGCGGTTTCCTTGACGCTTTCCGCAGATGGAGAAACAGCCGGCTTTGCCGCCGCCTTTTCACGCAGCATCGGCTGATGGCGGCGCGGCTCGGCAGGCGCGCTGACGGTTTCCGTCGGCTTCGCAACTGATTCTGCCTTGGCGGCCTTTGGCGCAGGAGTTTCGACAGCCTTGATTTCCGCAGCCTTGGCCGTCTCATCCGAGACGGCGTCCTTCGCCGTACTGGCCGGAGCCGCAATGGCAGCCTTCGGCTTGTCGGCGTCCGATTTCGCATTGATGTAATGCGTGACGATGTAAGCCCCGATCACCGTAGCGACGATCGAAGGGATCACTTCCAGAATATATTTCGACAGAAACTTGACGACCATTTCCAACCACTCCCCGCAACAGGTGAGATGCGGGAACTTTGGGGCCGATTGAGGGATCAACTGCGACGGATCGGTGGCAAACGCTCACTTTCAGAGGATTCAGAGCGATTCAAACCATCAATGGTTAAGGCACCAGCACCAGAAAAATGAAGACCGCGAAAACCAGCATGTGAACCAAGCCGAACAGGATATTGGTACGTCCCGTCCCGAAGGTGAGCAGGCTTATCAGCATGGTCATCAGCAACAACACCATGTCGCGGGCGCCGAGGCCGAGCACCAAAGGCTTGTCGAGCAGGTAGGTCGCGATGGCGACGGCTGGCACCGTCAGCCCGATGGTGGCGATCGAGGATCCCAGCGCGAGATTGATGCTCTTCTGCAAATCGTTGCGGCGCGCGGCCGCCAACGCCGCCACGCTCTCCGGCAACAGAACCAGAAGCGCGACCACAATACCCGCAAAGGCCGGCGGTGCGCCGATGGCGGCCGCCCCCACATCGACCACCATCGAGAATTTTTTCGCGAGCAGCACAACCGCAACCAGCGAGACCAGCAGCAGCACGACGCTGATCAGAACGGTTTTGGACGATGCCGGCGCGCGGTCGTCGCCACCTTGATCGTCATCGGCGATGAAATAATCACGGTGACGAATGGTCTGCGTGTAGAGAAATACCCCGTAGAGCAACACCGTGGCGATGCTGACGAAGGCCAGTTGGCTCGCGGAATAGATCGGCCCCGGCGTCCCTAGCGTGTAGTTCGGCAAAATCAACGTGATCGTCGCCAGCACGATGAGAACGCTGAGATAGACGTTGACGCCCGTGACCTGAAAATCCTGCTCGCGATAGCGCAGCCCGCCGACGAGGATGCATACTCCGACAAGACCATTGCAGACGATCATCACGACCGCGAACACCGTGTCGCGCGCCAGCGTCGGCACCGCTTTGTCGCCGAGCATAATGGTTGCGATCAGCGCGACCTCGATCACGGTGACTGCCAGCGTCAGCAACAGCGTGCCGTAAGGTTCGCCAATTCTCTGCGCAATCACCTCGGCATGATGGACGGCTGCAAACACGGTCCCGAACAGGACGACCAGCAACACGGCTGCGAAGGCTAGTCCTGCGGCTGAACGGGTGAAACCGATGCCAAGCGCCGGTATAGCGGTGGCAATGAAAAGCAGAACAGCCAGCACGGGGAAGACCCATGCTGACCGTGGCATATGCGAATGAGCGCTCATGCGCCCTACACTAACGGCACGATCGCGAAAGGCATAGACCTCCGGCGCACGCGGAGGCTATTTGCGCGAAGAAGCGGGATGCCATAAAAAAGGAGCGGTTTTTAGGAGGAAACAAAAAATGTTCTCACACATCATGATCGGGACAAACGATCTCGACAAGGCCAAGACATTTTATGACAAACTGCTGGGCACGCTCGGGGTGCAGCCGGGGGCGGTCGATCGCCATCGCGTTTTTTATCGCACCAAGACCGGGACGTTTGCTGTCTCGAAACCGATCGACGGCAAAGCCGCCACTTTCGCCAATGGCGGCACCATCGGATTTACAGCGGCTTCGCCGGAAGAAGCCGAGGCATGGCACGCGACCGGCATCGCGAACGGTGCTACGACATGCGAAGATCCGCCCGGCATCCGCGGGATGGGCGACATCAAAATGTATATCGCTTATTTGCGCGACCCTGACGGCAACAAGCTGTGCGCGCTTTATCGGCTACCTAAAGGCTCATAACCGACTAAGAAACCCGGACGGGATTAGCCGTCCGGGTTTTCGACAGTTTAGAGCGCCTTGACGATGTTCTCGGTCATCTTCTTGGCGTCACCGAGCAGCATCATCGTGTTGTCACGATAGAACAGCGGATTGTCGACACCGGCATAACCCGACGCCAGCGAGCGCTTGATGAACATCACGGTGCCGGCTTTCCACACTTGCAAAACTGGCATGCCATAGATCGGCGACTTCGGATCGTCTTCCGCCGCCGGGTTTGTCACGTCGTTGGCGCCGATAACAAACGCGACGTCGGCCTGTGCGAATTCCGAGTTGATGTCTTCCAGCTCGAACACTTCGTCGTAAGGCACATTGGCTTCGGCCAGCAGCACGTTCATGTGGCCGGGCATGCGGCCCGCCACCGGATGAATCGCGTACTTCACCTCGACGCCTTCTTTTTTCAGCGTGTCGGCCATTTCGCGAAGTGCATGCTGCGCCTGCGCAACCGCCATGCCGTAGCCCGGCACGATGATGACCTTCTGCGCGTTCTTCATGATGAAAGCTGCGTCTTCGGCCGAGCCGAGCTTGACCGGCTTCACTTCGCCGCCGCCCGCTGCGGCAGGTCCGCCGCTCTCGCCGCCGAAGCCGCCGAGAATGACCGAGATGAAGGAGCGATTCATCGCGTGGCACATGATGTAGGACAGGATCGCGCCGGATGAGCCCACAAGTGCGCCGGTGATGATGAGCGCCGAATTGCCGAGCGTAAAACCGATGCCGGCGGCGGCCCAACCCGAATACGAGTTCAGCATGGAGATCACGACGGGCATGTCCGCGCCGCCGATCGGGATGATGAGCAGCGCGCCGAGCACCAGCGCCAGAATCGTAATCATCCAGAAATCGAACGTGCTCTGCGAATCGACGAGCCCGTAAATGAAGAACACCAGCGCCAGCGCCAGCGCGATATTGATAATGTGACGGAACGGCAGAATAATCGGCGAGCCGCTCATGCGGCCCGACAATTTCAGGAACGCGATCACCGAGCCAGTGAACGTCAGCGCGCCGATGGCGACACCGAGCGACATTTCAACGAGGCTCGACGCGTGAATATTGCCGCGCGTGCCGATGTCGAACGCCGCGGGTGCGTAAAAGGCACCGGCCGCAACCAGCACCGCCGCCATACCGACCAATGAGTGGAACGCCGCGACCAGTTCGGGCATCGACGTCATCGGCACCTTGCGGGCGATAACGGCGCCAATGCTGCCGCCAATACCGATGCCGAGAATCACGAGAATCCATCCGATGACATCGGTGGGCGGATGCGCGGCGAGCGTGGTGACGATGGCAATCGTCATGCCGATCATGCCGAACCAGTTGCCCTGGCGCGACGAAGCCGGACTTGAAAGTCCGCGCAACGACAGAATGAAAAGGACGCCTGCGACGAGATACAGAACGGCGGCGAGATTCGCGTTCATGGTGCGCCCTTACTTCTTTTTCTTCTGGTACATCGCCAGCATGCGCTGGGTCACCAGAAAGCCGCCGAAAATATTCACGCAGGCGAAAATCAGCGCGACGAAACCGAAGGCGCGCGCCCAGATGGCGCCGCCGTCACCGGCAAGCGAGACACCGACCGCGAGGAGAGCGCCGACCACGATGACGGATGAAATCGCATTGGTCACCGACATCAGCGGCGTATGCAGCGCGGGCGTCACCGACCACACCACGAAGTAGCCGACGAAAACGGCGAGAACGAAAATCGACAGACGGAAGACGAAGGGATCGACGGCCTCAATACCATGCATGGCTGTGCTCCAATGCCTTCTCTAGTTAGACTTGGGCTGGAAGTTCGGATGAATGACCGCGCCGTCCTTGGTCAGCGCAGTGGCTTTCACGAGTTCGTCGTCCCACTTGACCGCCAACGACTTCGTGGCCTTGTCGAACAGCGTCTCGATGAAAGAATATAAATTGCGTGCGTAGAGGCTCGACGCAGACGCAGGCACACGGCCTGCAAGATTGGTGTAGCCGACGATCTTGACGCCGCCGACATCGGCAACCTCGTTGGCCTTTGCACCCTCGACATTGCCGCCGCGCTCGACCGCGAGATCGACCAGCACCGAACCCGGCTTCATCGACTTCACCATTTCGGCGCTGACCAGCTTCGGGGCCGGACGGCCCGGAATAAGCGCGGTGGTGATGATAATGTCCTGCTTCTTAATGTGTTCTGCCGTCAGAGCCTCCTGCTTGGCCTGATACTCTTTGGACATTTCCTTGGCATAGCCGCCGGCAGTTTCAGCTTGCTTGAATTCTTCGTCCTCAACCGCCAGAAACTTCGCGCCGAGCGACTCAACCTGTTCCTTCACAGCAGGCCGCACGTCGGTCGCCGTCACGACGGCTCCGAGACGTCGCGCGGTCGCAATCGCCTGAAGACCGGCAACGCCGACGCCCATCACGAAAACCTTCGCCGCAGGAACAGTGCCCGCCGCCGTCATCATCATCGGAAATGCGCGGCCGAATGCTTCGGCGGATTCGATCACCGCGCGGTAGCCGGCGAGGTTCGCCTGCGACGACAACACGTCCATCACCTGTGCGCGCGTGATGCGCGGCATCAACTCCATCGCGAACGCCGACACGCCGGCCGACGCCATCGCCTTCAATGCAGCGTCGTTGCCATAAGGATCCATGATCGCGATCACGAGCGCGCCCTTTTTGTATTTGGAGAGCTCGGACGCCTCAGGCCGCTTCACCTTGATGACGATGTCGGCGTCCTTGACGGCGTCGGCGCTGACCATCGCGCCTGCGACAGCGTATTCTGAATCCAGCAAACCCGATTTGATGCCGGCACCCGGCTCAATCGCGACATCGATACCCAGCGCCTTGAACTTCTTCACGGTGTCGGGCGTCGCCGCGACACGCGGCTCGGCGGTATCGATTTCCTTGGCAATCGCAATTTTCATGACGCCTCCCGCAGCCGTTCGGCCGCGCATGACTTAACCACCGGCAGCGCTGCCGGTGAACAACGAAGTTCGGATCAGGTGAGGAAAATCGCCATCAGGGCGAGGATGGCGATCACGGACAGCGTGCCGTATTTCGTCAGCGTGAGAAACCCCTCATAGGTCTGCTCGTGCGCCGGATAGTCCATGCCATCCGCCTGAGTGTAAGCGACTTCGTTATGTTCAGCCATTTGAGCCTCCAGCCGTGTCTCTGTTCAAGGCGGAAATACCTGAATTGCCGGGTCAGGGCAACGGCGGGCTGCACGTCTGCAGGCGTGAATAAGAGTTATGCGGCAATCAAAAACGCCGATTGGATCATGCCGTCACCCCATCGCTTCCAGCTCGGCGATCAGGGCCTCGATCACGGACAGCCCGCCGTCCCAAAATTTGGGGTCTTTGGCGTCGAGCCCGAAAGGTTTGAGCAACTCGGAATAGTGCTTGGTGCCGCCCGCTGAAAGCATGGCGAGATACCGCTCCGCGAAACCGTCGGAGGCATTCTCGTAAACGGCGTAGAGTGAGTTCACCAGACAGTCGCCGAACGCATAGGCATAAACGTAGAACGGCGAATGGATGAAATGCGGAATATACATCCAGTAGGTTTCATAGCCGGGCTTGATGTCGATGGCGGGCCCGAGGCTCTCGCTCTGCACGCTCAGCCAGATTTCGCCGATACGCTGCGCGGTGAGTTCGCCGTTGCGGCGTTCGGTGTGAATCGCGCGCTCAAATGAATAGAACGCGATCTGCCGCACCACGGTGTTGATCATGTCCTCGACCTTGCCGGCGAGCAGCGCCTGACGCTGCCTGGTGTTTTTGGTCTGCGCGAGAAGGCGCTTGAAGGTCAGCATTTCGCCGAACACGCTTGCGGTCTCGGCCAGCGTCAGCGGCGTCGGCGCCATCAGCGCGCCCTGCTTCGCAGCCAGCACCTGATGCACGCCATGACCGAGTTCATGCGCGAGCGTCATCACGTCGCGCGGCTTGCCCTGATA
>JAYVYQ010000051.1:0-15133 GCA_043784125.1 Afipia sp.
CACGCGTGACCTATTGGGAACCCGCCAAATGGATCGCACGGCTACGCGCGACGATGACCGGCGGCGGCCCCGTCCTGCTACGAACCAATATGGGTGCGGGACATGGCGGTGCGTCCGGGCGGTTCAACCGGCTCGATGAAGTTGCCACCGCTTATGCCTTTGCTTTGTGGGCAGTCGGCCTTGCGGAATCGGGCGGTAAACGGCAAACAGCAAGTCCGTGAGGCTAACGATCATTACTCAAACGTAGCCGGAAACCGAACATGCGCCGCCTGCCGTTCTATTATGGTTGGGTCATCGTCGCCGTTACTTTTGTTACAATGGGAATTGGGGTCAACGCGCGAACCTCGTTCTCGCTGTTGTTCTCTCCGATCATCGACGAATTCCATTGGGATCGCGGCCTCACTGCCGGAGCTTTTTCTTTTGGCTTCCTGATCTCGGCAATCCTCAGCCCGCTGATGGGCAAGCTGATGGACCGCACCGGCCCGCGCACGGTGATGGAGCTTGGCGTGTTCCTGATGGCGAGCGGGCTGTTGCTTGCGCCCTTCACGACGGAGCCGTGGCATCTTTATCTGACGATCGGCGTGCTCGTCGGCAGCGGCAGCATCTGTCTTGGATATTCCGGTCAGTCGCTTTTTCTGCCGAACTGGTTTGTCCGGCGGCGCGGCCTTGCGGTGGGGTTGGCATTCGCGGGCGTCGGCATCGGCTCGATCACCCTGCTGCCATGGATGCAGATGCTGATCGACCAAACCGGCTGGCGCTCGGCGAGTTTTGCGATGGGCGTCGTCGTTCTTGTTGTGCTCTTTCCGCTCAACCTTCTGCTGCGCAAGCGACCGGAAGATCTGGGCCTGCAACCTGACGGCAATCGCGCACCGGATGTGAGCGTTGGCGCAACGGCGTCGAACATTGTCGATCCGGAATGGGCGGCAACCGACTGGACGCTCGGTCGCGCGATGGCGACCGCCAGGTTCTGGTGGCTGGCGCTGGGTTATTTCTGCGGACTTTATGTCTGGTATGCGGTTCAGGTTCACCAGACGGAATACCTTGTCGAGATGGGGTTCACTTCGACGTCGGCCGCTTGGGCGCTTGGACTGGTCAGCCTGTTCGGAATTCCGGGACAGATAGCGCTTGGGCATTTATCCGACCGCATCGGCCGCGAATGGGTCTGGACCATTTCAACGCTGGGCTTTGCGATTTGCTTCGTGGCGTTGATCGCACTACAATACACGCCGACATTACTGCTGGTCTACGTCATGGTGATCGCACAGGGCTTTCTCGGCTATGGCGTGACATCGATCATGGGCGCCGTCGTTGCCGAAATCTTCCAGGGAAAAAACTTTGGCACAATCTTCGGCACGATCATGTTCGTCGCTTTATCGGGTGGTGCCGCCGGTCCGTGGGTTACCGGGCTGCTTCACGACATCTACGGCGACTACATCGCGGCATTCTCGATCGGCATCGGCATCAGTTTCTTGTCGGTGATTTCCATCTGGCTTGCAGCGCCACGCAACGTTCGAGCCGTCGCGGGTCGAATGAAATTGCAGACGGCGAACTGAACCTAGTTACAGCTGCCAATTGTGCTTATCGCCAATTCGGCATCCTGCTGGCTGCGATAAGGTCCGCTTCCCCAGAGGATTGGCCCAATCGGACCATCGATCACGGGATTGGACGTCACGATGCTGCATTTGGGCTGTCGTGAATCCTTGATGACCCAGAAGCCCGCATAATCAAAACTGGCGGTCGTAACCAGAGCGGCAAAAGCCGCCGCAAGAACGTCGATTTTCATGGCGACCTCCTTGTTGGTTGCAACCGCGAACATGATCCGCGGTTCCAGCCAAGGCCACCGAAAGACGGCGCGATGGTTAAGACCGCGCGCCAATTCATGCATGATGGTTAAAGTTGAGCGGAACTTCGTTGGATCTCATTCGAGTCGAATGCATCCGGATCGAATGCCGGCCGATACCCTGCCCGCAATGCACGCATTGTCGATGGCGGCGTTAAGAGTTTGACGTGCTGTTCGCTTAATGAAGCGCGGCTGTACCCGGCAAATGACCAGAGCCATGTTTCACCGTCTCTGACCAGATAGCTTTGCTCATCTGTTGCCACCATGGCCCCGTCGGGCAACTCCGGCACAGGAACACGAAGCGAATGACGACGCTTCACTCGGCCATCGAGGCGTTCGGCATGAAGCGTTGCATCCATTTCTCTGGCTGACACGCGATCGATGCGATTACCTTTCACCCAAGCATCACGAAATTTCACGGCGTCGGCGCGCCGGCAATAGAAACACGGCCGATGTCCCGCCGCAAACGCCGTCGCCTCATCGAGAAAGAACAGTTCGGTCCAGCTTCGCCCGCTCATCACTTTGCGTTTGCGGCCTCCAAATTCGCAAACGCAGGTAATCCACGCTTTCGATGACCAGCGCCGATTAAGCAAAGTCCGCGTCGCCGGATCGTGGATGATTCCCCGGTTGCCGGTGAAGCGGCCGCGATGCGCGGTGGAAACGATGTCTCCGAACGGCGTCACGCGATTCTGCAGCGGCATCGCGTGCTCTTAACTCAATACGTCCTGATTGATGACGTTCTCGCGAATTGGATTTCCATCGAGCGCGCTTAAGATGTTTTTCGCCGTCTGCAATCCCATTCGATCGAGCGCTTCGCGCGTCACGCCCGCAACATGCGGTGCCGTGATGACGTTGTTCAATTTGAACAGCGGATTGTCGTTGGGCGGCGGCTCTTTTTCAAACACGTCGATGCCTGCTCCGGCAATCTTGCCTTTCACAAGCGCGTCGTGCAACGCCGCCTCGTTGACGATGCCGCCGCGTGCCGTATTGATCAGATAGGCCGTCGGCTTCATATGCGCCAATCGCGCAACATCGAACATGTTGACCGTGGCCGGCGATTTCGGACAGTTCACAGAGACAAAATCCGAGCGCGCGATTGCTGCGTCCAAGTCGGCGACATGCTCGGCACCTGCGGCTTTCACCTCCGCTGCGGACTTGAACGGATCGTAGACCAGCACGTTCATTTCCATCGCCACGAGACGCTTGACCAATCTGCTGCCAATACGGCCGAACCCGACGACCAGAGCAGTCTTGCCCAAAAGGTCATAAGGAATGGCTTTCAACCGCGTACCCCAGTTGCCGCTTTTCACCAGCGTGTCGAGTTCGGCGGCGCGCTTTGCCAGCGCCAGCATCATAAAGAGCGCGCATTCGGCGACCGACGGCGAATTTGCGATGCCGGTCGTCATTAGCGGAATTTTCTTTGTGCTCAGCGCGGTCACATCCACCGCATCGTAGCCAACGCCGATGCGCGCCACGACCATCATCTCGCCCGACGATTCGATTTCGTTTTGGCCAAATTCCGTGCCGCCGAGCGCGACGCCATTGACCGGCGCATGCTGCTTCAACAGCGCGTTGAAATCCGCAGCGGAGATGGCATTCGAGAACTCGATCGCCTCGATGTCGCTCCGCTCGCGAAACAACGCCCATCCGCCCGGCGCCATCGATTCAACGATCATCAATTTCTTTTTGTTAGTCGCCATTCCCATGCCCCGATGTTTTCTGATTTTTCAACGCCCATCCGACCTAGCGCAGGATCGTTTTCACGGCAATATCCGCCAACGCGATGCAGCTCTCTTCCCTTCCGCTTGCGATTTGCCTTTCGAGCGGGCTAACGTGCGCCAGTCCGGTCAATGGAGATACCCGTGAAGCATTCCGCAATCGACCCACTTCCCCCCGCCTTGCTCGACGCGCTTGCGAAATACGACACGCCAACGATTTGCAATGCGATGGAGATCGTCGCCCCGGACCGGCGCCTGACGGGTTTTACAGTGAGGCCGCTGGTTTGCCCGTTTCCCGATCTGCCGCCGATGGTCGGTTACGCCCGCACTGCAACAATACGCGCTACCTCAGCATCGAGCCTACCCGCTGACGAAGCTCGCGCGCAGCGGACCGCATATTACGAATATTGCGGTACAGGACACGGACCACGCATCAGCGTGATCCAGGACCTAGACGGAGCCAACGTCGGCTTCGGCGCTTTCTGGGGCGAAGTGCAGAGCAGCGTCCACAAAGCGCTCGGTTGTCTCGGCGTCGTCACCGACGGATCGATCCGGGATATTCCGCAATGGGCTCCCGGATTTCAGGCGCTGGCGGGAAGCATCGGCCCCTCTCACGCCTATGTGCATCTCGACGGCTTCGGCGACGATGTTTGCGTGGCCGGCATGACCGTTCGTTCTGGCGATCTCATTCATGCGGACCGGCATGGCGCAATCGTTATTCCGTTCGACACCGTGGCAAAGCTCGTCGATGCTGCCAAGCTTTGCGAGCGCCGCGAGGAGCCAATTCTTTCCATCGCGCGCAGCTCGTCATTCTCGCTCGAAAAACTGAAGGATGCACTTTCGCGCGCGGCTGAAATTCACTGACGGATTGCGCGATGCCTGTATCATCCGTGTATCGCGCCTCGACGAGCCACTCTGCGCTTGGTTCTGACTTTTTCGATGAAGTTGCGGCCGCGAACTTTCCGCAACACATCTTGCGTTACCGCAATCAGCGGGCCGCAAAGTCCGTCGGCCTCGACACACTGACCGACGAAGAATGGATTACGTATTTCGGTCGCTTCCAGCCGCTCCCCGGCACATTGGAAAAGCCGCTGGCGCTTCGCTATCACGGCCATCAGTTTCGCTCGTATAATCCTGAGATCGGAGACGGTCGCGGATTCCTGTTCGCGCAATTGCAGGACTCGAAAAATCGCCTGCTCGATCTCGCGACGAAAGGCAGCGGCAAGACGCCGTGGTCGCGCACAGCAGACGGAAAGCTGACCCTGAAGGGCGGCGTGCGCGAAGTCCTCGCGACATCGATGCTGGAAGCGCTGGGTGTCGAGACCTCAAAATCGTTCAGCCTGATCGAGACCGGCGAAGCGCTGGAACGCGGCGATGAGCCGTCGCCGACCCGCTCGGCCGTGCTTGTTCGACTGAGCCACTCCCACATCAGGGTCGGCACGTTTCAGAGATTCACTTTTCTTCGAGAGCCGGACAACATCCGAAAGCTCCTCGACTATACGATCCGCACCTACATGCCTGAGGAGTGGCGGGATGAACCGTCCGCACGTGCAACTGCGTTCCTCGAAACGGCTTGCCGTCGCGTCGCGCGCATTGGGGCGCAATGGATGATGGCGGGGTTCGTGCATGGTGTGCTCAACACCGATAACATCAATGTCACGGGCGAAAGTTTCGACTACGGCCCATGGCGTTTCCTGCCGGTGCTCGACCCATCATTCACGGCGGCATATTTCGACTCGACCGGTCTTTACGCGTATGGCCGCCAACCCGATGCGCTGTTCTGGAATCTGACGCGGCTTGCCGAATGCCTTTTGGTTGTTGCTGAAAAGGAGTCGCTTGAAACTGCGCTCGGCGTATTCGCCCCGGCTCTGCAGGACGAGTTCATAAAGGCGCTGCTGTGGCGGCTCGGAATTCAATCGAAAGGCAAGGAATCCGACGCCGCACTCGCCCAGGCGGTCTGGACGTTTCTGTCGCAATCGAAGGCACCGTTCGAGCAGATGTTTTTTGACTGGTATGGCGGCGACATAAGCGCCGAGCGCGCTGCCAAAAGTCCATCGAAGGATTTCTACGACGCTGAAAGCTTTACGCCTGTACGGCAGGCACTGAGCGGATACGCACCCTTCCCCGGTGCAAAAATCGACCACGCTTATTTCGGCCGTTCAACGCCCTGCACGATGCTCATCGACGAAGTTGAAGCGATCTGGGCGCCGATTGCCGGAAACGACGACTGGACCGTATTTCACGCAAAGCTCGACGCCATCGCGGAGATGGGTGACGCATTCGGGAACGCGGGCGCATAAAAATCCGGGCCTGCGATTGCAGACCCGGATTTGAATATCTTGAAAATCTCTAAGCGACTTTTTGCGGAGCCGTGCTCGCAACCTTGCCATCGAGGAAGCCTGTCAAGCGACCGCGAATGATACGCTCGGCATCCGCCATGATGCGGTCGATCAGTTCCTTGCAGGTCGGAACGTCTTGGATCAGACCGACAACCATGCCGCAGCTCCAGGCGCCTGCGTCCATGTCGCCGTCGATCATGACCTTCGGATAGACACCGGCGACTTGCTCCATAATGTCCGCGATCTTAAGGCTTGCGCCCTTTTCGCGCTCGATCTCAAGAAGATGTTCGACCTGCTTGTTGTCAAGCACGCGCTCGGTATTGCGCAACTGGCGCATGATGAGACGCGTATCGAGTTCGCTCGCGGCAACCAACGCCTTTTTCACGTTCTCATGAACCGGCGCTTCCTTGGTCGCGATGAAACGCGTGCCCATGTTCATGCCCTGCGCACCCAATGCCAGCGCCGCAACAAGGCTGCGTCCGTCGGCCATGCCGCCCGAAGCCACGAACGGAATCTTCAATTCTTCGGCAGCGCGTGGAAGCAAAATCATGTTGGGCATGTCATCCTCGCCCGGATGTCCGCCGCATTCGAAACCATCGACGCTGACCGCGTCGCAGCCTATTGCTTCAGCCTTTAGCGAATGCCGCACCGAAGTGCATTTGTGAATGACCTTGATGCCGCCGGCCTTCAGCGCCGGCATATATTGCTCGGGGCTGCGGCCCGCGGTCTCGACGATCTTCACGCCGCCTTCGCGAATGGCGGCGATATATTCGGGATAAGGCGGGGAAGTAAACGCCGGCAGGAATGTGAGGTTCACGCCGAACGGTTTGTCGGTCATATCGCGGCAGCGCGCGATTTCCTTGGCGAGCAGTTCCGGCGTTTTCTGCGTTAGGCCGGTGATGATGCCGAGGCCACCTGCGTTCGAGACCGCGGCGGCAAGTTCAGCGAAGCCGACATAATGCATGCCGCCCTGAATGATCGGGTGCTGGATGCCGAACATTTCGGTGATTGCTGTTTTCATAACGCCCTCCCTAGATTTGCCCTATCGTTACCGCATGGCACGACAATTCAACAATGAATCTGACCGGCAGGTCAGCCATGATATCGACACGTCCGAGCATGGACCTTGGACCAAACAGGTCACGAGGCTCTGGCTAGACCTTGTTTTCCCGCGCGCGCTTCACCAGCGACGTCGTGCTGTGGCCCGGCAGAATATCGATCAGCACGACCTCGCCGCCATTGGCGGTGACGATCTCATGGCCGACTACCTGCTCGCGGGTGTAGTCGCCGCCTTTCACCAGCACGCTGGGTTTGATCTGTGAGATCAACTTCAACGGCGTATCGTCTTGAAAGAGCGCGACCAGATCGACAGCCTCGAGTGCCGCCAGAACTTCGGCACGCGCGCGCTCGTCCTGAACCGGACGATCCGCCCCTTTGAGGCGCCGGACCGATGCGTCGCTGTTGAGCCCGACGATCAGCCGGTCGCATGCTGCGCGCGCTTGTGTCAGCACGCGAACGTGGCCCGGATGAAGAATGTCGAAGCAGCCATTGGTAAACCCGACGCGCAGCCCTTGCTTGCGCCATTCGGCCAGATGCGCGTCGAGGTCGTTGGCGCTCGCGGCAATCTTTTCCTCTGCAGTCAAAGACGCATGCGGCAAGATTTTTCGGCGAAGTTCGGCCAGCGAAACTGTGGCTGTGCCCGGCTTGCTGACCGCAACAGCCGCTGCAGCCGTCGCGCAGCGCAGCGCGGTTTCCCAATCCATTCCCGCCGCCAGCGCAACTGCCATAATCGCGACGACCGTATCGCCGGCACCTGAGACGTCGCGCACCTTGACCGGTTGCGCCGGAACACGGATCAGCGTGCCGTCGCGATGCGCCAGTGTCATGCCGTGTTCGCTTTGGGTGACGAGTACGGCCTCTGCATCGGCACTTCGCAACGCTTCGATCGACGCATCCGCAATGTCGGCATCGGACTGAATGCGCCGCCGGGTCGCCTCGGCGAATTCCTTGCGGTTCGGCGTCAACAAGGTCGCGCCGCGATAGATGGCGAGATTCGCACTTTTGGGATCGACGATGACGCGCTTGCCGAGCTTTGTTGCCGCGTCGATGACATTGCGGATCACGCGCGCGGTCAGCACGCCCTTGGCATAGTCCGATAACAATACGATATCGGCACGCGGCAATGCTGCGACCACGGCGTCGATCAACTTGCGCTCGATGGTTTCGGACGCAGGCGCAGCCAACTCCCAGTCCGCTCGCAACATATGCGTCGAGAAGTGCTCTGAGACAAAGCGTACCTTGCGCGTGGTCGGCCGATCCGGATCGACAATCAAAATCGGATCGATCAGCTTCTCGTTTGAAAGTCGCGATGCCAACGTCTTGGCCGCAACATCATCGCCGACAAGTCCGACAAAAATACATTTTGCGCCGAGCGCCGCGATATTGCGCGCGACGTTGCCCGCACCACCGACGTTGATGTCGCTGCGCTGAACCGCAATGACCGGGGCAGGCGCTTCCGGCGAAATGCGCGATACGTCGCCATAGACGAACTCGTCCAGCATCAGATCGCCGACGCACAACACCGTCTGCCTTACAATTTTTTCCGATAGCGCGTCAAAATCGAACATCAGACGTCCGTGTTCCCGTTACGCAATCAGCGATAGCGATCGGGTTGATTGAGAAAATGCTTCACATAGGCGCCGACGGCATCCTCAAGCGGCGTGAAGCCGCCATTATATCCCGCAACCTGCAGGCGATCGACCGTCGCCTGCGTGAAGTATTGATAGCTGCCGCGAATTTGTTCCGGCATGTCGATATATTCGATGTTGGGTTTCGCGCCGAGCGAGGCGTAGGCGCCCAGGATCAGATCGCGAAAGCTGCGCGCCTTGCCGGTGCCGACATTGAAAATGCCGTTCACTTTAGGCGACGCCAGCAGCCAAATGATGACTCGCACCACGTCGTCGACATAGATGAAATCGCGCCGCTGATCACCGTCTGCAATCCCATCGCGATGCGATTTGAACAGCTGCACTTTTTTGCCGGACTTCACATCGTCAAACCGCTTCGCCAGCACGCTCATCATCGTGCCCTTGTGGTATTCATTCGGCCCGAACACGTTGAAGAATTTCAAGCCGGCCCATTGCGGCGGCATCTTCGCCTTCTTCGCGACACGCTCCGCCACCGCAAGATCGAACAGCGATTTGCTCCAGCCGTAGAGATTCATCGGACGAAGTTTCTTGAGCGCGTCGAGCGAATTATCGTCGGCGAAACCGGCGTCGCCGTCGCCATATGTCGCCGCCGAGGATGCATAGATGAAGGGAACATTGTTCGCGGTGCACCAATCAAGCAGGCGCATCGACAGGCGAAAATTGGTCTCGATTACGAGGTCGCCGTCGGTCGCGGTCGTTTCCGAGATCGCGCCCATATGGATGACGGCGTCGAGCTTTCGCCCGTCCAGCCAGTTCATCAACTCGGCGGGCGGCACGACATCGGCAAGCTGCCGCTTTGCCAGATTGCGCCATTTGCCGTCGTCGCCCAGAAAATCGCAGACAGCGACATCCACGCGGCCCGCATCATTGAGCGCGGCCACGACGTTCGACCCGATAAAACCGGCGCCACCGGTCACCAGAAACATTCAAAAACCCTAGCAAGTTGATGCGGGCCACCTTTGCCCCACTCCCGTCCGGCAGGCAACTTGAGTTCGTTAATGTGGTGAAGGCGGCGCAGGCGCTCGGTCGCTTAAAATCGACGGTGGACCACGCAAAATCAGCGCGCGCGCCAGCCGATCCTGATAATAGGCAGCACCTGAGCCCCAAACCCAATCGCATACGATTAAATAATGAATTTAAGTTCATTTTTATTGGACATCAAGGTCGTTCCCGATCCTTCGGAAACGTCCCCCGTTCTGGTCGTTCCCTATATGTGGATCGGCGATTTCATGCGCGGGCATACAGTGGTGCGCGTCCTGAAAGAGCGCTGGCCGAACCGGCCAGTGGATATTCTGGTCACAAGTCTTTGCGCGCCATTGGTCGATTACATGCCCGGTGTCAGGCGCGGCATCGTCTGGGATCTTCCGCGCGGCCGCCTCGCACTCGCCAAGCAATGGGCTCTCGCCAAACAATTCCGCGGGGCAGGCTACGGCACGGCTTTGGTCTTGCCACGCACATGGAAATCGGGAATTGCGCCGACCCTTGCCGGCATCCCGCAGCGGACCGGATGGGTCGGCGAAGTCCGCTTCGGCCTCATCAATGATTTTCGCTGGGGCGAACGGTCGATGCCGCGCTTCATCGACAAGAACGCCGCGCTGGCTTTGCCGGCCAACGCGCCTCTCCCGAAAGAATGGCCGGTGCCGCAACTCATCGTGCCCGCTGCCGACGTCGCGGCGTGGCGGCAGGCCAATGGTCTTGGCGGCGCGAACGCCATCGCGTTGGCACCGGGCTCGGTCGGCACATCCAAGCGCTGGACCTATTTTGCGGACGCCGCGAAAATGTTTGCGGATCAGGGGCTCGATGTGTGGGTGATCGGTGGACCCAACGAGAAAGCTATCGCGACCGAGATCGTCAACGCCGGAGGGTCACGCGTGCGCGACCTGACCGGCAATGATTTGCGCAACGGAATTCTCGCGATGGCGGCGGCCAAGGTCGCAATCTCCAACGACTCCGGGCTCATGCACATTGCAGCAGCCATCGGCACGCCGACGATCGGCATTTTCGGCCCGACCAGCCCCTATCACTGGGCCCCTTTGAATGAACTTGATGCGACGATCAAACGCGCGACCGATCTGCCCTGCCAGCCATGCCACAAGCCGGTTTGTCTGCATAACGATCATCATTGCATGCGCGATATTCCGGCATCGGAGGTTGTGGAGATCGCGCATCGGGTGATAGCCGCGGCAGGCATCAATGCGGCACGTTAAGATCGATGCGCGAGCGTGCTTGCGCCATAAAGCCGACGTGACTACCACTGACGATCAACACCAACGGACGCGGTGACCTTTGAGCCAGGATCGGATCGCAGCCCATTTTCAAAGCTCACTTGCCGGCCTGGCCAAGGCCGCGCAGGATCGCGAACTGCTGGCGCTCACGCATGTGATTGCAAAAGCGACGGCGGCGGCACTTCGCGGTGGCAAGAAATTATTGCTGATCGGCAATGGCGGCAGCGCCGCCGACGCACAGCACATCGCCGCTGAAATCGTCGGCCGCTACAAACAAGAGCGTCCGGCTTGGCCCGCGATTGCACTTACGACCGATACGTCCGCCCTCACCGCGATTGCAAACGACTACGGCTTCGAGCAAGTGTTCGCCCGTCAGGTGCAGGGCCTCGGCCAGTGCGGCGATATTCTCTTTGCTCTTACAACTTCGGGCAGCTCGCCGAATATTCTGGCGGCATTGAAGGTGGCGCGCGAGTTGGGAATCACGACGGTTGGATTTACCGGCACTAAAGGCGAGAGCCTGCGCGCATCATGGGATCATCTTTTCGTTTCACCCAGCGACGATACCCCGGTGGTGCAGCAAATTCACATGATGGCGCTGCATGCGATCTGCGATGAGATCGAACACGCATTGATCGGTGGAAAACCGAACGCATGAGCGGCGAACTAAAGCCGCGCAAGCCTGCTGCGTTTCTCGACCGTGACGGCGTCATCAATATCGACGATGACTATATCGGCACGCGCGACCGGATTCGCTGGATGCCGGGCGCCGCCGCCGCCCTCAAGAAACTCCACGCCGCCGGTTATTACATTTTCGTCTTCACCAATCAGTCCGGCGTCGCGCGCGGCATGTTCGGCGAGGATGACGTTCGCAGCCTCCACGAATGGATGCGCGGAGAGTTGGCGCGCGATGGCGCCCAGATCGACGATTTTCGTTTCTGCCCGCACCATCCAGATGGAACTGTGCCTGGGTACGATAAGGAATGCGACTGGCGCAAACCGCAGCCGGGCATGCTGCGCGATCTCATGAAGCATTGGCCGGTCGACAAGGACCGCAGCTTCGTCATCGGCGACCGGCAACGCGACCTCGACGCCGGCGCGGCTCTTGGAATCAAAGGTTATCTGTTTGCCGAAAGCGATCTGTCGAAATTTGTCGATACGGTTTTGGCTAAACGCGACCTGTAAGATAACTATGTCAGCGATAGCTTTTGCGCAGCTTCGATCACGCGCTCGAATGACGGATACGACCCCTTCCCGCCAATCACCGTAATCGGTCCGCTGCCAACCGGGCCGGTCAATCCCGGATCGGTCGCCAAAAACACGGCTATCAGCGGAACGCCGTAGGCTGCTGCGAGATGCAGCAATCCGGTATCGACACCGATGACGAGCGACGCATTCGCGATAATTTTTGCGGTCGCATCGAGCGGCTGGCGTTCGAGAACGCGCGCACCGGGAATGGCTGCGGCAAGGCGTTCGCTCCGCAGTCGCTCCGCCTCTGAACCCCACGGCAAGACAACATCGAGCCCCTGCTGGCGCAGCCACTTTCCGGTGCCGATCCAGTCGACCTCACGCCATTCCTTGGCGGCGCGCGACGTGCCGTGCAACAGCACCGCATAAGGTGAGCCGCCGCTTTTCGCTGGAGCCACCAGCCCGTAGTCGATTTTGGCGTCAGGCGCGTAGCCGAGACTCAGACCCGTGAGCAACCGGTTGCGAACCACCGCATGCTGATCGCGCGCGACTTTGTGTTTCACGTCGTAGAAGAACGACGCCATGGGCTCACGGATACTTGCCGCGTCGTATCCGTGGCGAGGACCATTCGCCATGCGGGCAATCACAGCCGAACGAATGAGACCCTGCGTATCGATTGTTAATTCCGGATCGGCAGCGCGCAGCCGCGCCTTGAATGCCGAAATTTCAGTCCATGTCGAGAATTTCAACAATCGCGTGCGCCATCGCCGGGTTGAGACCGCGATCACCTCGTCCACAGCGGGATGCAGTTTCGCCAGTGGCGCGAAAGCCTCTTCCACAACCCACGAAATTCGCGCATCCGGGCGATGACGCCGCGCATCCGTGATCGCCGGCATCTGGTGCACCACGTCGCCGAGCGAGGACGTCTTTATTATCAATATACCGGGCATCGGCCAGACAGACGTGAAACTGCGAAACTCGCGTTACGATTTGGAAACCATAAAGCAGTTTCCGGCCGCAAAAGCGATGAAATGAAGAGGCGCGTTTCGGCTTTATACCCCATTCAACGCTTCAAATGAATGAACTCGGCGGCGGCCCAGACACGCATGCCGGACAGTTTTTGAGGCGTAGGATAATGACCGTACTTGTCACAGGTGGTGCTGGCTATATCGGCAGCCACACGGTTCGCGCGCTGGTGGACGCCGGCGTGAATGTCGTCGTCATCGATAATCTGTCGACCGGCTTTTCGCACTTTATTCCAGAGGGCGTGCCGCTGTTTATCGGCGATGCGGCGGACGAAAATCTCGTCGAGGGCGTTATCGCCCAGCACAATGTCGGCGCGATCGTTCATTTCGCAGGCTCCGTTGTGGTGCCGGATTCGATGCGCGACCCGCTCGCTTATTATCGCAACAACACGATGACGACGCGCAATCTTCTCAACGCCGCCGTCAAGTGCAACGTCAGCCGTTTCATCTTCTCATCGACCGCCGCAGTCTACGGCAATCCGGACACGATGCCCGTGACCGAAGAAGCACCGACCCGTCCGCTGTCGCCTTACGGATCGTCGAAGCTGATGACAGAGATCATGCTGCACGACGTCGCCACAGCGCATGGCATGAATTATGTCGTGCTGCGCTATTTCAACGTCGCTGGTGCCGACCCGCAGGCGCGCATTGGATTGGCGACCGTCGGTGCGACCCATCTGCTCAAGATTGCAGTCGAAGCCGCAACCGGCCAGCGCGCGAAGATTGACGTGTTCGGAACGGATTATCCGACCGCGGACGGAAGCTGCATCCGCGACTTTATCCACGTCAGCGATCTGGCGCAGGCGCATGTGGCCGCGCTCAGCTATCTCGATCAGGGCGGACGCTCGGCGACGCTGAACTGCGGCTATGGACGTGGATACTCCGTTCTCGAAACCATCGAGGCCGTCCGCCGCGCTTCGGGCCGCAATTTCGCGATTTCATATGCCGAACGACGTCCGGGCGACATCATGACGATGATCGCCGACACGGCGCGCATTCGCGCGACGCTCGACTGGACTCCGCAATATGACAGCCTCGACACTATCGCGCGGCATGCGCTGGCGTGGGAAGAAAAGCTGCTCGCACAGCGCCCCCAAGAGGCGCGGCAGGCGGTCCCGGCCTGATCGTTAACTGCCCTGTTTTCACTTGAAAATCTGCCCCATAGCGGGCAAACGGACATCTCGCAGCAATCATGATGGGCGCGCCGATCGCGTCTTTCGATGGAACGCGGATGACCGAGCTTCCTCGCAAAATCACTGACGATCCTTACGGCGCCGCAGCGCTGATCCGCCGCCTGATTACCGAACAGGGCATGGCGTATTGGCGGCGCTATGCGGTCGCGTTCACGCTGATGGCCGTGTCGGCCGGAACGACGGCTGCGGCGGCGTGGCTGCTCGGCGAGGTCATCAACCAGACCTATGTGGATCGCAGCGTGCGCGGCATCATCCTGCTGTCGCTCGTCATTGTCGTGCTGTTCGCCATCAAGGGTGCGGCGACCTACGGTCACACGGTCATTCTCTCGAAGATTAGCAACGCGATCCTCGCCAATAACCAGCGCCGGCTGTTTGCGAAATTGATGCGTGAGAATGTCGGCTTCTATTCGGAGCGGCACTCCTCGGAATTTCTCGCACGGCTCACCGCAGGCGCGCAGTCGGTGACGCAAGTATTGAGCCTGCTCATCAGCGCGGTCGGTCGCGATTTCCTGTCGCTGGTCGGCCTTGCGGCCGTGATGGTGATTCAAGACCCTTGGATGTCGCTGTTCGGCCTGCTGATCGCGCCGCCGGCGTTGTTCTTCATTCGCAAACTGGTGCGGCGCATCCGTCATCTGGCGCATGACCAGTTCACCGGCACCACCGATATTCTGGAAACCATGCAGGAATCGCTGCAGGGCATCCGCACCGTCAAGGCCTTCACGCTGGAAGAGACGATGCGGATGCGCATCGACGCCAGCATCACCGCGGTCGAACTCAACGCCAACAAGATGGCGCGGGTCTCCAACCGCTCGAGCCCGCTGATGGAAACGCTCGGCGGTTTGGCGGTCGCGGGCGGGTTGATGTATGGCGGCTACAGCGTCGTCGCGCTCGGTGCGACGC
>JAYVYQ010000052.1:0-12946 GCA_043784125.1 Afipia sp.
ATGCCGAGCACGGGAACGCCGGAATTGAGGATCGACAGCGGCGCCGACGGCGCGTCCTTATCCAGCACGGAGGCCGGCCCACCGGACAGAATAACCGCCTTTGGCTTCATCTCTTTGAAAGCGGCTTCGGCCTTTTGATAGGACACGATTTCCGAATAGACGCCCTCCTCGCGCACCCGCCGCGCGATCAGCTGCGTCACCTGAGAGCCGAAATCGACGATCAGAATCTTTTCATGCGCGGCCGCCACATCGGGCGTTACGGAGGCGGTCTGGGTGTGGGCTGTCATGATGAGGAAATACGCGACGGGAGGCGGAGTCGCAACCCCACAGCGTCGTCCCGGCCAACGGGTCCGGCTTCGCCGGCCCGATGACAGGCTCCGGCCGGGACCCATAATCACAGGGTTTTCAATTGAGCAACGCAGTTCAGCGTTCGCTTGATCGCTGCGACAGGGGTGATGGATCCCGGCCTTCGCCGGGACGACATCGAATGTCTAATTAGCCTCTGCGCAGCACCGAGACGAAAAACCCGTCCGTGCGGGTCCGGCGCGGGGTCATCAGCAGTCCCTCCGCCGATTGCAGCGTGGCCGCCGTGAAATCCGCCGCCTTCTCGCCCAGCGCCAGCGCGGTCTGTGCCGGTGCGACGATCTCGAACTCGGGATGGCGAACGAGAAAACGGCCGACCTGTTCGTTGTTTTCCTGCGGCAGCACCGAACACGTTATATAGGCAATCCGGCCGCCGGGTTTGGCCAGTGCCGCCGCGCGATCCAGCACCGCGATCTGGTCCTTGACGCGCACTTTAAGTGCGCCGGGGCGCATGCGCCATTTCGCATCGGGATTGCGCCGCCACGTCCCCGTGCCGGTGCACGGCGCGTCGATCACGACGAGATCTGCGGTGGACTTGATGTCGGAGAGCGTGTCGTCCGGTCCCTTCGGCGTGCGCACCTCCGCATTGTGAACGCCCGCGCGCGACAGCCGCTCATGAATTGGTGCCAACTGCCGCTTGTCGCGGTCGGTCGCGATCAATCGTCCCTTGCCCTGCATCATCGCCGCCAGCGCCAGCGTCTTGCCGCCTGCACCTGCGCACAGATCGATCACCTGCTCGCCGGGCTTCGCGCCCGTTAGCAACGCCGCCAGTTGCGAGCCTTCATCCTGAACCTCGATCGCTCCCTTGATGAAATCCTCCTCGGCGTGGATGCCGGGATTGCGCGCGTCGGCACCAAGCTCGATGCGCAGACCCATCGGGGACCACGGCGTCGGTGTCGCGCCAAGATGCGCGATGGACGCCAGAACTTTCTCGCGGTTGGCCTTGAAGGTGTTGACACGCAGATCGAGCGGCGCGCGGCGCGCCATCGCGGTCGCCTCCGCCACCCGCTCATCGCCGAACACGGCTTTGAGATGCGGATCGAGCCATTCGGGATAATCGCCCGCGATATAAGCGGGCGCGTCGTCGAGCGTGCGGGACGTGAGCGCATTGCGCTCTGCATCGCTTAAAGCTGCCGGAGCAAAACCTTCACCGTCGCAAAGCAAAGCGACCGCATCGGCATTCAGTCCGCGTTCGAGCTTGAGCATACCCAAAAGACGCGAGCGTGGCGTGTCGTCGTCCATCAAGTAAGCCGACGACGCGCGGCGTCTCAAAACGTCGAACACCAGCCCAGCGATTCCGGCGCGGTCGCCCGATCCGGCGAAGCGGTGCGAGGTGCCCCAGTCCTTCAGCGCGTTGGGTGCCGGGATGCGTTGCGCATCGATGTTTCCGAGAATCTCGATGGCTGCGGACAGCCGCGCGGCGGGAGTCATTATTTTCCTTCAAAGAGGATAGCGTCGAAAATCGCGAAGCGGTTTTCGGACAACGCCACGCTCAAACAAAAATGTCGCTTTTAGATGGCGAGGAACAGCTTCAGCGCGAAGTAAACCCACATCGCCAGCAACACCATCGTGCTCGCGGCGAATGTGCCGAACCGATAGCGCAGATCGTTCGACGTCGCGTAAATTCCTGCATGGAGATAGCGCAGCACCACATACACCCATGACAGCAGCACGATCACCAGATCGGTTTGCCGCAGTGGCAGCGCGAGCGCGATCAGCACGAAAAACAGAACCGGCATCTCGAACAGATTCACATAGGTGTTGCTGACCTGCGTGGCCTTCGCGGGCCAAGCATCCTGGCCGAGACTGATCTGCGAAACGCGGACTTCCTTCGTCGAGATCGCACAGGTACGCATCCGAGCCATTCCAAACATCACAGCGAAAATCAGAAACACCAGCGCAAACACCGGCGCCAAAACCAACTGAACGCTCATGGAAAATCCCCCTTTTTCAAAGCCCCGCTCCGCTATAGCGGCCCGGTATGCGGCTGACAATCGACAGCCTGTTTGAACCTGCCTCGCGGTCGCGGCGACCAATGCCCAGAAGCGTTCCCGGGGCCAAGGGCTGCAACGCAAGGAGCCTGAAATGACCAGTATCTCATCGATTTTAAGCTGTTTGATGGACGCTATCGACGGCTGGGCGGCAAACGTCCTGACCGCGACTGCGTCGGACATTGAGGCCAGAGCCGGCAAGGACACGAACAGATCGACCTGATTTCGGATCTCCCGTTTTGGGGGATTCGATCCTGAAATTTCATCACGTAAAAATTTTCATTTGTCAATTTCACGTCACGAAGACTTCGTTGTTCCCATCATCGACCGCTTTCCGGCACAAGCATTACACGCTATGCTGTGATGTCTGGAAATGGTCCGGTGATGGCGAAACGATCCTTCAAAATTTCGACCCTTGTTGCGGCGTCTGCCGCAATCGTCGCGGCTTACTCCTGCGCGTCCCATGCGCAATCCGCCGACGCAGTTTTGTGCGACCGGCTTGCGGCCTATCCGAGCGATCCCGATAAACCCGCCGACGCCAAAGGCGTTGCGCGCATCGCACCGGATGATGTCGCGACCGCGATAAAATATTGCAAACAAGCGGCAGCATCACCGAAGGCATCGCGCCGCCTCACCTTCCAGCTCGGCCGCGCCTACGAGGCGAATGGTCAATCGCAGGAAGCGATTGCGGCCTATCGCAAAGCCGCCAACCAAGGCAGCACTTCGGCAATGGCCAGTCTGGCTTCGCTCGACAAGGGATCGGGCGGCGTGGGCCGTGGCGAGTCGCGCAAGATGTTCGAGCGCGCGGCTGAGGCGGGCGATCCCGTCGCGCTTAACAATATGGCGATGACGTATGCGACCGGCGACGGCGTGCCGGTGGATTACGTCAAGGCGCGGAGTCTTTTTACGCAGGCCGCAGAAGGCTCCAATGCTGACGCGATGTTTCAACTGGGGCTGATGACAGAGCAAGGCGACGGCGGCCCCAAGGATGACACGGCGGCGCGTGCGCTTTACGAAAAAGCCGCTGCGCGCGACCATGTCGGCGCGCTGGAACGCGCGGGCGATTTCGCATTGGCGGGACGCGGCGGAGCGAAAGACGAAACAGCCGCAAAAAACTATTACGAGAAGGCCGCCGCACTCGGCAGTCAGGACGCCAAGGATTCGCTGAACCGCATGAAGTGCCGATTCACCATCAAGGACAAGAGCGGCAAGCGCGTCACCGATCTGTGCTTCTAATACGAAGCGTCAGACTTTATCCGGCCCGACCCGCACAAGCTGCTTGCCGAAATTCGCGCCCTTCAACAAACCCATGAATGCGCCCGGCGCACTCTCGAGTCCTTCGGTGATGAATTCCTTGTGCTTCACTTTTCCCTCGCGCAGCCATTGCGGCATGTCGCGGATGAAGTCCGGATATTTGTCGTTGAAGTCGCTGACGATGAAGCCGCGGAAATTTAGCCGCTTCACCAAAATGGCGCGCATGATCGAATTCGCCCATTTTGGCGCCGGCGTGTCCTTGCCAAAAATCGTGTTGTAATCGGCGATCAGGCCGCACACCGGAAGCCGCGCGAACGGATTGAGTAGCGGAAACACCGCCTCGAACACCTTGCCGCCGACATTTTCAAAGTAGACGTCGATGCCTTTCGGGCAGGCGTCTTTCAGCCTTGCCGCCATGTCAGGATCGCGGTGATCGATGCACGCGTCGAAGCCGAGTTCTTTTGTGACGTAGTCGCATTTGTCCTTGCCGCCCGCGACGCCGACCGCGCGCGCGCCCTTGATCTTGGCGATCTGTCCAACCGCCGAGCCGACCGCGCCGGATGCCGCCGCAACCACAACGGTCTCGCCGGCTTTCGGCTTGCCGATTTCGAGGAGGCCCATATAGGCGGTCATGCCGGGCATGCCGAGTACGCCGACGGCTGTGGAGATCGGCGCGATTTTCGGATCGACCTTGCGCAGCATCTTGCCGTCGGCGACGGCATATTGCTGCCAGCCGGTGTGCGACAGAACGATGTCGCCTTTTGCGAGATTTGGAAATTTCGATTCCATCACTTCGCAGACCGCGCCGCCTTCCATCACGCCGTCGATCGGCACAGGTGCGGAGTACGACGGCCCGTCACTCATGCGGCCGCGCATATACGGATCGAGCGAGAGCCAGATCGTGCGCAGCAGCACCTGCCCATCGCCCGGCGATGGCGGCGCGTAATCCTCAATGCGAAAATCAGTCGGCTTCGGCTCGCCGACGGGACGGGATGCAAGAACGACACGCTTTGCGGACTGGGCCATGAACGCTTCCTCGATTTTTTGATTTATAGAATTCGGCGCGTTGATCGCGCCAGATTATGGGTTGTGGAATTTTAAGTCGTGATCTTCGCCAGCGCCTTATCGAAGGCAATAGCTGCGCTCGGCAAATCCTTGAACGACAGACCGCTGTCGGCGGGCTGCTTCTGCTTTTCAGTCGCGTTGGGCCGAATTTGCGCAACCGGTTTGCCGCCGTCCAGCATCGCACTTGGCGCGATCACCTGAAATTCATGGTCCTCGACCGGCGCACCCTTCGGCAGGAAGACGCCGAGATAGACCGTGCTGTCGCCGCGCCGATAGGAAATGTAGCGCTCGATCGCCACCGAGCCGTCGCGCTGCATGCCGCCGAGCTTGGCATAGCCTTTGGAATCCAGCAGCCGGTGCGACTTGAATCCCTTGACGCCTTCGGACTTGGCTTTTGCAGTCGCCTCGGAGAGATCGTATTTGCCCGCGACGTCCTTGCCGACATTCGCAAGCTGTTCGGACATCTGATGCTCGAACTCTTTCAGTTCCGAGCGCGGCTTGCCTTCCTTGCGCGGCTTTGCGGCATGGCGCTTGTCCTGCTCGGCCTTGCACTTCTCGACAATGTCGTTGACCGACTTGCGCTCGGCGTTGGCAAGCAGGTTTTTCAGATCCTGATCCGAGAGCGTGGCAATTTTTTCGTCTGTCCAGTCAACCATGTCGTTTCACATTTCTTGTTGTTTGATGCGGCGGAATTTCCAATCCGCCGTGAGACTTATTTTGCAAAGCAAAATAACGAACTTGCGCAAAGTGTAGCGCGTTTTGCAGCCTGCGTGTCATCAATTGAGATGAACGGGTCAGCCGCCACCGGGGTAATTCGGGCTTTCGCGCGTGATGGTGACGTCGTGGACGTGGCTCTCGCGCAGACCCGCGCCCGTGATACGCACGAACTGCGCTTTCTCGTGGAATTGCTTGATATCCTTGGCACCGACGTAACCCATCGCGGCGCGCAATCCACCCGCGAGCTGATGCAGCACATTGGCGACCGGCCCCTTGTAAGGCACCTGCCCCTCGATGCCTTCCGGCACCAGCTTCAGCGTGTCCTTGATGTCCTGCTGAAAATATCTGTCGGCCGAGCCGCGCGCCATCGCGCCAACAGAGCCCATGCCGCGATACGCCTTGTAGGAACGCCCCTGCCAGAGAAACACTTCGCCGGGCGTCTCGTCGGTGCCAGCGAGCAATGAGCCGACCATCGCGATGTCGGCACCTGCGGCGAGAGCCTTTGCGAGATCGCCGGAATATTTGATGCCGCCGTCCGCAATCACCGGAATGTTGGATTTCTTCGCGGCCTCGACCGCATCCATGATCGCGGTCAATTGAGGAACGCCGACGCCCGCGACAATGCGCGTGGTGCAGATCGAGCCCGGTCCGATGCCGACCTTGATCGCGTCGGCGCCTGAATCGATCAGCGCCTGCGTGCCTTCGCTGGTCGCGACATTGCCGGCGATGATCTGCACGGCGTTGGAAAGTTTCTTGATGCGGGTCACGGCTTCCAGCACCCGCACCGAATGGCCGTGTGCGGTATCGACCACGATCACGTCCACGCCGGCCTCGATCAGTTTTTCGGTTCGCTCGAATCCGCCATCGCCGACGGTGGTGGCGGCCGCAACACGCAACCGCCCCTGCGCATCTTTCGAGGCCAGCGGATAGGCGACTGCCTTTTCCATGTCCTTCACGGTGATGAGACCGACGCAGCGATATTGATCGTCCACCACCAGCAGCTTTTCGATGCGGTTCTGATGCAGCATCTTCTTGGCTTCGGTCTGGTTGACGCCTTCCCGCACGGTGACGAGATTTTCATGCGTCATCAGCTCGGAGACTTTTTGGTTCGGATCGGTCGCAAATCGCACGTCGCGGTTGGTCAGAATGCCGACCAGCTTGCCGGGCTTGCCGCCCTCGCCGCCGGTCACGACGGGAATGCCCGAGAAGCCATGATCGCGCATCAGCGCCAGCGCGTCGGCGAGCTTGGCGTCGGGACCGATGGTCAGCGGATTGACCACCATGCCGGATTCGAACTTCTTGACCTGGCGCACTTGGGCCGCCTGTCCATCGACATCGAAGTTGCGGTGGATGACGCCGATGCCGCCGGCCTGCGCCATCGCAATCGCCATGCCTGCCTCGGTGACGGTGTCCATTGCGGAGGCGATGATCGGAATGTTGAGTGGAATAGAGCGCGTCAGGTGGGTGCGGATGTCCGCATCGGAAGGCAGGATGTCGGAGAGGCCCGGCTTGAGCAGCACGTCGTCGAACGTGAACGCTTCGCGAATGCCCTGATCCAACCGACTGCCTGCCATTGCCAACTCCGTTTCACACAGCGCTCACGCTGCGACTAAAACCTCAGGATGTGCGGGATTCGGCGGTGCTTTGCGCATCGCGCTCGAATCGAAGCCCATCGATGGGGTTGGCGGCGGTCCATAGCATGAAGACATGCCGTTTCAAAGCATTTCGCCCATAAACCAAGGGTTTTTGCGCATGGGACATCTGCGGCAGCGGCTCTGGCAAACCCGCCGTGCGGAACGGTTGGCTTCACGACGAATTTATTGACGCTGTCGCGCCGGACTGGCCTATCTGTGCGCTCAAACCGTCCAAATCCAGCCGAGCCAAGATGCAGAAAGAGCGCCTGATACCCCTGATCGTCGCGACTGCTTGGTTCATGGAGAACATGGACTCCACGGTGATCGCGACATCGCTGCCGGCGATCGCCGCCGACATCGGCACCAGCCCGCTTACGCTCAAGCTCGCCATTACGTCCTATCTGTTATCGCTCGCGGTGTTCATCCCGGCCAGCGGCTGGACCGCCGACCGCTTCGGCGCGCGCGCGGTGTTCAGCGCCGCCATTTTCGTCTTCATGATCGGCTCTATCGGCTGCGCGATGTCGAACTCCGTAAGCGACTTCGTGATCGCGCGCATTCTTCAAGGCCTCGGCGGCGCAATGATGATCCCGGTCGGACGATTGGTCATCCTGCGCACCATCGACAAGCGCGCGCTGGTCAACGCGATGGCGTGGGTGACAGTACCGGCATTGATCGGTCCCGTGATGGGGCCGCCGCTCGGCGGTTTCATCACCACATATTTTTCGTGGCACTGGATTTTTCTCATCAACATTCCCATCGGCATCCTCGGCATCTGGATGACGCAGAAATATATCGACCCGATCAGGGCGGAAGATCCCGAGCGGTTCGATCTCGTCGGTCTCGTGCTGGCGGGACTGGGCGTCGCCGGCATTGCGTTCGGACTGTCAGTGGCGGGTCTCGGCCTGCTACCGTGGCCGGTGGTTGTGGGGCTGATCGGCGGCGGCGCTGTGGCGATGTGGTTCTACATGCTGCACGCCAAACGCACGGCGTCACCCGTGCTCGATTTCACGCTGCTGCGCCATCAGACATTGCGCGCCAGTCTGACCGGCGGATTTCTGTATCGCATGGGCGTCGGTTCGTTGCCGTTCCTGCTGCCACTCTTGATGCAGATCGGCTTCGGCCTGTCACCGTTCAAGTCGGGGCTTGTGACATTTGCATCCGCCGTCGGTGCGCTCGGCATGAAGACGCTGGCGGCGCGCATCATTCGCACCTTCGGCTTTCGCAAGATCGTGGTCCTCAATGCCGTGGTCAGTTCATTCTTCCTCGCGGCCTGCGCGTTATTTACGCCGACGACGCCGCTGCTGCTGATCATGATTATTCTCGTCGTCGGCGGCTTCTTCCGCTCGCTGCAATTCACCTCGATCAACACGCTGGCCTATGCCGAAGTCGAGACATCCGAAATGAGCCGCGCCTCCACGCTGGTCAGCGTCAATCAGCAGCTTGCGATTTCGGCGGGCATCGCGGTCGGCGCGTTTGCGGTCGAGGCGACGATGGCGACGCGCCACGCCGCCGCGCTGGAAGCCAGCGATTTCTGGCCGGCTTTCGTGATCGTGGCCAGTATTTCTGCGGCGTCGGCCTGGTCATTCTGGAAGCTGCCGGACGATGCGGGGTCGGAAATTTCAGGACACAAAATATCCGCCGAACTCGACGGGCCGAAGGCGTCGGAAGCTGTCGCCGCTGAATCGACCCACGACGCGCGGGATCAGAAGCTGGGTTAAGCTTTCGGCCCACCGCGAAACCCGGTCGCCAGCACATAGCGTTCCGAGGAATCCTGACGGCTCGCGGCGGGCTTGACGTGTTTGACGGTCGCGAAGTCGCGCTTGAGCTGGGCGAGCAATTCACTATCCGCACCGCTCTGAAAAACCTTTGCCACGAACGTGCCGCCGGGATTGAGCACGTCGGATGCAAATGCGACGGCGCCTTCGACGAGGCCGAGAATGCGCAACTGATCGGTCTTGCGATGGCCCGTGGTGTTCGCCGCCATATCCGACATCACAACATCCACGCCGCCGCCGATCATCGCGCGCAATCTGTCCGGCGCATTGTCGTCGAGGAAATCCATCTGCGCGAAGGCCACGCCGGGCAATTCCGGCATTTCCAGCAGATCGATGGCGACGACCTTGCCTTTGTTTTTTCCTTCGCCGTCGGTCGCGCCGACGCGCTTCGCGGCAATCTGGCTCCAGCCGCCGGGCGCGGCACCGAGATCGACGACCACAAGACCTCTTTTCAGGAAACGATGCTTGTCGTCGATTTCCTGCAGCTTGTAGGCCGCACGCGAACGAAAGCCGTCGCGCTTGGCCTGCGCGACATACGGATCGTTGAGCTGGCGTTCCAGCCAGAGTTTCGAGGACAGTTTCCGCTTGCCGCCGCTCTTGACGGTGACATGGAGGCGTCCTGTCGTGTCTTTTGCCATCGGGACGACATACGACGTTTCGGACGCCGCGTCACTGTGCTTGCAGTCAAGATGCCTGAAGAACGCCGTCGTCGCGCATCATCTCGACCAGCATGCCCTCGCGCAGCCCGCGATCCGCCACTCGCAGGCGCGGCAGCGGGAACGCCTGGCGGATAGCGTCGAGAATGGCGCAGCCTGCCAGCACCAAATCTGCCCGCTCGGTTCCGATGCAGGCATTGGACGCGCGGTCGTGATAGCTCATCGATAGCAGCAATCCGATCGCCTGATCGATTTCGCTGTCGGTCATCCAGAGCCCGTCGACCCTGCGGCGGTCGTAGCGCGGCAAGCCCAGATGAATGCCCGCCACCGTCGTCACCGTCCCGGATGTGCCGAGCAGATGCATGTGCGTGAGGTCATGGCCATTCGCTTTGGCAAATGGCGCCAGATGTGACGCGACTTCGGCGATCATCGCCGCGTAGGACTCACGCGTCACATCATGACCGCCGAAACGCTCCGCCAGCGTCACCACGCCGAACGGCAACGAGACCCATGCACCCTTCACGGGTGGCGCATGCGGACTTCCAGCCGGCCGCTCGATTCGCACAACTTCAGTCGAGCCGCCGCCGATGTCGAACAGGATCGCGCCCTTGGCGTGCGGATCGAGCAGCGGCGAACAGCCGATCACCGCAAACGTCGATTCGGTTTCGCGGTCGATGATCTCAAGCTTGATTCCAGTTTCGCGCTCGATCAGCGTGAGGAATGCGTCGGAATTATCGGCGGCGCGGCAGGCCTCGGTTGCGATGGTGCGCAAACGCTTCGCACCCTTGGCGCGAATTTTGTCGCTGCAGACACCGAGCGCGCCGACCGCACGCGCGATGGCCGCCTCGCTGATGTGGCGCGTGGTGGCGATACCCTCGCCGAGCCGGATGATCCGCGAGAAAGAATCGATGACGCGGAATCCGTCATGCGACGGCCGCGCGATCAGAAGCCGGCAATTGTTGGTGCCGAGATCGAGCGCCGCATAGGTCGCGAGCGCCACGGCATGCTGCGCACCGGCATCAGCCGATGCCGGATTGTTCGCGCGCGGCTCGGAGCCGTCGCGCAACCGCACGTTCTCCGTCATCGAAATCCATATCTGCGCCGCCGAAACGAGCCGGCGCGCCAATCACTGTTCGCCTCGACTCTATCAGTGCTTCAATCGGGTGCAACTGCCGCTTTAAGAGCGATATCGCACTGCAAAACAATCTACGCCGCCATCGTCTCGCGTGGCTGATAGATCGAGATGTGCTGCACATGCGCGACCGGCGTCTTTCCGTTCGCCACGATCAATCCGTCGAGATCCACGAATTTGTGGCCCTTGCGCTCATAATTGCCGGTGACTTTCGCGCGCAGCGTCAACTCATCATCGACGCCAGCAGCTGCGAGATAGCGGATCGTGCTGCCGACGTGAATCCACGGACC
The DNA here is from genome assembly GCA_043784125.1 of Afipia sp. Lineage (GTDB taxonomy): Bacteria > Pseudomonadota > Alphaproteobacteria > Rhizobiales > Xanthobacteraceae > Afipia. The sequence continues at coordinate 10,878 of JAYVYQ010000052.1, forward strand.
CAGAATGGCGTTCTCCATCAGCGCCCAGTTCAGCATCCGCAGCAGATTTCCGGTGTGAACGAGGCCGTCGCGCGCGAAGAGCAGATCGGTTTCGCCAATGTCGCGCAGATAATCCGGCAACGCGGCGCGGCCCATTGTGTAGGGCGGGATGCCGAGCCACTTACCCTCAACATAGGAATTGGCATCGACCGGCGCGCGCGTTGCGACCGGCGGCACGCTGATAAAATCGTCGAGCGAGATTGTCTCTTGCAACGACGGCATCGACGCGTGGCCCGTCGCACATAATTCGCCACGGCTCTCGACCTTGATCGCTATTCCGTCGCCGCTTTCTTCGACGCTCACGATGGCCATCTCGCCGTCGTAAACCGGTTTGAGAAAACGCCCATCCATCAGACCGCGTTCCAGAAACGCACGACCCCATTTGGCCACCGGCATGTGGCTCATATAGGCGAACACATCGACGCCCGGCACCAGCCCGCCCTTGAAGCCGAAACGTTTCGCCACCGAATCGTCGTGCATCCGGTTCTCGGAATTCTTGGCGAGATTGACGGCGGAGACGCGATGGGGCTGCGGGGTCATGATTTCCTCGGGATTTTTGTCGTTGTTGCTGCCGATGCTACTCAAAGCGCCGATGAAGGCAAGATTGCACCCTGTTCGCTTGGCCTTTTCCTCGCCATTTCGGCCGCGTTGGGCTACCAGCAGCGCAACCGCACATATATCTAAGACCAGCTTTGACCCATCAGACCCGCATTTACATCGACGCCGACGCCTGCCCGGTGAAGGACGAAATCTATCGCGTGGCGGAACGCCATAAATTGCCGGTGAGCGTCGTTGCCGGCAATTTCATTCGCGTGCCGAACGATCCCTCGATCGAGCGGATCGCGGCGGGTAACGGCATGGATGCCGCCGACGACTGGATTGCGGAGCGCGCGCAAAAAGGCGATATCGTCATCACCTCGGACATTCCGCTGGCGGCGCGTTGCGTGAAAGCGGGTGCGGATGTCATCGCACCGAACGGCAAGTCGTTCAGCGAGGAATCCATCGGCATGACGCTGGCGGTTCGCAACCTGATGACGGATTTGCGTTCGACCGGCGAAGTCACCGGCGGCCCGAAATCGTTTTCGCCGCGCGACCGCTCGGCGTTTCTCTCGTCACTCGACCAGACCATCCGCCGCATCCAGCGCGCGCAACAATAAGAAGACATATGGCGCCTCCTCTCATCCAACTCAAAGACATCGCGCTGACCTTCGGCGGCACGCCGCTGCTCGCGGGCGTCGAACTCAGCGTCTCGAACGGCGAGCGCGTCTGTCTGATCGGCCGCAACGGCTCGGGGAAATCCACGCTGCTGAAAATCGTCGCGGGGCTGGTGGAAGCCGACGGCGGCAGCCGCTTCGTACAGCCGGGCGCAACGATCCGCTATCTGCCGCAGGAGCCGGACTTTTCAGGGTTCGCGACGACGCTCGCCTATGTCGAGGCCGGCCTCAATCCCGGCGACGATTCCTATCAGGCGCAGTATATGCTCGAACAACTCGGCCTCACCGGCAACGAAGACCCAGCGAACCTCTCCGGCGGTGAAGCGCGCCGCACCGCACTGGCGCGCGTGCTTGCCCCCTCACCCGATATTCTGCTGCTCGACGAGCCGACTAACCATCTCGATCTCACGACAATCGAATGGCTGGAAGGTGAACTGGCATCACGGCGCTGCGCCCTCGTCATCATCAGCCATGACCGGCGCTTTCTCTCCAATCTGTCGCGCATCACGGTCTGGCTCGATCGCGGCCAGACCCGCCGCATCGAAAAGGGATTCAGCGCGTTTGAAGAATGGCGCGACGAAGTGCTGGCCGAAGAAGAACGCGACCAGCACAAGCTCGACCGCAAGATCGTGATGGAAGAACACTGGCTGCGTTACGGCGTCTCGGGCCGGCGCAAGCGCAACGTCAAGCGTCTCGGCAATCTGTTCGAATTGCGCGATCAGCGTCGCGACCATCGCGGCCCGGCGGGCAAGGCCAATCTCGCAGCGGCAGAAGCGGAAGCCTCCGGCAAGATGGTGATCGAAGCCAAGCACATCG
>JAYVYQ010000053.1:0-3470 GCA_043784125.1 Afipia sp.
CAGCATTTCTTGCCGGAACCACGCCAGCGCGGTCTGGGTCGCGGTGCCGGGGTTGTAGAAGAGATCTTGCGTGATGGCTCTCCTGATCTGCGACTGCGCTTGCGGTCTCGAGCAACTTGGTGCCGATTTCCTGGTGCGCCATTTCGCGTCCCCGGTAGCGCAAAGTGATCTTGACCTTGTCGCCTTCCTCGAAGAAGCGCTGCATCGCCTTCATCTTCACGTCATAGTCATGATCGTCGATCATCGGTCGCAGCTTGATCTCCTTGATCTCGACGATCTTCTGCTTCTTGCGGGCCTCGGCGGCTTTCTTCTGCGCCGAATATTTGAACTTCCCGTAGTCCATGATCTTGCAGACGGGGGGAGTGGTGTTCGGCGAAATCTCGACGAGGTCCATGCCGGCATCCATCGCCATCTTGATTGCGACGGAGGTCTCGGTGACCCCGACATTTGTGCCGGTCTGATCGATCAGCTGGATTTCGAGATTGCGAATTTCATCGTTGGTGCGCGGCCCATCTTTCGATGCGGTGGGCGGGGCTCTGTTGGGACGGCGAATGGGGACTTCTCCAATATTGTTAGCGAAGGCGGCAGTTTGAAGGATTACGCATCGAGGGGCAAGCGCGGCAAGGTCACAGCCGCTGCTTTCCGGCGGCAGGAGCTTGCGAAATCCGTCAAATGAGAGGGAATTCGATCACGCGGCGGGAGTTCCGCCCGCAAGCTCCAGATAGAGACCCAGTGTGCGGTCCGCAACCGCCTGCGCGTCGTGATGCGACACAACCCACTGCCGCCCGCGCGCCCCGATGGCGCGACGCTCATCCGCGCTCATGCCGAGAAATTTTCCGAGGCCTGCCGCAAGCGCCGCCGCGTCATGCGAGGAAAACCGGATGCCGGTAATGCGGTCGCCACCGATGGCGGGCGCGGCCAGCACGATGTCGGGTCCAGCGCTCAAATCCGACGCCACGACCGGAACGCCCATCGCTTGTGCTGCAAGAATGTTGCGCTGGGTGCCCTCGGTCTGGATCGAGGCGAACACCGCAATGGACGACGCGGCGAATGCGGCCGGCACATCGCCAGTCAAACCTGCGAGGCGAATGACATCGTTGGTGCCGGTGGTGGCGATCAGATCCCACAGGTCGCCCGTATAGCTGGTGCGGCCTTGATCCTCGCCGGTGAATACGATCAGGAAATCCTTCACGCCGCTCGCCTTGAGCCGTTGTGCGGCCTGCACGATCAGATGATGACCTTTGCGGCGGACCATGCGGCCCGGTGCGAGGATGACGCGGGTGTCTTTCGACACGCCCCAGGCATGACGGATTTTGTTCACGCGCTCGGCGGACACCGACGTCGGATCGAATTGCGTGACGTCGAACGACGACGGCAAGACCTGCATGCGCTCGAGCGGCGTCTGATAACGCTCGCGGATCAGATCGGCGATGTCTTCAGAGGCGGCGATCACCCGGTCGCCGCGCACCATCACGCCATTATAGAAACGCTTGAAAACATTCTGCTCGCGGAAACCCTTGTACCACGACGTCACAAACGGACGGCGATTGACGCGCGCCGCCACATAGGCGCTCCAGCCCGGCGCACGGCCCAGCGCATGAACGATGTCGCATTTGCGCTGCCGCACCAATGCGGTGAGCTTGCGGGCACACATCATCATGACGAGCGGATTTTTGCTGGCGACATTCATATCGACGAACTCGCCGCCCTGCGCGATCACCTGACCGACCAGCCGCCCGCCCGTCGAGACCACGATGGCGCGATGGCCGGCGGCATGCAGCAGTTTCACCAGATCGAGCGCGCCATTGTCGGCGGCACCGGATTCCAGCGTCGGCACCGCGATTAGCACGGTGAGCTTGCCGGCGAGATTGCGATTGGCGGGCGACGGAGGAAGCTCACCCAACGCATCTGCGGTCTCCGGCAAGGGAGACTCGTGAGGTCGCGCTGCTGTCAGGCTCGCCATTCAGATCGTTTCCGGGAATAATCTCGAAACTGAAAGATGAATAAGGCTTTTGAGGGATCGGCGGCCGGAGTGCAAAGAGCCGCGACGATTCGATCCGTGCGTTGACGTATCACGCCCGCCATATCAATAACAGTCGGTAGCAGCGGCCGATCCGGAAATAAATTTGCGACCGCAGAAAATGAATTCATGAATCATTCGACGGGCATAGCGGCGGTAACCGTGCCGGACTTTATCGAGGTGGGCAGCGGAAAGTCGTTGCGGCGCATTGCGGTGCGGGCGCGCAAGGGAAATTCACCCGGCCTGTTCTGGCTCGGCGGATTCAAATCCGACATGGGCGGCACCAAGGCGGTCGCGCTCGATGCATGGGCCGCCGAACAGGGCCGCGCCTGCGTGCGGTTCGATTATTCCGGCCACGGCGAATCCGGCGGCGATTTCAAGGACGGCACTATCGGGCAATGGCACGAGGAGTCGCTGCACGTTTTCGATGCGTTTTGCGACGGCCCGCAAATCGTCGTCGGCTCCTCGATGGGCGGCTGGATGGCGCTGTTGCTGGCGCGTGCACTGGCGAAACGCAAAGTCGGGAAGGCGACTCTGGCCGGGCTCGTGCTGATCGCGCCCGCGCCGGATTTCACCGAAGAACTGATGTGGAAGAATTTTTCGCCGCAGATCAAAAAAGAAATCGAGACGAACGGCGTGTGGCATCGGCCCTCGGATTATGGCGATCCCTATCCGATCACCCGCGCCCTCATCGAGGAAGGCCGCAACCATCTGGTGCTCGGCGGCACGATTGAAACCGGATGTCCGGTTCGGATTCTGCAAGGCGCGCAGGACCCGGACGTGCCGTGGCAGCATGCCTTCGCGCTGACGCATTGCCTGCCGAGCGACGATGTCGTGCTCACGCTGATTCAGGACGGCGATCATCGGCTGTCGCGGCCGCAGGATATCGCACGGCTGATGGCGGCGATTGCGGAGTTTTGAATTACGCGGCTTGCCACTCGGCGCGCGCGGCCTCATCGCGCTCAGGCGCTGCGTGAACTTTCGCCAACTCGGAAAATTCCTCGCGTGGCAACAACCGCGACAGCGCCCACACGGCGGCACCACGCACCAGCGCGTTTTCATCGTCGAGTAAAGCATGCGCATTTGCCGCAAGCGCGACATCATTCGAGTTGCCGATCGCGATCAGCACATTGCGGATAAACCGATCCCGCCCAATGCGCTTGACCGGCGACTTCGTAAACATCGCCCGAAACGCAGCGTCATCGAGTTGCGACAAATCCGAGAGCGTCGGTGCGCGCAGTGCATCGCGTGCCGCAAGTTTTGCCTCATGGCCCTGTTGGGCGAATTTGTTCCACGGACACACAGCCAAACAATCATCGCAGCCGTAAATGCGATTGCCCATCGCGGCGCGAAATTCGCGCGGGATCGGGCCTTTATGCTCGATGGTCAGATATGAAATACATTTGCGCGCATCCAATCTATAGGGCGCCGAAAACGCATCGGTGGGGCA
>JAYVYQ010000054.1:0-7923 GCA_043784125.1 Afipia sp.
TCAGCGCGGAGACGGGAATCCATAGCATCAATATCGCCAAAGCCTTGAACTTCGGCGGGGATCTTGCGACCTTGGTGAACGTCCTCCGCAAGTATCCGACCAGGTCACGCCGACTACGTGAAGAACATGATCACGGGTGCCGCGCAGATGGACGGCGCGATCCTGGTTGTGTCGGCTGCCGACGGCCCGATGCCGCAGACCCGCGAGCACATTCTGCTCGCGCGTCAGGTCGGCGTTCCTGCGCTGGTCGTGTTCATGAACAAGGTCGACATGGTCGACGATCCGGAATTGCTTGAGCTGGTTGAGCTTGAAATCCGCGAACTGCTCTCGAAGTATAACTATCCGGGCGACAAGATTCCGATCATCAAGGGCTCGGCACTGTGCGCGCTTGAGGGCAAGGATCCCAAGCTCGGCCACGATGCAGTTCTAGAACTGATGGCGGCTGTCGATTCCTACATTCCGCAGCCAGAGCGTCCGGTCGATCTTCCGTTCCTGATGCCGGTTGAAGACGTGTTCTCGATCTCCGGCCGTGGCACCGTCGTCACTGGTCGCGTCGAGCGCGGCATCGTCAAGGTCGGCGAGGAAATCGAAATCGTCGGTCTGAAGGCGACTCAGAAGACCATCGTCACCGGCGTCGAAATGTTCCGCAAGCTGCTCGATCAGGGCCAGGCTGGCGACAACATCGGCGCACTTCTACGCGGTACCAAGCGCGAAGAAGTCGAGCGCGGTCAGGTTCTCTGCAAGCCAGGTTCGGTCAAGCCACACACCAAGTTCAAGGCTGAAGCCTATATCCTCACCAAGGAAGAGGGTGGCCGTCACACGCCATTCTTCACCAACTACCGTCCGCAGTTCTACTTCCGCACGACCGACGTGACGGGTGTGGTGCATCTGCCGGAAGGTACCGAAATGGTGATGCCGGGCGACAACATCGCGATGGAAGTGCACCTGATCGTGCCGATCGCGATGGAAGAAAAGCTTCGCTTCGCGATCCGCGAAGGCGGCCGCACCGTCGGTGCAGGCGTCGTCGCAAGCATCATCGAGTAACAAACGATCCGTCGATGCCCGGTCGCAAGGCCGGGCATTCACAACCTCTTTATCTACGTGGATGGCCGGGCTGACCGGTCGTGACGGACAAGAAAGACAACGGCATGAACGGCCAGAATATTCGCATTCGTCTCAAGGCGTTCGATCATCGGATTCTCGATGCATCGACCCGCGAGATTGTGAGCACGGCGAAACGTACCGGCGCGCAGGTTCGCGGACCCATTCCGCTGCCGACCCGCATCGAGAAGTTCACCGTCAACCGTTCGCCTCACGTCGACAAGAAAAGCCGCGAGCAGTTCGAGATGCGCACGCACAAGCGTCTTCTCGATATCGTCGATCCGACCCCGCAGACCGTGGACGCGCTGATGAAGCTCGACCTCGCAGCCGGTGTCGACGTCGAGATCAAGCTCTAAGATTTTGGATTAGTCCGCAGGTCGCGGACAGAAAGAACAGGAAGCACGCCGATGCGCTCAGGTGTGATCGCACAAAAGGTCGGGATGACGCGGGTCTTTACGGAGACCGGTGAACATATCCCTGTGACCGTGCTCAAGTTGGGCAATTGCCAGGTTATTGGCCATCGCACGACCGACAAGCATGGCTACGTCGCCCTGCAGCTCGGTTCGGGTTCGCGCAAGTCGGTTTACATGCCGAAGGCCGAACGCGGACAGTTCGCGGTCGCCAAGGTCGAGCCGAAACGCAAACTCGCCGAGTTTCGCGTATCGGACGACGCGGTGCTCCCGGTTGGCGCGGAAATCCAGGCCGATCATTTCGTCGTCGGCCAATTCGTCGATGTCACCGGCACCTCGGTCGGTAAGGGTTTCGCGGGCGGCATCAAGCGCTGGAATTTCGGCGGCTTGCGCGCAACCCACGGTGTCTCGGTCTCGCATCGTTCGATCGGTTCGACCGGCGGACGTCAGGACCCCGGCAAGACCTTCAAGAACAAGAAGATGCCCGGCCATATGGGCGTCGATCGCATCACCACCTTGAATCTGCGCGTCGTCCAGACCGACGTTGCGCGCGGGCTGCTGCTCGTCGAAGGCGCCGTTCCCGGCTCCAAGGGCGGATGGATCACGGTACGTGACGCGGTGAAGAAGCCATTGCCGAAGGAAGCCGTGAAGCCAGGCAAGTTCAAGCTGGCCGATGGTAGCGGTGACAAGAAGGCTGCCGATACGCCGGCGCCTGAAGCTGCTGCGCCAGAAGCAACTGCCGGGGAGGGCGCGTGATGGATATGAAAGTCACCAGCCTCGACGGCAAGGATGCCGGTTCGGTCAAGCTGAACGCTGCGATCTTCGGTCTCGAGCCGCGCAAGGATCTGATCCAGCGCGTCGTGAACTGGCAGCTCGCCAAGCGTCAGGCCGGAACCCACAAGACCAAGGGCCGCGCCGAAATCTGGCGCACCGGCAAGAAAATGTACGGCCAGAAGGGCACCGGCGGTGCTCGTCACGGCTCGGCACGCGTGCCGCAGTTCCGCGGTGGCGGACGTGCGTTCGGTCCGGTTGTTCGCTCGCATGCCTTCGATCTTCCGAAGAAGGTTCGCGTGCTCGGTTTGAAGCATGCGCTGTCTGCGAAGGCGAAGGCCGGCGGCTTGATCGTGATCGACAACACCGAGTTGAAGGACGCCAAGACCAAGTCGCTGATCGGTCACTTCTCAAAGATGGAATTGACCAGCGCGCTCATTATCGACGGTGCCCAGGTGAACGAAGGTTTCGCGGCTGCTGCGCGTAACATTCCGCACATCGACGTGCTGCCGATTCAGGGCATCAACGTCTATGACATTCTGCGCCGTCAGAAACTCGTTCTGACCAAGGCTGCACTCGATGCGTTGGAGGCGCGCTTCAAATGAAGACCATGGATGCGCGCCATTATGACATCATCGTCGCACCTGTTGTGACGGAAAAGGCGACGGTTGCCTCCGAGCACAACAAGGTTGTGTTCAAGGTGCTTGCGAAAGCGACCAAGCCGCAGATCAAGGACGCGATTGAGAAGCTGTTCGACGTCAAGGTAAAGAGCGTCAACACACTGGTTCGCAAGGGCAAGACGAAAGTCTTCCGCGGCCAGTTCGGTTCTCAGTCGGATACGAAGCGCGCGATCGTGACCCTTGAAGAAGGTCATCGCATCGACGTGACCACCGGACTGTAAGGTACACGACGATGGCATTGAAAACATTCAACCCGACGACGCCCGGCCAGCGCCAGCTGGTGATGGTCGATCGCTCCGCTCTTTATAAGGGCAAGCCGGTCAAGGCGTTGACAGAGGGCAAGCATTCCAACGGTGGCCGCGGCAACACCGGTCGCATCACCGTGCGTTTTCGCGGCGGCGGCCATAAGAAGGCTTATCGCCTCGTCGATTTCAAGCGCACCAAGGTCGACGTTCCGGCCAAGGTCGAGCGTCTCGAATACGATCCGAACCGCACCGCGTTCATCGCGCTGATTAAATACGCCGATGGCGAACAGGCTTATATCCTGGCGCCGCAGCGTCTGGCAGTTGGCGACACGGTCGTCGCCGGCAATTATGTCGACGTGAAGCCGGGCAATGTCATGCCGCTCGGCAACATGCCGATCGGCACCATCGTCCACAATGTCGAAATGAAAATCGGCAAGGGCGGTCAGATCGCGCGTTCCGCCGGCACCTACGCCCAGATCGTCGGCCGCGACCATGATTTCGTGATCGTGCGCCTGAACTCCGGCGAACAGCGTCTGGTTCACGGCCGTTGCGTCGGCACCATCGGTGCGGTGTCGAATCCGGATCACATGAATATCTCGATCGGCAAGGCCGGTCGTACCCGCTGGATGGGCTGGCGTCCGCATACCCGCGGCGTCGTCATGAACCCGATCGACCATCCGCATGGCGGCGGCGAAGGCCGCACATCAGGTGGCCGTCATCCGGTCACGCCGTGGGGCAAGCCGACCAAGGGTAAGAAGACACGTTCTAACAAGTCGACCAACAAGTTCATTCTCATCAGCCGCCACAAGCGGAAGAAGTAAGGAACGCCGGACATGGTTCGTTCAGTCTGGAAAGGCCCGTTCGTCGAAGGCTCTCTGCTCAAGAAGGCAGATGTCGCGCGTTCGTCCGGCCGTCACGACGTTATCAAGATCTGGAGCCGCCGCTCGACGATCCTCCCGCAATTCGTGGGGCTCACCTTCGGCGTCTACAACGGTCAGAAGCATGTTCCGGTTGCGGTGAATGAAGAAATGGTCGGTCACAAGTTCGGTGAGTTCTCGCCGACGCGGACCTTCCACGGACATTCGGGCGACAAGAAAGCCAAAAAGACCTGAGATAGGTTCAAGGACTTAAAGTTATGAGCAAACCAAAGCGCGAAAGAGTTCTTTCTGAGAACGAGGCGAAAGCCGTCGCCCGCATGCTTCGCGTCTCGCCGCAGAAGCTTAATCTCGTGGCGCAGATGATCCGCGGCCGCAAGGCGTCTGCTGCGCTCGCCGACCTGCAGTTCTCGCGCAAGCGGATCTCGGTCGATGTGAAGAAGTGTCTGGAATCGGCAATCGCAAATGCCGAGAACAACCACGACCTCGATGTCGACGCGCTTGTCGTCGCCGAGGCTCATGTCGGCAACGGCATCGTAATGAAGAGATTTGCGCCGCGCGGTCGCGGCAAGTCGGGTCGTGTATTCAAACCGTTCTCGCAGCTGACGATTGTTGTTCGTCAGGTCGAGGCGGAGGCTAGCGCTTAACGCGCAGGAGATAACGATGGGTCAGAAGATCAATCCAATCGGGCTGCGTCTGGGCATTAACCGGACATGGGATTCCCGTTGGTTCGCCGGCAAGAACGAATACGCAAAGCTCCTCCATGAGGACATTGCGATTCGTAAAATGCTGATGAAGGAACTGAAGCAGGCAGCTGTTGCGCGCATCGTGATCGAGCGCCCGCACAAGAAGTGCCGCGTGTCGGTTCACTCCGCGCGTCCCGGCGTCGTGATCGGCAAGAAGGGCGCCGACATCGATCGCCTGAAGAAGCTGGTTTCCGCCATCACGGCGTCCGACGTCGTCATCAACATCATCGAAATTCGGAAGCCCGAACTCGATGCAACCCTGGTCGCAGAATCGATCGCGCAGCAGCTTGAGCGCCGCGTCGCATTCCGCCGTGCCATGAAGCGCGCCGTGCAGTCGGCGATGCGTCTGGGTGCGCAGGGCATTCGTATCAATTGTTCGGGTCGCCTTGGCGGCGCGGAAATCGCGCGCATGGAATGGTATCGTGAAGGCCGCGTGCCATTGCACACGCTGCGCGCCGATGTCGATTACGGCGTGGCGACTGCGTTCACCACGTTCGGCACCTGCGGCGTCAAGGTCTGGATCTTCAAGGGCGAAATCCTCGAACACGATCCGATGGCACAGGACAAGCGTATGGCCGAAGGCGACAGCGGACGTCCTCCGCGCCGCGACGCGGCTTGATTGAAATTTTGAAGAAGGTTTGAGGGCGTAAGCCATGATGCAACCAAAGAAGACAAAGTTCCGCAAGGCGCATAAGGGCCGTATCCACGGCACCGCCTCGTCGGGCGCGACGTTGTCTTTCGGCCAGTTCGGCTTGAAGGCGATGGCTCCTGAGCGCATCACGGCGCGCCAGATCGAAGCCGCGCGTCGTGCGCTCACCCGTCACATGAAGCGTGCCGGCCGCGTCTGGATCAGAATTTTCCCGGACGTTCCGGTGTCGAAGAAGCCTGCCGAAGTGCGCATGGGCTCCGGCAAGGGTACGCCTGAATTGTGGGTTGCGCGCGTGAAGCCCGGCCGTCTCATTTTCGAGATCGACGGCGTGACGCAGCAGACCGCCAAGGAAGCGCTTGAGCTTGCTGCCGCCAAGCTTCCGATCAAGACGCGCTTCGTTGCGCGCATCGCGGAGTGATGAACATGGCCGAAATGAAAATCGACGATATCCGCGCAATGAGCCCCGATCAGATGGATGAGAACATTCTCAACCTGAAGAAGGAGCGGTTCAATCTGCGTTTCCAGCGCGCCACCGGGCAGCTCGAGAATACCTCGCGCCTGCGTGAAGCTCGCCGCGATATTGCACGCATCAAGACTGTCGCTGCGCAAAAGCGCGACGACAAGAAAAAGAAGTAAAGGGCCGCCGAGATGCCGAAACGTACACTTCAGGGCGTCGTCGTCAGCGACAAGCAGGACAAGACCATTGTCGTGCGTGTCGACCGCCGCTTCACCCATCCGATCTACAAGAAGACGATCCGACGTTCGAAGAACTACCACGCGCATGACGAGAACAATCAGTTCAAGGCCGGCGACATGGTTCGAATCGAGGAAAGCAAGCCACTCTCGAAGTTGAAGCGCTGGACAGTCGTCCAGGGTGAGAAAGCTAAAACCGCCTGAAGCTCGCTCGGCGTCGCCGAACGAAAAACTTCACTAATTTGATTGAGCGCAATTTGCGCAAGAAAGAGGACGAGGTGCATCAATGATTCAGATGCAGACCAACCTCGACGTGGCCGATAATTCCGGTGCGCGCCGTGTCATGTGTATCAAAGTGCTTGGAGGTTCCAAGCGTCGGTACGCGACTGTGGGTGATGTCATTGTCGTTTCCATCAAGGAAGCGATTCCGCGCGGCAAGGTGAAGAAGGGCGACGTCATGAAGGCGGTCGTCGTTCGTGTGCGCAAGGACATCCGCCGCGCCGATGGCTCCGTGATCCGTTTCGATCGCAACGCAGCCGTGCTGATCAACAACCAGTCCGAGCCGGTCGGCACCCGTATCTTCGGGCCCGTGCCGCGCGAACTGCGCGCCAAGAACCACATGAAGATCATCTCGCTTGCGCCGGAGGTGCTGTAATGGCTGCCAAGATCCGCAAGGGCGACAAGGTCATCGTTTTGTCCGGCCGCGAGAAGGGCCGCACCGGCGAAGTGTTTGAAGTTCGTCCGTCAGACAATAAGGCGATGGTGCGCGGCGTGAACATGATCAAGCGCCACCAGAAGCAGACGCAGGCCCAGGAAGGCGGCATCATCTCGAAAGAGAGCCCGATCCACCTGTCCAACATCGCTGTCGTCGGCAAGGACGGCAAGCCGACCCGCGTCGGCTTCAAGATTCAGAAAGATGGCACCAAGGTGCGCATCGCCAAGAGCTCGGGAGCAGAGATCTGATGGCTGAGACCTCATACGTTCCGCGCCTGCGCGAACAGTTCGACAAAGAGATCCGCGGCAAGTTGGTCGAGCAATTCGGCTACCAGAATACCCTGCAGGTGCCTCGGCTTGAGAAGGTCGTTCTCAACATGGGCATCGGCGAAGCCGTCAACGACCGCAAGAAGGTCGAGCTGGCTGCGCACGATCTCGCTTTGATTGCCGGCCAGAAGCCGCAGGTCACGCATTCGCGCATGGCGATTGCGACCTTCAAGCTGCGCGAAGGCCAGGCCATCGGCGCCAAGGTCACGCTGCGCAAGGCGAAGATGTACGACTTCGTGGATCGCCTGGTGAATATCGCTCTGCCGCGCGTGAGAGATTTCCGCGGCCTCAATCCGAAGAGCTTCGACGGCCGCGGCAATTATTCGCTCGGCCTCAAGGAGCATCTGGTGTTCCCGGAAATCGACTACGACAAGTCGGGCGAGACCTGGGGCATGGACATCACGATTTGTACGTCGGCACCTGACGATGAGCAGGCGCGGGCGTTGCTGACCGCTTTCAATTTTCCGTTCCGGCAGTGAGTTGCTGAATTCAGCATCTCAAACGCGGAAAGGTATGGAGACGACCTAGATGGCGAAGAAGAGTTCGATCGAGAAGAACAACCGGCGTCAGCGCATGACGAAGAACGCGGCTGCCAAGCGTGCGAAATTGAAGGCGATCATCGCCGACAAGAAGAAACCGATGGAAGAGCGTTTTGCGGCGACGATCAAGCTTGCCGAAATGCCGCGCAATTCGTCGGCCACCCGCATCCGCA
>JAYVYQ010000055.1:0-18380 GCA_043784125.1 Afipia sp.
GCAAACTGGACGATGAGCTCGATGAAGCGCTGCGGGAGACTTTTCCGGCCTCCGACCCGGTCAAGCTGACCCAGCCCTCCCCGCATGCCGAGCCCAAAAAGCATTGAATTGAGAAGCATTAAGGCGCTGCCGCCGCGCGGGAACATGGCCTGTTCTGGAGCGTTGTCCCCGAGAATTCAACGCAGGAGGGCATGATGGCTGACGCAGACACCAAGCTGAAAAACGAGAACAAGCCGAAAGACCCTGAAAAGAAGAAGCTCGACGATGCGCTCGAGAAGGGTCTTGAGGAATCTTTCCCCGGCTCCGACCCGGTGAGTGTGACCCAGCCCGCGCCGTCCAAACACGACCAGGACATCAAGCGCAAAGGCTGAGGGGCTGAAGGTCAGACATTTCAGCAAGTTACTCGCCGCCGGTCCCTTGGGGCCGGCGGTAATGATTCATCATATTTTTTGAAGGAACGCATACCCCTGACGTATTATAACGAGCCCCACGCTACAATGGGGTGCCCGACGGAGCCGCTTTTGCGCCCGACGGAGCAGGGGAATTCATGGCTCGCAAATATTTCGGCACCGACGGCATTCGCGGCCGCGCCAACGGACTGATTACGCCCGAATTGGCGTTGAAAGTCGGTCAGGCCGCGGGGCTGGTGTTTCAGCGCGGCGATCATCGCCATCGCGTTGTGATCGGCAAGGACACGCGCCTGTCGGGTTACATGATCGAGAACGCACTGGTGGCGGGCTTCACCTCCGTCGGCATGGACGTGCTCCTGCTCGGCCCGATGCCGACACCTGCGGTGGCGATGCTGACCAAGTCGATGCGCGCCGATCTGGGCGTGATGATTTCAGCCTCGCACAATCTGTTCGACGACAACGGCATCAAGCTGTTCGGCCCGGCCGGCTTCAAGCTGTCCGACGATGTCGAGATGCAGATCGAACAATTGATGGACGAGAATCTCGACAAGCGTCTTGCGCAAAGCGCCAGCCTCGGCCGCGCGCGCCGCATCGATGGTGTTCACGACCGCTATATCGAATTCGCCAAGCGCACGCTGCCGCGCGATCTTTCCCTCGACGGACTGCGCGTGGTGGTCGATTGCGCGCATGGCGCCGCCTACAAGGTGGTGCCGGAAGCGCTGTGGGAACTGGGCGCGGATGTGATTTCCATTGGTGTCGAACCCGACGGCTTCAATATCAACAAGGATTGCGGATCGACCTCGCCCGAAGCGCTGGTGAAAAAAGTGCGCGAGATGCGCGCCGACATCGGCATCGCGCTCGATGGTGACGCGGATCGTCTCATTATCGTCGATGAGCATGGCCGTGTCGTGGACGGCGACCAGTTGCTGGCCGTGATCGCGCAGAGTTGGACGGACGACGGCCGTCTCGCCAAGCCGGGAATCGTCGCCACCGTGATGTCGAATCTCGGGCTTGAACGCTATCTGCATGCGCAAGGCATCGAGCTGGTGCGCACGCCGGTCGGCGATCGCTACGTGCTCGAACAGATGCTCAAGCACGGCTACAATCTTGGCGGCGAGCCGTCGGGTCACATCATCATGTCGGACTTTGCCACCACCGGCGACGGCTTCGTCGCAGCGTTGCAGGTTCTCGCCGTGGTGAAGAAGCTGGGCCGTCCGGTATCCGAAGTCTGTCATCGTTTCGAGCCGCTGCCGCAGATCCTGAAGAATGTGCGCTATGGCGCGGGCAAGCCACTCGACAATCCGAACGTCCAATCCGCCATTACGGCCGCCGAGAAACGCCTGAACGGAAACGGCCGTCTGTTGATCCGCCCAAGCGGCACCGAGCCTGTGATCCGCGTGATGGGCGAGGGCGATGATCGCGCCGTCGTTGAAGAGGCCGTTGATCTGATTGTCTCCGCTTTGGGTCTCGCCGCCGCAGCCTGAGCAATCCGGCAACGCTGCCATCGCCGATTGCGGCTGGTCGTCCAGCGGCGAACTTAGTATTTGAGCATGACGCCGAAAAGTGTGCAGCGGTTTTCGGATTACGTCATGCTCCGAATTGATGCGCGTCTCCTGGCCGGGAGTTCATCGTGAACAAGAACGTCATCGTTACTGAAGAAACGCTCACGGCACCCGTGGTGGTCGATGCGGCGGCGGCGAAAGCCGTTGTGAAGCCCGCCTTTGCGGTGCTGGGCGCGGTAAGCTTTTCGCATTTCCTCAACGACCTGATGCAGTCGCTGATCCCCTCGATCTACCCGATCCTCAAAGAGAACTACGCGCTCGATTTCGGCCAGATCGGCCTCATCACGATGGCGTTCATGTTTACCTCGTCGCTGCTGCAGCCGATCGTGGGACTCTACACCGACCGCAACCCGCGCCCGTTCTCATTGGCGTTCGGGATGTTCTTCACCTTCGCGGGATTGATCCTGCTCTCCGTCACGCATCACTACATGCTCATTCTGGTAGCCGCCGCACTGGTCGGCACGGGATCGGCGATCTTCCATCCGGAATCCTCGCGCATCGCACGCGTTGCATCAGGCGGCCGTTTTGGTTTTGCCCAATCGGTATTTCAGATCGGCGGAAATTTCGGCTCAGCTATCGGTCCATTGCTCGCAGCTTTGATCGTGGTGCCGCTGGGGCAGGGCAGTATCGCCTGGTTCTCGCTGGTGGCCGCACTCGCGATTGCGATCCTCTGGCAAATCGGCCGCTGGTACAAACCGCGCATTGTCACCCGCAAGGCCGCGAAGGCGGCGGCTCATGCAACCGGGTTGCCGCGCGGCGTGACTTTCTTTGCGCTCACCATTCTGGTCGTCATGGTGTTTTCCAAGACGTTCTACATGGCGAGCATCGGCAGCTATTACACGTTCTATCTGATGCATAAGTTCAGCGTGTCGACGCAGGCGTCGCAGCTTTATCTGTTCATTTTTCTCGGCGCGAACGCGGCCGGCGTTTTCTTCGGCGGACCTTTGGGCGACAGGTTCGGACGCAAATATGTGATCTGGCTGTCGATCCTCGGCGCATTGCCGTTCACGATCGCGCTGCCGCACGCGGATCTGTTCTGGAGCGCGGTGTTGAGTGTCTTCATCGGCTTCATCATGTCGTCGGCATTCCCGGCCATCGTGGTCTATGCGCAGGAGCTGGTGCCGCATCGCCTCGGCATGATCTCGGGTGTCTTCTTCGGATTTACATTTGGCATCGGCGGCGTTGGTGCTGCGGTGCTCGGTCAGATCGCGGATTTGAAGGGCATCGACTTCGTCTATCAGGTCTGCGCTTATTTGCCCGCCATCGGCCTGCTCGCGGTCTTCCTGCCGAAAATGAAACGCGCCGCGCACTAAGCGCGACCAGCAAAAGCGGGCGCCGGTTTTGCGTCCGGTCGCGCGTGGAATTAATCAGAGCGCGGCAACGCGCGATTTGGTTTTCAAATCGCGAAAAATTGTCGTCAACATTTCATTTACGATTATGGCACGGCGCACGGTTGCGCGCGTGAACGCGTGCATGCGCGTGCCGCAATTCTTAACGCTGATTAAAAATCACAGTTAAGAATTAGGGTTAAGTGCCGCTTAAACATTTGGTGCCATCGTCCGGCTGTGAGTTTTGTGAGTGAGGCCTTTGCGTCGTCTGCCTCACCGGACGAGAGGACTATCCAA
This sequence comes from Afipia sp., assembly GCA_043784125.1. Classification (GTDB taxonomy): domain Bacteria; phylum Pseudomonadota; class Alphaproteobacteria; order Rhizobiales; family Xanthobacteraceae; genus Afipia. The sequence goes on from JAYVYQ010000055.1 coordinate 3,598, forward strand.
TGCGTAGCGTAAAAAACCTGATCGCCGCCGGCGCAGCGTCGCTGATCTCCACGGCAGCATTCGCCGCCGACATGCCATCGATCATGCCGCCTCCGCCGCTTTATTCGCCGCCTCCACCTCCATGCTGCGACGATTTCGGCGGCTGGTATCTGCGTGGCGACATCGGATTCAGCAATCAGCAAGTGAAGAGCCTCGACAACGCGCTTTATCATACGCCCGGCACCTCGGTCGCGAACACGGGGCTCGGCTTCGACACCGCCGGTATCTTCGGCCTTGGCGTGGGTTATCAGTTCAACAGCTGGTTTCGCGCCGACGTCACCGGTGAATATCGCGGCAAATCGACTTTTCACGGCATGGATCTCGTCGGGTTCAACGGTGCTCCCAACGGAGCCGACACTTACGGCGCCAGCAAATCCGAATGGCTATTCCTTGCCAACGTCTATGCAGACCTAGGGACATGGTGGTGCGTCACGCCGTTCGTCGGTGTTGGCATCGGCGGAACGCGCAATTCGATTTCGAGCTTCACCGATCAAGGCGTGTCGTTTGTTGCGGGCGTTCCAACCCCAAGCTCGGCCTATGCGGCTTCCGCGGCGACGTGGAACGTCGCCTGGGCGCTGCATGCGGGCCTTGCCTACAAGGTCAACAGCAGCTTCACGGTCGAACTCGCATATCGCTACCTCAATCTGGGCGATGCATACAGCGGGGACATCGTCGCGTTCGATGGCACCAACAACGTCTACAACCCGATGCGCTTCAAGGACATTACATCGCAGGACGTTCGCCTGGGCGTTCGCTGGTCGCTTGAGCCGACGCCGGCTTACGCGCCGCAACTGCCGCCGCTCATCCGCAAGGGTTGAGCAGCATCTTAACGAAATCAAAACGGCGCGGATTTTTCGCGCCGTTTTCTTTTGCCGACAACGATTGGTTAAGGTTAACGCGCGATGATCCAACATGGTTAAGCGTTCATAACTGGAGTGTTGCAATGCGTCGGGTGGTAGTGGCTGCGTTCTTGATGGCAACGGTGCAGGCTGCGCAAGCGGCCGATCTGCCGGATCTCACCGATCTCCCGATCTTGCGCGGCCCCGTCCGCGAGGGGCTCAGCCGAACCAATCGTAACTGGGACGGATATTACGTCGGCGGCCAGTTTGGCTACGTCGCGAGCGCTTTCGATTTCAGCAATGCTTCGGTTTCACCGGTGAGCTTTATACTGCGCAACGCCGTTTTGCAGGCTCCTGTTTCCAGCATGCAGGTGTTCGGCAAAAACGACATTCAAAGCACCAGCTTCGGTGGTTTTGTCGGGCGCAACTGGCAATGGGAAGACGCAGTTCTCGGCCTTGAAGTGAACTACAATCACATGTCGAAAACCTTCAGCTCGACGACTAATTCGTTGAGTCGTGTATTTACGAATCCGGCGGGCGAGTTCATCCCCGCTAATCATCAGTACGACCATCACATAACCCTTTCGGGCAATGCGGCGATGGAAATACAGGATGTCATGACGTTCCGCGCGCGCGCGGCGTGGGCTGCGGGCGACTTTTTACCCTATATATTCGCTGGCGGAGCAGTGGCGCGGGTCGCCGGCTCGCGCACCCTTACATACAATGAACGGCTGGTTGACACGTTCACCGATACGTCTACAAACCCGACGACCATCACGACAACCACGACAAACTTTGCACCGCTTACAAGCGGTGACAACCGCTCCAACAATTTTATTGCAGGCTACACCGGCGGTCTCGGCATGGAAGTGATGCTGTTCGGCGGTCTGTTTGCGCGCGGCGAATGGGAATACGTCAGGTTTGCGAATTACATGGACATCAAGTCCAGCCTCAACACCGTTCGCATCGGCGCTGGCTACAAGTTCTGATCTGCAAACACCTGCGTCGCGAACGCACTTGACGGCAAGCATGGCGCTTGATCGACTCGCTTCGTATTTCACGGAGCGCCTCGGCCATGAAGATTTACGGCGACGCAAATTCCGGCAACTGCCTGAAGGTGAAGTGGGTCAGCGATCATCTCGCTTTGCCCTACACACGGGTCGAGATTGACACCATGAAAGGCGGCAGCCGCACGCCGGAATTTCTCAAGCTCAACGGCGCGGGGCAGGTGCCGCTTGTCGTGCTGGACGATGGCCGCGCGCTGGCGCAATCCAACGCCATCATCCGCTATCTCGCGCGCGACAGCGATCTGGTTCCGCGCGATCCGTATTCAGCCGCGAAGATGGATGAGTGGCTGTTCTGGGAGCAAAACAGCCACGAGCCGTATATCGCGGTGTGCCGTTTCCAGATGGTCTATCTCGGCAAGTCTCTGGGCGACCTCGACACTGACAAGGTCAAGCGCGGTTACGTGGCCCTGGCGCTGATGGAGCATCAGCTCCACACCACGCGGTTTCTTACCGGCGATAAAATGACACTCGCGGATGTTTCCCTGCTCGCCTACACCCGCATTGCGCATGAAGGCGGCTTTCATCTCGACGGCTACGAGTCGGTCAGGCGCTGGATCGGCGCCTGCGAAAAATCGCTCGGAATTTAATGCAGGCGCGATCCGCGCATTCCGGCGGCGCGATGCGCGGGGTCGGGTGAGGCATCTCGTCCCCTGAAAAGAGAGTCTCCGTCATGGCCTCCATCGATCCCATCACCGCAGGCGGTGTTTTGATTGCGACCGCCGCCACCGACGCCGTCTATGTGATGTTCACCTCCGCCGTCGTGTCGCGCAGGCGCGTTCCCGCCGCATCGTGGAGCAGCGTTTGGTACGTGCTCTCGTCCTATGCGGTCATCAGTTACACCGAGAATTGGGTTTATGTGGCGTTTGCCGCGGTGGGCTCGTGGATCGGCGCGTTTCTGACCATCACGTTCCTGCATCGGCCGCCCGGCGGACCGCCCGTTGGTGCTGCCGTGGAATAACGCATGCCGGGTTTGTGAATTCGCCCACGCAATGTTCCTTGACGAAAACTCGACTCTTCCCTATTCACGGCGGCGGGACACCTCCCCCCAACGGGAGGCTTACTATCTGGAAGGATAGACAATGACTGTAGCGAAGCCCGCTTCGCGGCCTAACGTGCCGCATTTCTCCTCCGGCCCCTGCGCCAAGCGCCCTGGCTGGAACCCCCAAAATCTCAAGGACGCAGCGCTCGGCCGTTCGCATCGCGCGAAAGTCGGCAAGGCTAAGCTCAAACTCGCGATCGAATTGACGCGCGAAGTGCTTGAAGTGCCCGCCGATTACAAGATCGGCATTGTGCCTGCGTCGGACACCGGCGCGGTCGAGATGGCGCTGTGGTCGCTGCTCGGCGCGCGGCCCGTAACGACAATCGCATGGGAATCCTTCGGCGAGGGCTGGGTCAGCGACGTCGTCAAGGAATTGAAACTCAAGGACGTCTCCAAGCTCTCGGCGGGCTATGGCGAGATTCCGGATTTGAGCAAGGCCGATCCGAAGTCGGACATCATCTTCACCTGGAATGGCACCACCTCCGGCGTGCGCGTGCCGAATGCGGACTGGATCAAGGCGGATCGCGAAGGCCTCACGATCTGCGACGCCACCTCGGCGGCATTCGCGCAGAAGCTCGATTGGGCCAAGCTCGATGTCGTGACGTTCTCCTGGCAGAAGGCGCTGGGCGGCGAAGCCGCGCACGGCATGCTCATTCTCTCGCCGCGCGCTGTTGCGCGGTTAGAGAGCTACAATCCGCCGTGGCCGCTGCCGAAGATTTTCCGCATGACCAAGGGCGGCAAGCTCAACGCTGGTATCTTCGAGGGGGAAACCATCAACACGCCGTCGATGCTGTGCGTCGAAGATTATCTCGATGCATTGGGTTGGGCGAAATCCGTCGGCGGATTGAAGGCGCTGGTCGCGCGCGCCGACGCCAACACCAAAGTTCTCGCCGACTGGAAGGCGAAGACGCCGTGGGTGGATTTCCTCGCCAAGGATGCGTCGATCCGCTCCAACACCTCGGTGTGCATGAAGGTTGTCGATCCGGCGATCACGTCGCTGACGCCCGACGCGCAGGCGGACTTCTCCAAGAAGCTCGTGGCTTTGGTCGAGAAGGAAGGCGCTGGTTTCGACTTCGCGCATTATCGCGACGCGCCGGCGGGCCTTCGCATCTGGTGCGGCGCGACCGTTGAAGCCAAGGACGTCGAAATCCTCACGCAATGGATCGACTGGGCTTTCGCCGAAACCAAGGCTTCGCTCGCGAAAGCGGCGTAGCTCTCACCAAATTCAATTGTCATGGCCGGACTTGATCCGGTCATCCATCAAAAAAGATGGACCCGCGGGTCAAGCCCGCGGGTGACATCGAAAAATATTTCTCCTTCACAGGACTCAATCACATGGCCAAACCAAAAGTTCTCATCTCCGACGCGCTGTCTCCCGCCGCCGTGCAGATCTTCAAGGATCGCGGTATCGATGTCGATTTCCAACCGGAGCTTGGAAAAGACAAAGACAAGCTCGCCGAAATCATCGGCAACTACGACGGCCTCGCCATTCGCTCCGCCACCAAAGTGACCGCGAAGATTCTGGAACGGGCGACGCGGCTGAAAGTCATCGGCCGCGCCGGCATCGGCGTCGACAATGTCGAAATTCCCGCCGCTACCGCCAAGGGCGTGATCGTGATGAACACGCCGTTCGGCAATTCGATCACGACCGCCGAGCACGCCATTACATTGATGCTGGCGCTGGCCCGCGAAATTCCCGCAGCCGACGCCTCGACGCAGGCCGGCAAGTGGGAGAAGAACCGCTTCATGGGCGTCGAGATCACAGCGAAGACGCTTGGCGTCATCGGATGCGGCAATATCGGCGCGATCGTTGCCGACCGCGCGCTGGGTCTGCGCATGAAGGTCATCGCGTTCGATCCATTCCTGTCGCCGGAGCGCGCACGCGATATCGGCGTCGAGAAAGTCGAACTCGATGACCTTTTGAAGCGCGCGGATTTCATCACGCTGCACACGCCGCTCACCGACAAGACCCGCAACATCATTGACGCAGCATCGATTGCGAAAATGAAAAAGGGCGTGCGCATTATCAATTGCGCGCGCGGTGGGCTTGTGGATGAAGCAGCACTCGCCGCGGCTTTGGATTCCAAGCATGTCGCGGGCGCTGCCTTCGACGTGTTTGTGGAAGAACCCGCCAAGACCAACATCCTATTCGGTCGCGCCAACGTGATCTGCACGCCGCATCTCGGCGCGTCCACATCGGAAGCGCAGGAGAACGTCGCGTTGCAGGTTGCCGAACAGATGTCGGATTATCTTCTGACCGGTGCGATTTCCAACGCTGTGAATTTCCCGTCGATTACGGCGGAAGAAGCGCCGAAGCTGAAACCCTTCATCGAACTTGCCGAAAAGCTCGGCTCGTTCGCGGGCCAGCTCACCGAGACCGGCATTTCCAAGGTGCAGATCACCTATGAGGGCGCGGTCGGCGAAATGAAGATCAAGGCGCTGACCTCGGCGGCTTTGACGGGCCTGCTGCGTCCGATGCTGGGCGATGTGAATTTCGTCTCGGCCCCCGTTGTGGCGAAGGATCGCGGCATGGTGGTCGATGAGGTGACGCGCGCCGCGCAGAGCGACTATGAAAGTCTCATCACGGTTACGGTAACGACGGAACGTCAGGAGCGTTCGGTGTCGGGAACGGTCTATGCCGACGGCGCGCCGCGTCTCGTCGACATCAAGGGCATCCGCATGGATGCGGAATTCGGCAAGTCGATGATCTACGTGACGAACGAGGACAAGCCGGGCTTCATCGGCAAGTTTGCGTCATTGCTTGGCGACGCGAAACTCAACATCGCCACGTTCCATCTCGGCCGCAACAAGCAGGGCGGCGACGCCATCGCGCTGATCGAGATCGACGGCGACGTTCCTGCGGAAATCATTCCGAAGGTGGCGGCGCTGCCGCAGGTCAAGCAGGCCAAGGCGTTGAGGTTCTAAGGCGTTGAGGTTTTAAGGCGCGCCAAATATTCGCGAACATCGAACCCGCCGCATTCGTGCGGCGGGTTTTGTTTTACGCCAGCGGCGGTTCGCCGAGTGGTGGCGCGGTCGCTGCGGCCGATGCCTGTCGCGAGGCGATGAAAATTCCGGCCAGCACCAGCGCATAGCCGATCAGGTGAAACAGCCGCAATTGCTCACCGAGAAACAAGATCGCCATCACGGAGCCGAACACCGGCACCAGATGAAAAAACGGCGCGGCACGGTTCGGCCCGATCAGTTCGATGCCGCGATTGAAAAACAGATAGGCCAGCGTCGATGGAAAGATGATGACATAGACAATGGCGAAAATGGTTTGCGCGTCGAACGTCAGCGTGAAGCCGGTCGATATTTCCCACAGCGTCAGGGGAAACAACAGTAAAGCGCCGCAGCCGGTGGTGAACGTAATTAGCGACAATTGGTGAATTTTCGGGCGGCGCGGCATCAGCGCCGAATAGATGCCGAACACCAGCAGCGCGCCCATGAACATCACGTCGCCCTTGTTGAATTCGATGGCGGCCAGTGCGGCGAAATCGCCGCGCAAAATAATGACGAGCACGCCAGTCAGCGAAATCGCGATGCCGATGGCCTGTGCAAGCGTCAGCCGCACGCCGAACAGCACCAGCGACCAAAGCGCCACGAACAGCGGCCCGGACGACTGGATCAGCAGCGCGTTCAGTGCCTGCGTGTATTGCAGCCCCCAATAGGACAGCGTGTTGTTCGCGGCAAAGCCGGTCGCCGACAGCACAACCAGGAGGGGAATATGCTTTCGCATGGTGCGCCAGTCACGCGGCAGATGCGGCCAAGCGAACGGCAGCAGCATCACGAAAGCGCCGGCCCAGCGGATGCACGACAGCGTCACCGGCGGCACATGACCCGCAACGAAACGCCCGAGTACGATGTTGCCGGCCCAAAACAATGAGGTCAGGCTCAACAAAAGATAAGGCTGATCGGCGAGACGGCCGATGAACGATAATTTTTCAGGGGAGGGAGATGTGACGGTCATCTGTCTTATGCGCGGGAGCCAGCGAGATTTGCGCAAATTCATCGCCGCCGCACAACCGCCAATGCAAGATTGCTCGGTTGCGTCAGACGAGCATCAAAGGCCAACCGCAGCAGGCTGCGATTGGCCTCTGGTTCAATCTTACTTCATCATGCTGCCCATTTTGTCCATGTGGGTCTTGCAGCCCGCCATGTCCTTCTTGGCCATCATGTCCTTGGCCATTGTCATTTCCTTCATGGCCATATTCTTCTTTTCGCCGGCAGGCATCTTGTCCATGTCAGCGCTGGCCTTGGTCATGTTGGCTTCCGTGCAATCCATCATCCGCGCGGACGCAGGCGCGATGGCGAGAACCGCCATGACGGCGAATGATCCCAACAAAGTCTTCAACATTGGAAGTTCCTTTCCTAGCAATGGCATCGTGCCACTCAAATTTGCTAGCGAACTTCTACGAAGCGAACTGAGCAATAAGGCTCATTTTCGTTTTGGATTTTTTTCGATCAGCGTTGGAACCATGCGTGCATTTATTAAGACGCTATGTGGAACCTAAATTCACGTCGGCGGCGCGGGCTCGACCGGATTTCCACTGCTCGATGCGGAGGCACGGCGCGCGGCGATGAAGACGCCCGCCAGCACCAGCGCGTATCCGACGATATGAAACAGCTGCGGCCGCTCGCCCAGAAACACGATGGCCAGCACCGAGCCGAATACCGGGATCAGATGAAAGAAGGGCGCGGCACGATTCGGCCCGATCAGCTCGATGCCGCGATTGAAAAACAGATAGGCGAGCGTCGATGGAAAAATCGCCACATACACAAGGGCTGCCATCGTGACGGCGCTGACTGTCATGTATTCGCCATTGCCGATTTCCCACCCGATCAGCGGAATGATGAACAGCGCGCCGCAGCCGGTGGTGAAGGCCAGAAACGACAGCGGATGAATCAGCGGGCGCTTGGCGGCGAGTGCCGAATACAAACCGAAAATGACGAGCGCCAGCGTGTAGCCGATGTCGCCCTTGTTGAACTCAATCGATGACAGCGTCGCGAAATCTCCACGCAGCAGAATCACCAAAACACCGGTCATGGAAATGACGATGCCGAAAGCCTGTGCGAGCGTCAGCCTGATGCCGAACAGTAGCAGGGCGAACAGTGCGACGAATAATGGCCCCGACGATTGCAGCAGCAGAGCGTTGAGCGCCTGCGTGTATTGCAGGCTCCAGTAGCCGAGACAGTTGAAGACCGCGATGCCGGTGAACGACAGCAGCACCATTAATCCGAGTTGCTTGCGGATCGCGGCCCAGTCGCGGGCGAGATATTTCCATGCGAACGGCAGCACGATCAGAAACGCCGCACTCCAGCGGATGAACGACAGCGTCATCGGCGGAATTTTCCCCGCCACGAAGCGGCCGAGCACGACGTTGCCCGCCCAAAACAGAGAGGTCAGCGAGAGCAGCAAATAAGGCTTGCTCATCAGCCAGGTTGATGCGGATCGCGGGACGGGACGGTTCATGTGACGGATCGGTCAGAGGGTGGGGATAGCAGTTTGGATGGCGCAGAATTCACACGCGATTTCAGCTATTTGCGGGATCATCATAAGCGCCGTCAACACCCGTTCGCGCTTGCGTCCCATGCGCGCATCCGTTATCCGATGGTACGTCCTGAAGAGGGGCAGCCTTGGCACAAGCCGCCGGGTTTCAGCTTGATTTGCGCCTTCAGGAGAACGTCTCGAAATGGCCAACGTGGTTGTCGTCGGCGCCCAATGGGGCGACGAGGGAAAAGGCAAGATCGTCGATTGGTTGTCGGAGCAGGCTGACATCGTCGTTCGCTTTCAGGGTGGTCATAATGCCGGCCACACGCTTGTCATCAACGGCAAGACCTACAAGCTCGCATTGTTGCCGTCCGGTGTCTTGCGGCCCTCGAAGTTGTCGGTGATCGGCAATGGCGTGGTGTTCGACCCGCAGGCGTTTCTTGCAGAGCTGGATAAATTGCGCGCTCAGGACGTCTCGATCACCCCGGACAATCTGCGCATCGCCGAAAACGTCACGCTGATATTGCCGCTGCATCGCGAACTCGATGCGATTCGCGAATCCGCCAGCGGCGCGAACGCGATCGGCACCACGCAGCGCGGCATCGGTCCGGCTTACGAAGATAAAGTCGGCCGCCGCGCGATCCGTCTGATGGACCTCGCCGATTTGCAAACACTGCCACACAAGATCGACCGGACGCTGGCGCATCACAATGCGCTGCGTCGCGGGTTGAATCTCAAGGAAATCGACGGCGCGGATATTCTGAAAGAACTGACTGCAGTTGCGCCGCGGATTTTGCCGTTCGCGGATTCGGTCTGGAATCTGCTCGATCAGAAACGCCGCGAGGGCAAACGCATTTTGTTCGAGGGCGCACAGGGCGCGCTGCTCGATGTCGATCACGGCACTTACCCTTACGTCACCTCGTCCAACACCGTGGCGGCGCAGGCCGCGACCGGCACCGGCATGGGTCCGAGTTCGCTGGGTTACGTGCTCGGCATCTGCAAGGCCTACACCACGCGGGTCGGGCAGGGACCGTTTCCGACCGAGTTGAACAACGAGATCGGCGAATTGATCGGCAGCCGCGGCAAGGAATTCGGCGTCAACACCGGGCGCAAGCGCCGCTGCGGCTGGTTCGACGCGGTGCTGGTGCGGCAGACGGTTCGCACCTGCGGCATCCACGGCCTCGCTCTCACCAAGCTCGATATTCTCGACGGCTTCGAGAAGATCGAAGTCTGTGTCGGCTATATGCTCGACGGCAAGGAAATCGACCATCTTCCGGCAGGCGAAGGCGCGCAGGCGCGCGTGACGCCGATCTACGAGACCATCGAGGGCTGGAAAGAGCCGACCGCGAATGCGCGGTCCTGGGCGGATTTGCCCGCTCAGGCCATCAAGTATGTCCGCCGGGTCGAGGAACTTGTTGGCTGCCCGATTGCGCTGCTTTCCACCAGCCCGGAACGCGAGGATACTATTCTCGTGCAAAATCCGTTTGAGGCATAAGGACGATCTGGCAGATTGGCGCGGTCTTCTAAGGTTGGACACGCCGCGCTCTGTTTTCCGACACGATCTTGCTTTTTAGATACCGGGATTTCCCGCAAATCCTGCAAACTGGACGAGCAAAACTGGACGAGGATGGCTGACTACTACCCACTCATAGCCCGTGCCATCGCCGGACTGGACCCAAGCGCCAGCGGCGAGACCCGTCGTGCCCTTTATGAGCGCGCGCGGACGGCTTTGATCGGCCAGTTGCGCGGCGTGCAGCCGGCGTTGTCCGAGGCGGAAATCACCCGTGAGCGCCTCGCACTCGAAGATGCGGTGCGCCGTGTCGAGGCCGATGCCGCGAAGCGAGCGCGTCCCGACGCACAGCGCCCCTCGGCGCCGCCACCAGTCCGCCGCGATGCGCCGCGTTCCGGCGACGCCTTGCGTGACAGTGTGCGATCGCCGCGCCCCCCACTCGGGCCGCTCCCCAACCGCGAACGCGATACAGCGCCACTTGCATCCGAACCCAGACCGGCTCGAAATTTACGCGGCGATACACCTCCGACGCCGCCGCGCAGCGATTCCCTTCGCAATGACATTCCGCGCAGCCCGGCGCCGCCGCCGCGCGATATGCGATCGCCGGACCCGCGCCGCAACGACACGCAGATGCTGGATGAATGGACGCGGGATTCGCTTTCCGGTTCATCGGCCTCGCGCCGTCCGCCCGACGATGTGCGTCCGCCGCCCGGCGTGCGCGGCTTGCGCGACGTGGTGGCCGATGCGGAAGATCTCGGACGCGGCAGCCGCTCCGCACGCCAACCGGCTCCGCCGTCCGCGCGTCAAACCCGTGGCGCCGCCGATCTCGATGCGCCGCGCGATAGTGCCGATCCCTACAGCTACGACGAGTCGCTCGAAGAGGCGGAGGCGTATCAGCCGGAGCATGGACGGGTTCGTGTCGCGGCGCGTGAATCGCGCGACGGTGCCGTCAAGGTCAAGCGCAGTTTTCCGGTCAAAGGCGCGATCTTTGTGGGTCTCGCGATTATCGCGCTCGGCGGCGCGATCTGGGTCGGGCCGAAAGTCTATCAATTCGCCCGCGCGGTGATGAAGCCGTCGGCGCAGCTCGAAGACACAACGAAGGATGCGTCCGGCGCGCGTCCGAAGATCACCGATCGCGTCGGCCAGGCCGGACAGCCGGTCGCGCCGGTTGCCCAGCGTGTCGTGCTTTACGACGAAGATCCGAACTCGCCGCAGGGCAAGCAATATGTCGGCTCCGTGATCTGGCGTACCGAACCCGTTAAGGTGGCGGCCGGCCAGCCGCCGGACATCGGCGTGCGCGCCGACATCGAAATTCCCGAACGCAAGATCAAGATGTCGCTGTCGATCCGCCGCAATGCCGACGCGTCGCTGCCCGCGAGTCACACCGCCGAATTGACATTCGTGCTGCCGCCGGATTTCGGCACCACCATCGCGAATGTGCCGGGCGTGCTGATGAAGTCGAACGAGCAGTCGCGCGGCACGCCGCTGGCGGGACTTGCGGTGAAAGTCACCGACGGATTCTTCCTCGTCGGGCTGTCGAATGTCGAGGCCGACAAGGCGCGCAATCTGCAGCTTCTGAAAGAGCGGTCATGGTTCGATATTCCGTTGGTCTATGCGAACCAGCGCCGCGCCATCATCGCGGTTGAGAAGGGCGCACCGGGCGAGCGTGCATTCAACGAAGCCTTCACGGCTTGGGGTCAGTAAAGACTTGGGGCCAGTGAAGATTTGGGGCCAATAAAATTTTCGGGTTCATAAAAATTATCGGGGCAGGGACACGATGAAGATCACGCTTGCAGGGTCGCGCCATTTCGGCGTCGAGACGTTCAACATGTTGCGCGGGCACGGCGTCGATATCGTCCGCGTGGTTGTGGCCGATGGCGAGGACAGGCTTGCGGCAGCTGCGCGCGCCGCAAAGATCGACGTGGTCGTTCAGGCCTCGCCGAAAATAATCGAGGCGTCCGAAATTGCACCCGGCACGGATTTGATCGTCACTGCGCATAGCCATGCGCGCGTGACCAAAGATGCGTTGAAAGTCGCCAAGCATGGCGGCATCGGTTATCACCCGTCATTGCTGCCGCGCCATCGCGGCATCGCGGCGATCGAATGGACCATTCGCGAAGGCGATCCGATTGCCGGCGGCACCATTTATCATCTGGCTGACCGCATGGACGCGGGCGCCATCGCGGCGCAGGAATGGTGCTTCGTGAAGAAGGGCGAGACCGCGCGCGAATTGTGGGAGCGTGCGCTGGCGCCAATGGGTCTGAGATTGATGGCGCAGGTGATCGACTACGCCAAGGCGCATGGCAGTTTAGCTGCAAAGCCGCAGGATGAGCAGTTCGCCACGCAGGCGCCGCGCATCGTCGAGGATGCGGCCCCGAAACGCGCGTCGGCATAGTTAGCTGTCATTGCCGGGCTTTGACCCGGCAATCCATCTTCCTAGGAAACTTCTTTAAGTAAACGATGGATCACCGGATCATAGGCGAGCAAAGCGACGCCGTTCTTCGAACGGCTATCCCCGGTGATGGCCATTGCGATTGGCGCGGACGCTGGTGCCGAATAAATTTCACTCCGCCGGAATTTCTCCCGCGCGCACTGCACTCGACACCAGATCGCCCGCGTCGGTGACGCCCTCGGCGGCTTCGCGCACAATCGTCTCCGCCATTTTGGCTTTGGTCGCAGGCGTGCGGTTTGCCTCGGCGATGTGCGCGACGGCGATGTTCAGGACTTCGCGCAGCGTGGCGACGATCTCGGCGTCGAAAGATTCTGGCGGTCGTTTCGTCATGCATTTACTCCCCGTATTGCGCGGCGACCATCGTGCCGCAATGGGGCGGTTATGAGTCGCGCCGATGAAATCCACATGACTGACGCCGATGTGAAAATTCGCGATGCGTCGTCATCGGATATGATTTGTGATATGGATCGGTGATGTTGCGTCTGCTGCCACAAGCGCTAGCGTGTGGCCCAAATGCGTCAGGTGTTGCTTTCGGATTTCGCTTTTTAGGATTTGTCGAAAGGGTATCATGAATTTATTTTTAGGTTTTGCGCGGCGGCGCGGGTTTGGATCGCTGTCCATGATGGCGGCCTTGACCGTTGCGGTCATGACGCCGCTGGTGGCGCAACATGCAGCGCTCGACAAACCGTTTCTCGACGCCAATGATTTCTATCTGCGCTCGGCCGGCTTCAAGATCAAATTCGCCACAGACGCAGCCGACAAGCAAGTCATGGACAGACTGCCGACGCACCGTATCGTCGCGCACAAAACGGCAGGCGGCATGCATTATCTGTTTGCTGATCCGAAAATCTGCGTCTGCATTTTCATCGGCACCGCCGATAACCTGGCGTCCTATCGCTCAATCGTCGCCAATCCGGTGCCGCGCGTGGACAATGTGCCGGCGAATTACCGCACGCAAGCGAGTGCGTTATTGAGCGACATGACGGACATCGAGGACGATTCGCTGGCGGATTATTTTCGGGATTATTATTGAATCCGCCAATTGAGGCGGCCCGATGCGTTCCGTAAGCACGCACGGGCCCAACCGAAACAGACTCGGAAAGAGTGAGTGTTCGGCTCCATGCAGCGTATGGAGTTGAACGAAATTTGAAATCTTTGCGAAGCAAAATAAAGAACGAAAAACGGGTGGCGTGATGCGCGTATTCGGATCTTCGTATCGGAAGACACTGGAGACTCGATCATGCCAATCGTCCGCAAATTTCATTCCATAGCCGCGTTGTGCGGTGACGGTCTGCGTCCCGAACTCAAGGCACTCTTTGACCGATTGGCAGTAAAGCCTTCGGAATTGTTCGTGCGGGAAGATGGAATGATTCAATCGGGTCCGGACCCGAAGTCCGAATCTCGGCAAGTACCCGAAATTCGAGTTGAGCCACTGATGAAATCAAAACAGGTTTCTTAAGCTTGACATATCCAGCACGTTGGATGGTATTCGCATTTATATACTTGACTTAGCATCTTGTTTGGCCGATAAAGGGTCAAGGAGATAGCCATGGCCGATATTTACGCACCCGAATTCACCAACGAAGCCGCCGCGATTGCCCACCTTGAGGCAAGCCGCTGGAAGCTCTCTGGGGCGCATTGCCCTCATTGCGGTTCTTTCGCCGTCCGCAAGATGGAAGGCGCTACACAGGCTGGCTATTGGCTCTGCAACGATTGCCGCGAGAAGTTTACCTGCCGCACGGGGACCGTCATGGAGCGTTCCCATATTCCGGTTCACAAGTGGCTCCTCGCAATTCATCTCATGAGCGCGTCTAAGAAGGGCATGAGCGCCCATCAGTTGCACCGCATGTTGGGCATCACTTACAAATCAGCTTGGTTTCTCGGCCATCGTATCCGCGAAGCCATGATCGACGCCAACCCGCAAGCGTTGGGCGGCGAAGGCAAGAGCGTTCAGGCCGATGAAACCTATTATGGCAATTCATCGAAGCGCGCGAAGGGCTATCAGAAAGGCCACAGCAAGAAAGAGCAGATCGTCGCGCTCGTTGAACCGAAGGGCAAAGTCCGCGCGGTTCACGTCAAGACTGCGACTAAGAAATCAGTCCGCGAAATTCTCGTTACCAACGCGCACCGCACTAGCGAACTTCATACCGATGAAAGCCGCTTGTACGATGAAGTCGGCAAAGAGTTCGCTTCACACAAGACCGTCAATCACGGCTGGAACGGTCGCGGTGTTTACGTTGGCCCCGAAGGTCACTCATGACTTGGATCGACGCGCCGTCATCATCTCCCGAAACGCATAAATAAACGCGGCGCGCATCCCGAATACGATCGCCAGTCTTGATTGTGAGG
>JAYVYQ010000056.1:0-19362 GCA_043784125.1 Afipia sp.
GGCTGCGGCGACGACCTCGGCTGTGGCGTCGGCACCCATCGCGCTCGATCCTGGCGCTGCTGCGCGCAAGAAATCCGCTGCGGCCAAACGCGGGCCGACTGCCAGCGCCGCACCCCCAGAGCCTGCGCCCGAGGAAGAAGAAGAGCAGCCCGCGCAACCCGCGCGCTGATCGTCGGCGTCTTTTAGGCTGTCTTCAGGCTGTCTTGCGCGGGTTGCCGAATTATCGGACAAGCTGAAGCGCATTTGAGTCGATTGCGAATACCGGAGACCCATCCGTATGGCGCTGTCCAGCATGACCGGCTTTGCGCGCCATCACGGCAGCAGCGGGCCTTATGCGTTTGAATGGGAATTGAAGTCGGTCAACGCCA
Organism: Afipia sp.; assembly: GCA_043784125.1. Classification (GTDB taxonomy): domain Bacteria; phylum Pseudomonadota; class Alphaproteobacteria; order Rhizobiales; family Xanthobacteraceae; genus Afipia. The sequence continues at coordinate 369 of JAYVYQ010000056.1, forward strand.
AGGGCTTCGACTTCCGCATGCGCCTGCCACCGGGGTGGGACGACATCGAGACGCCGGCCCGCAAGCGGGCGACCGAACTTTTGTCGCGCGGCACAGTCTACGCCAATCTCAGTGTCAAGCGCGCCAGCGCCACCTCATCGGTGCGCATCAACGACGATGTGTTGGCGTCGATCATGAAAGTCGCAAGCGACATTTCCAAAAAAACCGGCGCGGCACCTCCGAGCGTTGATGGTCTGTTGTCGATCAAGGGTGTGATCGAAGTGGTCGAGCCGGAAAGCGACGAGGCGGAAATGCAGGCGACGAAGGCCGCAGTTGCTGCGTCCTTCGAGCAGGCGTTGCAAAGCCTGATCGAGATGCGCAATCGCGAGGGCGTGGCACTCGGTCAAATCCTGTCGCAGCGCATGGACGACATCGAAAAGCTCGCAAAGCAGGCGGAAGCAGCACCCGGCCGCAAGCCGGACGCCATCAAGGCACGGCTCGCCGAGCAGATCGCCGTGCTGCTGGAGACCTCAGACCGTTTCGATCCTGATCGCCTGAGCCAAGAAGCCGTGATGATCGCCGCCAAGGCAGACATCCGCGAAGAACTCGATCGCATCGCCTCGCACATCGCGCAGACCCGCGAGCTGCTGGCCAAGGGCGGAGCGGTGGGGCGGCGGCTGGATTTTCTGGCGCAGGAATTCAACCGTGAGGTCAATACCACCTGTTCTAAATCCAACGACGTTGAACTGACCAACACCGGGCTTGAAATGAAGAATGTGGTCGAGCAGTTTCGCGAACAGGTTCAGAATCTGGAATAAAGATGAGCGCGCAGGGCACTCCAAAAGGCAGCATGAAGGATGGCGAGCGGCGCGGGCTGATGTTCGTGCTGTCCTCGCCGTCGGGCGCCGGCAAGACCACGTTGTCGCGCATGCTGCTGGAGAAAATGCCCGGCATGAGATTGTCGGTGTCCGTCACCACGCGTGCGATGCGCCCCGGCGAGATCGATGGCAAGGACTATCGCTTCATCGACAAAACAACTTTCGATGCGATGGCGACGAAGGGCGATCTGCTGGAATTCGCAACCGTGTTCGATCATCACTACGGCACGCCGCGCCAGCCGGTCGAGGATGCGCTGGCGTCGGGCGAGGATGTGTTGTTCGACATCGACTGGCAGGGCACGCAGCAATTGCGCGAAAAGGCCCGCGACGATGTCGTCAGCGTTTTTATATTGCCGCCATCCGCCGCCGATCTCGAAAAGCGGCTGCATACCCGCGCGCAAGACTCCAACGACGTCATCGCCGGGCGCATGAGCCGCGCCAGCCATGAACTCAGCCATTGGGCGGAATATGATTACGTCGTCACCAACCGCGACATCGAAGTGGCCTATTCCGAAGTCGCCACCATCCTGAAAGCCGAACGCTTCAAGCGCGAGCGCCAGACGGGTCTGTCGGCCTTCGTCCGCGATTTGCAGAACCAATTGGCGAAGTAGTTGATATGAAATCTTTTGCTTCGGCAGTTCTTGGTGGATTCATCGCGATCATTGTATTGCCAGTCGGCGTGCATGCTGACGAGTTCGAAGCAGGGTTCATCGGTCTCACGCTGAAGGACCCGGTTGAAGGCGGGCCGATGCCCGCCATCGTGGTGTATCCGACCAAGGCAGCAGCCGGGACAACAACCCTAGGCCCGTTCACGATCTCGGCCACGCGTGGAAGTGCGCCCGCGCCCGGCTCTTACCCACTCATCGTGGTTTCGCATGGGACAGGCGGCAGCAGTCTTGGACATCACGACAGCCTGACGGCGCTTGCGCGCGCCGGGTTCGTCGCGGCGGCGGTCGAGCATCCGCGCGATAACTATCGCGACGACAGCGGCTTTGGCACCGATCTTCAGGTGGTTGGCCGTCCGCATCATATCGTGGCACTGATTGACGGTGTCCTTGCGGACCCGATTGCGGGTCCGCTGATCGACAAGGGTCGTATCGGGATGGCCGGCCATTCGGCGGGTGGATACACGTCCCTTGTGATCGCAGGCGCAGTGCCGAATTTCGAGCTGGCGAAAGACTATCGAGCGGCCGTGCCGTTCGATCCTTATCGGGCACGCGGCGATGCCGTGAAGGATCGGCGCCGGAAGCCGGATCTTCAATTCATCGCCGACCCGCGCGTGCGTGCCATCGTCTTGATGGCACCGGCGCTCGGCTTCACTTTCGATAAACCCGCGCTCGATACGGTCCGTGTGCCGGTTCGCCTGTATCGTCCATCTGCCGATGAAATGCTTCCGCAGCCTTGGCATGCCGAACGCATTGCCCAGAATCTGCCGGTACCGCCGGAGTATGTTGTACTCGAAGGCGCAGGACATTTTGTTTTTCTGGCTCCATGTTCGCCGTCATTCGCTTTAATCGCAAAACAGGCTTGCACCGATCCGCCAGGCGTCGATCGCATCGCGATCTATGAAAAGCTGAATGCGGAGATGGTCGCTTTCTTCCGCAAGTCGTTGGACGTCAGGCCTTAGTTGATTTCTCAAGCGCGAGCGCCAGACTGGTCTGTCGGCCTTCGTCCGCGATTTGCAGAACCAATTGGCGAAGTAATTCGCGGCGGTGCGGGATAGCGCAAGGCGCGCAACAGGTCCTCGACATCGGCTTCGGCGCGGGCGCGCAGCGCTGAGTGGCTGGCCCTCGCATGAACTGGGTCGATGTTTTCGTTCACCATCGTCTGCCAGATCGGACGGCGCGGTGCGGGTCGCCTGCGCGGCCGCACATGTGCGAGGATCAGGCGTCCGATGATGGCCGCAATCGCAATGGCTGCGGTGAGGACGGCCAACACGATGCGCAACATGTCCGAGCTGTCATCGGGCGCGGGCGCGATTGGTGCTGCGGCTTGTTGCGGACTTGCTTGCTGGATAAGTGTCGGTTGCGGAGGTGCCGGAGCAGGGACGGGTGGTGCGGCGGTATCGGCCTGTGCAACACGATATGAATTTTGATCCGGCCAGCGTTCCGAGAAGCGCGAACTATCCGGTGGGGCGTTTTCGCTGGCTTGCGGCGCGGTGTTGTCGCGCAGCATGAACGCCTTGTCCGGTTGTGGTGCAAGCGGCGGCATCGTCATGAAAGGGACCGCGACGTCCCTGGTCAATTCCGCGTGCGCATCGGCGACAGCGGGCTGTAGCGGCTCCTTGGTATTTCGCTGAGTTGCGGTTTTGTCCGAAGCCGCCGCTTCGGGCGGTGTCTGCGCGGCGGAGGCGCGCGTTGAACTTCGCGACGTGCTGCGGTCTTCCTCGCCGAGATACCAGCAAGCGCGTTTGGTGTGGCGCTCGACGCGATAATACCAGTGCTTGCCTTGCGGTGTTGAGTCCTTCGGTGCCGAGAGACAGCCCTCAGTGGCGTCAGCGTTGCGGATTTGGGTCGTACAAAGACCGGCAACGATCGAACACAAGACAAGTGTTGAGGCGAGTCCCCTTTGACTGCGATGCATCGTCCCCTCCGAAGTTACGCTCTACAAAAGACTTCGAGCGTAAATCTTCGGGGACAAATCGGGTCGCAATAGGCCGCAAATTCGGAACGGTTAAGGTTTAATTCGGGCGGCCACAATTGCTCAAAGCAAAAGCAGCGCGCGCGGCGTCTGCCTTAATTCGCAGCCTTCAATTCTTGAGCATGATGCGGCCGACGACTTTTCCGGCGCGCAACTGTTCGATCCACTTCTGCGCGTCCTTCATCGGCTCTTCTTTCATCGGCGTCGGCTTGATCTTGCCGGCGCGTGCCAGCGTCATCAATTCCTTGGCTTCATCCAGCGTGCCGGTCATGAAGCCTTCAATGGTCATGCGCTTGTAGATCCACTGCACCATCGGCAGCGAGAACTGACCGCCCATCAGACCGGACACCACGATCTTGCCGCCGCGCGCCAGCACCGAGACTGCGAACGCCATTGATTTTTCGCTGCCGGCGAAATCGACGATGCAGTCGAAGCCGCCTTCGGTTTCCTTGATGATGCGCTTGGCAATGTCGGCTTCCGATGGATCGTAGGCGAACGATGCGCCGTTCTTGAGTGCTGCGTCGCGCGCGGATGCGCTCAGATCGGCTACGGAAATCTTCTGCTTGAACATCGCAGGCGCAATCGACAGGCCCATCATGCCGACGCCGCCAAGCCCGATCAGCAGAATGTTGCGCTGACGCGGGCGTTCCGCGAGACGCTTCAGCGCGCCGTAGGCCGTAATGCCCGAGCACATCAAGGTCGCCGCCATATCGATCGGCAGCGGGTCATAGTCGAGCAGATATTTCGCATCCGGCACCAGCGTATGCGTGGCAAAACCGCCGTCGATCGTCACGCCCATGAAACGGTTTTTGGCACAGAGATTTTCGTCGCCAGCGAGACATTCGCGGCACTGGCCGCAGCCGATCCAGGGAAACACAGCCTTCTTTTTTCCGATCAAATCCTTCGGCGCGTCGGGACCGACGTCCTCGACGATGCCCGCGATCTCGTGGCCGAGCGTGAATGGAAGTGTCATGCCGCGCGTGGTGTCGAGTTTCTTGCCGCCGCCGATATCGGCATAGCCGTCCTGAATGTGCAAATCCGAATGGCACAGCCCGCAGCGCTCGACACGCAGCAGAACTTCCGAGCCCTTCGGCTTCGGCATGTCGACAATGGTTTCGCAGAGCGGCGCATCGAACTTGACGAGAGACTGGCGAACGATCTGGGTCATTGCTTTTCCTTCGACTGAATCTTCGGATCAGGATTTTGCGGACGTTATATCCGTCAATTTGCGCGCCATGGCAACAAAGCCGGAGACAGGCACGGTCTCCGCGCGCCGCGTCGGATCGACGCCTGCGGCGGCAGCCAGAATCGCCGGGTCGACGCTAAGCGCTTTGAGGCTCTGGCGCAGCATCTTGCGGCGCTGGCCGAAGGCGGCGGCGGCGACCCGCTCCAGCGTGCGGCGGTCGCAGGGTTCGGGATTTTCGCGCGGAATGAGGCGGACGACGGAGGAGGTCACTTTCGGCGGCGGCACGAACGCAGCGGGTGAAATATCGAACAGGATTTTTGTCTCGGCGCGCCAATTGGAGAGAACGCCGAGCCGCCCATAGGCCTCGTCATCGGCGTGCGCGACGATCCGCTCGGCGACCTCGCGCTGAAACATCAGCACCATGGTGTCGTACCACGGCGGCCACGGCTCGGCACTGAGCCAGTCGATCAGCAACACGGTCGCGATGTTGTAGGGCAGGTTGGCGACGATCTTCGCGCGCTCGCCGCCCAAAAGAGGACGCGGGTTGAATGTCGTGGCGTCGGCGTTGACGATCTCAAGCCGTCCCGGATAGCGCTGCGCGATGTCTTCGAGTGCGGGGATGGCGCGCTCATCGCGCTCCACAGCGATCACGCGTTTTGCGCCCAAAGCAAGAAGCGCGCGCGTCAGGCCGCCGGGGCCGGGGCCAATTTCGACGATGGTGGAATTCTCAATCGGCCCGGCAGCGCGCGCGATGCGCGTCAGCAGATTGAGATCGAGCAGGAAATTCTGGCCGAGCGATTTGCGCGCCGACAATTGGTGACGCCGGATCACATCGGAAAGCGGCGGCAGATCGTCGATCGCGCTCATGCCGTGCGTGCGGCCATGCGCGCCGCAAGTTTGAGCGCCGCGATGAGGCTTGATGGATTGGCTTTGCCGGTGCCCGCAATATCGAATGCAGTGCCGTGATCGGGCGAGGTGCGGATGAAGGGCAATCCCAGCGTGACGTTGACGCCGTCGTCGAACGCAATTGTCTTGATCGGGATCAGCGCCTGATCGTGATACATGCAGATCGCGCAGTCGTAGGTTTTGCGCGCCGCCTCATGGAACATGGTGTCGGCGGGCAGCGGACCGCGAACGTCGATGCCCTCGGCGCGCAATGTCGCAACCGCGGGCGCGATGATGGACTGATCTTCCTTGCCGAGTGAGTCGTCTTCGCCGGCATGCGGGTTGAGGCCGGAGATCGCGAGGCGCGGATTTGCAATGCCGAAACGTGATTTCAAATCCGCAACCACGATCCGTGCGGTCTTGACGATGAGATCGCCGGTGAGATTTGCGATGGCGTCACGCAGGCTGAGATGTATCGTGACGGGGACAACGGCAAGCGTTGGCGACCACAGCATCATCACTGGCATCGGCGTCTTGCCGCCGTGGCTTGCCAGTTCGGCGAGAAATTCCGTATGTCCCGGATGCGAGAACCCGGCTTTGTAAAGCACGCTTTTGGCAATCGGATTTGTCACCACGGCGCTTGCTCGTCCGGCGACAACATCTTCGACCGCGTGGCGAATGGATGCGATGGCGGCGGGCGCGCTGCTGGCATCGGGCTGTCCGGGCTGTGCGGTTGCACGCGTACCGACAGGGACGATGGGCAGCGCGTTTGCAAAGATCTGTGTAGCCTGCGCGGCGTCGGTCTCAGTGAACGGTATGTCGGCGTTCAGCGCCTTCGCGCGCGCCTTCATGAAAGCGATATCGCCGATCAGATAAAAGGGCGGAAGATTCAGATCGCGCCGCTTAAGCCACGCTGCGATCGTAATGTCCGGTCCGATGCCGGCCGGTTCGCCCAACGTCAATGCGATGGATGTCGTCATTGCAACTGTCATTGACGTCGCTCTGGCCGCCCGGCCGGGATCATCTCTAGCGCATTTCGATCATGGCGCCCTTGCGGATTTCCTGCAGGTACGACTTCGACTTCGCCTCATATCGCTCGGTGTAGATTTTTTCCTTCAAGGCGCGCTTGGCAGGAGTATCCGCCTTGGTCGGGTTGCGGCTGCACAGCGCGACCATCTCGACGCCCTGCTTGGTCACTTCGGGCGGCGTGAGCTTGCCGACGGTTGTCTTGTCGAGCAGTTCGCGCAACGGCGCCGGCAGATCGGCGGATGTCTTGACCACCGGATCGCGGATCGCAGCGTCGCGCATCGATCGAAAAAAATCAGCCGCCTGATCGCAACTCTCAATGCGTCCGCGAAGAAGCTCCGCTTCCTTGCGCCGTAATTCTATGGCTGAGGCGGGCGCGCCGCGCGGTACGACGAGAACGATGGGGCGAAGCTTGTATTCAAAGCTCTCGGTCAGCGACTTATCGTCCGACCCTTCTTTTTCACCCATCGCCGCCCTGATATCCTTATCCGCCGGCGTCAATGTCGAATTGTAGCGACCGCGTACCAGATTGCCCCATGTCATGTCCGCCTTCATGCGGGCCTTGAGCGTCTCCGGACGGATGCCGCTGTTCTCAAGGGTCTTGTTGAGTTGTTCGTCATTCATTCGCATGCGCGATGCCATGCTGGCATAGGCGGTGTCGATGTCCGACGTCGACAGATCGAGGCCATAGCGCTTGGCTTCCTTGATCTTGATCTTGTCGTTGATCAGATCGTCGAGCGCCTCTTGCCGCGAAATGGATTTCTTTGCGGTGAGTTGGACCAGCTTGATCCGTTGCTCGATGTCGACGGTGGTGACCGCTTCGCCGTTCACCATGGCGGCAATGGATTGCGCGTGCACCGGCGTCTGCAGTCCGGATGCTATCAGGACCACGGAGGCGATCGCGATCGCCTTTGCAAAGCGATGCAGCACAACGGAATTTGAGAGTTTGGCGATCGGTGTCATCGGCGATCTCAACGGAATCACTGGCTGGTACCGGCGGATTGCGAGACGCTCGTGCCGCCGATGGTTCGCAGACCGATCTGCAGCATGACGCGGTGGTCCGTCACGGGGGTGAGGCTTGTCGCGGTCACATAGGCGTAGTCGGTGATGTAGTTTAGGGCCAAGATGAAGCAATCGTCCACATAGCCGGCGCCAATGATGTACTGGTTGATCTTGTCATTGATGAGATCGTAGCGCGCGCCGCCCGACACCACCCAGTTCTGCGCGACCTTAAACGAGGCAGTTCCAAGAATGCCTTCGCGGCGCTGCAGATAGCCGAGTTCAGGCTGCGCGTCGTAATTGCCGTACAGCAGGCTGACCGAGAAACGATCGAAGTTGGCTTTGCCTTCCGCCTCAAAACGGCGAACCGCCAGCGTTGCTTCATCAAGCCGGACGCGCGTCGAGAAATTGAAAGTCGAGTTCGGCTGATAGGAAATGCGGCCGACGTAATCGGAGGCCGGCTTTGCCAGCCCAGAGCCGATGCCGGTGTTGGTGGGATCGGCCACGGCGAACGAATTCAGGCCGAACAGCTGGTAGGATTGACCGAACAGCACGTTGACGAAGCCGCCACGGTCGAACTGGGTTGTAGACTGGATACCGACATTGGCGCGTCCGCCGCCCTCGACGCGATCCCAGCCCGAGAATTTATTGACGCTGAACAGGTTGCTGTCGTCGAAGGTCAGACTCTGCGCGTCTTCGTTCGGCAGGCGGCCCGCATTGGCTTCGTTCGGCCGGATGATGATCTGGCCGACCGGCTCGATCGTCGTCGATCCCCATGGCTGCACGCTGATGAAGGGGTAGCGATATTCCACGCCCACCGTCGGCATGATGCGAGCGACCTGCGAGGTGCCAACCGGAACGAAATTGTTGACACCGGGCTGTGCCAGAATATCGGCGCTGATGAGATCGGCGCGAAGCGATGCGAACGGTGTGAAAATCTGGCCGATCGGATCGGTGAACGAGCGGCGCCATTGGACTTCACCCGACAATCGCGTGTAGTCGCCCGGCGCGCCGCGCAACAGACAGTTCGCGGGCATTCGTGCCATGGGGTCTGCGGAGAGCGGCGAACAAAGGCTGAGACCGGCTCCGTCCGTTTTGTTGGTGATCGCGTTGAAGTCCGCGGTGCCGCGGGTCAGACTTGTGAAGTTGCCCTTGTAGCTGACTTCGCCGCCGAACACGTTCCAGTTCAAGATGTTGGAATAGTCGATGACGGGATGGATGTCGGGAATGTTGCTCTGAACGTCAGCGCCCGAATAGCCGAGGAAGTGCATGACGCGCGCATCGAAGTAACTGCGGTTGCCGACGCCGGTCAGGTAAATCTGTGACAGACCCGTATCGGGCACCAGCAGGAACGAACTCAGCGCGTTTTTATATGGGCCGAGATTGTAGTCGCGGAAGAAGGCGATATCGGACACCGCGACCGCATCCCAGCCCCAGACCCATTTGTCGTTGAGCGCGAACTGGCCTTTGCTGTCGATGCCGCCGCGAAACTGCTTGTCGCCGGGAAGCCCCGCGAACGCGCCGGGATCGGCCTGATTGATGCCGTAGGCGCGGATTTCGTAAGCGCCGTTGATGAGGCGCTGGCGGAATTCGCCCTGCATCAGCAACCCTTGCTTTGTGGTGATGCGCGGCGTCAGCGTCAGATCGTAGTTCGGCGCAAGCGCGAAATAATAGGGGATTTCAGCGTTGAGGCCGGTGAACGTGTTCGATCCGTAGCTCGGCGTGAGAATTCCGGACTTACGTTTGACCGTCGGATCTGGCGTCGAGAAGTACGGCAGATACGCAATCGGCTGACCGAAGAATTCGATGCTCGCCGACTCGAAGTAGAGCATCTTCTCGGTCTGATTGTGGATGATGCGCGCGGCCTTGACCTGCCACAGCGGCGGCTTTCGCGGATTGTCCCGGCAGGCAGCGCAGGCCGTATAGACGCCGTTCTGGAAAATCGTGACGTCGCCATTGGTGCGATCCGCGCGCGTCGCGGCCATGCGGGTCGAGTCCGCCGTGTCGAGGCGAAGCGAGTCGACGAAGCCGTCGCGATAATCGTCGGAGAGATCCAGCTCATTGGCGTAAGTGATTTTGCCGTCGGCATCGGTGAGGCGGACATTGCCTTCGGCGTGCAGGCGTTTTGTTTTCTGGTCGTAGGTGACCTTGTCGGCCTCGAGCGTCGAATTGTTCCAGTAGATCTGTACGCTGCCGACCGCCGAGATGCGGTTGTTGTTGTAGTCGTAGTTCATCTCGGTCGCCTGAACGAGCATCTGCCCGTCCTTCCCGGCTTTGGCGGGAGGCTTCTTCGATTTAACGGCTGGCGGCCGCTGATTGTAGGTCAGGGGGACCTGAGCGTTCGCGGGGGATACGAAAAATCCGGCGGTCGATGCAGTGAAAATCAGTGCCAGAATCGCGGGCAGGAGAAGGCATTCACGGCGCAAACGTTTGCGCCGCGTGAACATACGCGTCCGTCCTTGGAGGGCGGCGGTAATAGCCACTACCCGTCCTCCTGGTACAGCAAGGCCAAAAAGCCGGAGAGGCCGCCCACGCATACGGGCAACCACGCGGCTGCGAGCGGATGCAGAAGCTCGGCCTTGCTTAAATCCTCAGTTACTTTCGACAGGACATAGAGCAGAAACCCTGCTGCGACACCACTTAAAACCATCTTTTGCACGCCGCCGAATCGGAAAAAGCGAAGACTGACAGCAGCAGCAAGTAACACCATTGCGGCCAACAGAAACGGCCGCGCCAGAAGCTTGTGGTATTGCAGGCGATAGCCCGCAGTTGCTTGTCCCGATTTTTCCGAAGACTTGATGTAATCTGGCAACTGCCAGAAGGGCACGGTCTCGGGGGTCGAAAAGCTGCCCCTGACCTGAGCGACCGTCAGCGTCGTCGCCAGGGTGTAGGTGTCCTGTTCCACCAGCGGATTATCGAGGCCGTAGCGGCGTACCTCTTTGAAGGTCCAGTGGCCCGGTTCAAGCGTGGCTTCCCGCGCTTCGATTCGCTCCTTGAACGGACCCGACGGGTCATACCGGAATACGGTGACGCCGGTCAGACGTTGCCCCTGGTCCTGACTTCGCGCCGCGCTGATGACGGTCTGGCCGTCATCGGTTACCTGATTGATCCAGAAGTTAGCGCCGTCCGCCGAGGCCGAATTGCCGCCCGCGAAAATCTGCGTCTCCATGCCTTTGGATCGCTCCTGCATGTCGGCGGAAACCGGATTGTAAACAGCGGTCGCAAATACGCCGAGCGCCAGCGCACACAGCAATGCGGGAGTGATGAACTGCCAAGCCGAAATTCCCGCCGCGCGCGCCACCACAAGTTCGAGACGGCGCGACAGTGCGAGAAAACACGACATCGCGCCGATCAATACGCAGAACGGCATCAGCTTTTCGAGCGACAGCGGCACGCGAAACAGCGCGGTTTGTGCAACGAACAGTCCGGACACCGATGCCACGCTTGCGGCGCGGCGCATCAGCTCGATGTAATCGACGGTGATGATGAGCGCGAAAATTCCGGCGAACACCGCGAGCGACGCCAGCACGAAACGCGCTGCAAAATAACGCGCAAGGATGGTCGTCACCATGAGCGGTGCCGCCGCAACTTGGCATCGGCCGGCGAGCGAGGCGCTCTATCGGCGTCGCAAGCGGCACGCGGGCCGCGAAAAAAGTCGTTGTCGTACGACGCCATCAGATAGCGATGTCCCCAAACCCCGAAACCGCTCGAAATCGACAGCGCGCCCAGACCCCAAATTGGTGGTCCCCCGTGAGCGCAGCCGGTCATTCCAGCAGGTTGTTATTTCACAGCATCCCTTTGATCGGTCAACAAAATGGCCGCTGTGGGGCTGGCTTTAAGACAGGGTTAATAAATCCCCCAACGTGGCTTTCGGGCACCATTATAACCTTGACAAAGCAAATGTCGTCGGCTAGAGTTCCAATACTGGAGCAAGCCTATGACAGACCTACTTAAAAACCCGATCTTTCAAGACGAAACCAAGGCCCGCGACTGGCTAGAAGCCCGCGTTTGGGCGAACGGTCGGGTCTGCCCGCATTGTGGCAACGCCGATCAGGACAAAATCACCAAATTAGAGGGCAAAGCACACCGCCCCGGCGTCTATCAGTGCAACGAATCGGCTTGCCGTGAGCAGTTCACGGTGACGGTTGGAACCGTATTCGAGAGTAGCAAAATACCGCTCTCCAAATGGCTAGCCGCGCTGTTTCTGATGACCGCCTCCAAGAAAGGCATCAGCGCCCATCAGGTGCACCGCATGCTCGGCATCAGCTACAAATCGACGTGGTTCCTAATGCACCGCTTGCGCGAGGCCATGCGTACCGGCGGCTTGCTCCCACCAATGGGAGAGGGCGGCAATGTCGTTGAAGTGGACGAAACATATATCGGTCGCGTCAAAGGCACCAAAGTTAAGCGCGGCGGATCGCGCCACAAGAACGTGGTTCTCTCGCTTCTTGATCGCGAGAGCGGCCAAGTGCGTAGCTTTCATGTTGCGACTTCGACTTCCGGCGAGATTGCACCAATCGTGCGCGACAATCTCTCCAAGGAAGCGAACCTGATGACGGACTCGGCCACTTGGTACACCAAGCTCGGCGCTGAATTTGCCAAGCATGAAACGGTAGATCACCGCGCCGACGAATACGTGCGCTATGAAGGCGACCGCATGATTACGACCAACACGATCGAAAGCTATTTCTCAGTTTTCAAACGCGGCATGCGCGGTACTTACCAGCATTGCTCCGAGAAGCATTTACATCGTTATCTGGCGGAGTTTGATTTCCGCTATAACAACCGCGTCGCGCTCGGAACGAACGATACTGAACGCGCTAATGAGCTTGCAAAGGGCATCGTGGGCAAGCGATTGACCTATCGACGGCCTAACCCAAAACACGTTCAAGCTTAAGGCGCTGCGCTTTCTGCGTTGGCGCTCTAAACTGCCAAAACCAAAACCTAAGTTCGTCAAATATTGGCGAACGCGGTAGAAACACCCAGAGGCGAATTATGAAAATCCTCAAGGTAATGGTTATGGGTTTAGAGGGCGGCACCATCTCAAAATGTGATGCAATCGAGTACGAAGGCAAACTCTGGCTCGTTCCACGCTGGCTCGACATACCAGCGAAAGGAGTGACAAAGCCAGCACGATTAGTTCGGTTTGATAGCCTACCGCACCAAGCGATGCCGCCTGGTTTTGGAGATTATTGTGTGAACGTGCCAATACCCAAAGAGCTTTTTGAGGACCACACCCCGAAAAAAGCAATACCCGGTTTTGAATTTCTAGAATTGCCGGAGATAAGTTTCCCGATGAAAGACCGGACCGCGAACTAGTCATTTTCTTTCATTGGTTTTCTTCTTCTTCGCTACCGTCTTTTTTTCTTTCGCTACCCGATGCTGCGGAGGAGTTTTCGCGATCACGCCAGCGGCTCGCTCAAAGCGAGACATCGCGTCGGGGTGAAATTCAATCTCTTTAGTTGGACTAGATTTTGCCATGACCTCAGACACCAAGTTGGTGATTACAAAAATCGAAGCGGCTCAACGTCAATTGAGTACGGCCATCACGCTTTGGTTTAACGAGGGCGATGAGGTTTCAGTTCACGCCCTCGCATTCGCCGCTTACGAGGTCATGCACGCCATTAGCAAGCGGCTAAATCCATATCGTCGCGATTTGTTATTCGATTCCTTAGTCATAAAAGATGAATATAGGGATCAGTTCAATATCCAACTTAAAAAGTCCGCGTCGTTCTTTAAACACGCCAACCGCGCGACCGAGACGGAAATTGAATTTCGCCCCGTCATTTCAGAATTTTTCATTCTGTATGCGATAGCTGGACGCGAGCTCTGCGGACACCCACAGAGATGGGAAGAGTCAGCCTATCTTTGGTGGATGCAGTTAAATACGCCGTCACTTTTGACTGACAAGGGACAAAAATTTGTCGCGGACCTTGTCCCACCTGACGTTCTCGACAGCCTGAGGGCACTCCCAAGAAGCAAGTTTTTCTATGCCTTCCAAGAGGCGCGTAAGCTCGGCACCAACTTCGGGAAACCCCGCTTGGTTATTGAGTAGATCGGGCGCGCCAACCCCTTGAACCGAATTCGATTCCGGGGCGGTATGCGTAAAGGGCATGACGTTTTGCTTTGTCAAGGTTATAATGCTCCTTTCGGGACACTTCAAAAGCCGGGAATTTTGCCCCGTTTTGGCATGCGTAAACCGCATGCGCCGTGCTTGGCAGGACGGCCCGGAAAGGCTCATAGTGCGCCAGGTTGGGCTGGATTCTGCCGCCTTCGCCCCGTAAGCCGCTGTTTCCCGCTGTTTCCCGCCGTTTCCCTGCCGTTTTCCACTGATTTTCTGGAGGATTTGCTCATGACCGACGCCGTCAAGGTCGGCTTCGTCCCGTTTTCCACAGCCGCCCGCGGCGTTCTTGTGGTGTTTTGTGACGATGCGCTGAAGCTCGGCCCGCAGTCGGTCAAGGCGCTGGGCGGAGCGGCGGGGGCGGTCAAACGCGCGGCTGCGGCCAACCGCTTCAAGGGCAAAAGCGGCGCGATTCTCGACATTCTGGCCCCCGAAAGCCTCAAGGTCGGCCGGCTTCTGGTGGTCGGCACCGGCAAAACCTCCGAGTTGAAGGAGATCGATTTCATCAAGTTCGGCGGCAAGCTCGCCTCAAAGGTGAGCGCCGGCACCGAAGGCGTCACCGTGGTCGCCGAGACGTCGTCCGGCGCGATGAAGGCGCATCAGGCCGCAGGTCTGGCGTCGGGAATTCGTCTGCGCACCTATCGCTTCGATCGCTACAAGACGAAAAAGAAGGACGACGACAACGCGCCGCTGAAAGCGCAGTTCTCCCTCGCAGTCGCAGACGTGGCCGCCGCGAAAAAAGCCTTCACGCCGGAAAATCACATCGTCGATGGCGTGCTGCTGGCGCGCGAACTTGTCAACGAACCGCCGAACGTTCTGTTTCCGGTCGAGTTCGCGCGGCGCGCGACCACGCTGCGCAAGCTCGGTGTGCAGGTCGACGTGCTCGACGTCGCGGCGATGACCAGATTGAAAATGGGCGCGCTGCTAGGCGTCTCGCAAGGCTCGGAACATGACGGGCGCACCGTCATCATGCGTTGGAACGGCGGCAAAAAAGGTGAGCAGCCGATCGCGTTTATCGGCAAGGGCGTGTGTTTCGATACCGGCGGCATCTCGATCAAGCCCGCAGGTTCGATGGAAGACATGAAGGGCGACATGGGCGGTGCCGCCTGCGTGGTCGGATTGATGCATGCGCTTGCGGCCCGCAAAGCGAAGGTCAATGTCGTCGGCGCCATCGGCATCGTCGAGAACATGCCGGACGGCAACGCGCAACGTCCCGGCGACATCGTGACGTCGATGTCGGGACAGACCATCGAGATCATCAACACCGACGCCGAAGGCCGCCTCGTGCTGGCCGACGTGCTCTGGTACGTCACGAAAAAATACAAGCCGAAATTCATGATCGATCTGGCGACTTTAACCGGCGCGATCATGGTGGCGCTCGGCATCGACTATGCCGGCATGTTCTCCAACAACGACAAGCTCGCAGAGCGTCTGACCGAAGCCGGACAGGAAACCGGCGAGCGGGTCTGGCGCATGCCGCTCGGCCTCGAATACGACAAGCAGATCAACTCGCAATTCGCCGATATGAAGAACACCGGCGGCCGCAATGGCGGCTCGATCACGGCGGCGCAATTCCTGCAGCGTTTTGTCGACGATACGCCATGGGCGCATCTCGATATTGCAGGCACCGCGATGGGCGTGCCGACATCCGATCTCAACCGAAGCTGGGGCACAGGCTACGGCGTGCGGCTGCTCAATCGGCTGGTCGCGGATCACTACGAGGCGAAGAAGTAGTTCGCTCATTTCGGATTGCTGACGATGACCGAAATCCTGTTTTACCATCTTCAGGATACGACAATCGAAAAAGTGCTGCCGCCGCTGCTGGAGAAATCCATCGAGCGGGGCTGGCGCGTCGCCGTGCAGACCGGCTCGGAGGAGCGCGCCGAGTCGCTCGACGGTCATTTGTGGACCTACCGCGAGAATTCATTTCTGCCGCACGGCACCTGGCGCGATGCCGACGCCGCAGACCAGCCGATTGTGCTAGTCGCCAGCGACGACAATCCTAATAAGGCGACGGTGCGTTTCATTGTCGATGCTGCGGGGCTGCCGAAAGATTGCGCAACCTACGAACGCGTCGTTCTTGTGTTTGACGGCAACGACGACGAAGCGTTAACGGCAGCGCGTGCTGCATGGTCGGACAGCAAATCGCGCGGCTTCGATCAGACTTACTGGCAGACCGACGAGCGCGGCAAATGGCAGAAGCGCGAATAAAGCAACCTCTTCGCTGTTAATTATACGAGTGTTTTTCGTTGACCTGACATGCGGTTAGCCACCAAGGTGCCGCAAATTGATGGTGCAAGGACCGCGTGGCACCATGCTGGAACCGGAGTAAAAGCGTCAGTGACGATTGAGCGGACCATTCGCATCGCAAGATGCTTCGGACTCTTGGTCGCGATTGCGCCGGTGGTTTCGGCCTGCGGAAGCATGTCGGACTTTTCGTTCAAGGATCAGCAGTGGTTTGCGCGGCCCAGCAAGCTGTTCAATCAATCCTCGATTGAGACGCCGCCACTCAGCACTGCGAAAGCCGTGACGCCTGACGATCTGATGAGCGCCGATGGACAATGCTCCGGCATGCCGGCGCCGACGGCTCCCGCTGACGCCAACGCGTCGACCGACGGCGGGCCTTCGCCGGTGTCTTCGCCAACCGCGACAGGCGCGGTTGCACTCGGCCATACGGAATGCGATGTCGCGCGTGCGGTTGGAATCGCTCCGGACAACATTCAGCTTTCCAACGATCAGGGTGGCGAGCGTGTTGCATTGATTACGTACACGCGGGGACCGCGTCCGGGCGCCTACACATTCCGCGGCGGGCGTCTGACCTTGATCGATCGGGTCGATGTGCCGGAGCCGGTGAAGCCCGCAGCAAAGCCGAAGAAAAAGAAATCGGCTTAAAATCCTGTTTCTGAAACGGTCGCGCGATGCGCGTCAGTTGGCGTTCTCGTAAGACGAACTCGCAGCCAGCCAGTTTTCTTCCGCACGCTGCAGCGCCTCGACTGCACCTGAGCGCGCCTTGCTGAGTTGCGCTGCCTGTTTTGGATCGCGCTTGAACAGATCCGGCAACGCCAGCGCGGTATCGATCTTTGCGATGATGCCGTTGATGCGCGCCATTTCCGCTTCGGCCTCGGAAATCTTTTGCTTGAGCGGGATTTTCTTTTCTTTTTTCGGCTGCAGCTTGTCGAGATTTTTGCTGCGCTCGCTTGAAGCGCGGTCGCGGCCGGACGCGCGCATGCCACGCGCGGTCAAAACCGAACGGCGGTAATCGTCGAGGTCGCCATCGTAAGGCGTCACCGTCTTGTCGGCCACGACCCACAATTGATCGGCGCAGGTCTCGATCAGATAACGATCATGGCTGACCATGATGATCGCGCCGGGATAATCGTTGATGGCCTCGGCCAGTGCCGCGCGGCTGTCGATGTCCAGATGGTTGGTCGGCTCGTCGAGGATAATCATGTTGGGGCCGTAGAACGTCGCAAGCCCCAGCAGCAGCCGCGCCTTCTCGCCGCCCGACAGCGAACTGACTTTCGTATCGCCGGCTTTGCCGGAAAATCCGATCGCGCCCGTGCGCGCGCGCACTTTCGTCTCGGTGTCGTTGGGCATCAACCGCCGAAGGTGATCGTAGGCCGAGCCGTCGAGGTCGAGTTCGTCGGTCTGGTGCTGCGCGAAATATCCGACCGACAGATTGGCCGCGCGCACGATCTTGCCGGAGAATTGCGGCAGCTTGCCCGCCAGCAATTTCACCAGCGTGGATTTACCGTTGCCGTTTGAACCCAGGAGCGCGATGCGGTCGTCATTGTCGAGACGCAGCGTCACCTGATTCAGCACTGGTTTGGCCGGATCGTAACCCACCGACACGTCATCGACCGCGATGATCGGCGGCGACAGGATTTTCTCCGGCGTCGGAAAACTGATTTCCTTGACATCCTGCGTCACCAGCGCCGTGACCGGCTTCATCCTCTCCAGCATTTTCACGCGGGATTGAGCTTGCTTTGCCTTGGACGCTTTCGCCTTGAAGCGATCGACAAAGGCCTGCAGCCGTTTGCGCTCGTCCATCTGCTTCTTGGCGTGCTTGGCATCGAGCATTTCGCGCGTGGCGCGCTGTTCCTCGAACGAGGAATACGTGCCCTTGTAAAGCGTGAGTTTGCCGCGATCGAGATGCAGGATCTGATCGACAGACGTGTCGAGCAGGTCGCGGTCATGGCTGATGACGATGACGGTGCGCGGATAATTCGCCAGATGGTCTTCCAGCCAGAGCGTGCCTTCGAGATCGAGATAGTTGGTCGGCTCGTCGAGCAACAGCAGATCGGGGGCTGCGAACAGGGTTGCGGCAAGTGCCACGCGCATGCGCCAGCCGCCGGAGAATTCCGAACACGATCGTGCCTGATCGGCGGTGGAGAATCCAAGGCCTGAAAGAATAGCGGCGGCGCGGGCCGGCGCGGAATGCGCGTCGATGTCCACGAGCCGGGTTTGAATGTCGGCGATGCGCGCAGGATCGTGCGCGGTTTCGGCTTCCTGCAAAAGCGCGTCGCGTTCGAGATCGGCCTTCAGCACGACCTCGATCAGGCTTTCCGGCCCGTCAGGTGCTTCCTGCGCGAGGCTGCCGACGCGCCAGCGCGGCGGAATGAAAATTGAGCCGCCCTCCAGCGGAAGCTCGCCACGGATGGCGTGAAACAGCGTCGATTTGCCGACGCCGTTGCGCCCGACGAAACCGACGCGCGCGCCCGGCACGATCTGCACGGTGCCGTGGTCGATCAGCAATCGTCCGGCGATCCGGATTGAGATTTCATTGAGGGAAAGCATGCGGCCTTTTCAGCGAACCGCCGGGCGAACGCAACTGCTTTGTCGCGTTCATATCGCGATCTTGCAGCGGTTGTGGCCCTTAGAATGCCTCGTGCGAAGAGGGCACAATCGATGGCGCGTGGTCGCGGTCGAGTTCGGGAAGGCGGGCAAACAAGTCATGCAATTTCTGCGGCGCTGCTTCGCAGGTCTTATCCAGTGAATCGCGCAGGCGCTCGCCGATGCCCTGACAGATAGCGTGCGTGTGATGGTGATCCAGCTGAATTTCAGCCCTGATTCGGTTCGACATAATTTGTTCCAGTTCAATTCAACGTCTATTCATTATCTGCAGACCAAGTCGAGCCGGGTTAATTCGTTGCGGTTCATCGCTGCGAATGGTGAGTCAGCGGTAAAAATTAAATCCGCGTAACGCGGAACTGTCGCGCCCGACTCATGGAACTGCGGTGATTTAGGCCAAAAAAATCCCCGGCCGCGTGAGCAGCCGGG
>JAYVYQ010000057.1:0-3372 GCA_043784125.1 Afipia sp.
ACCGTGCCGACGCCCCACGAACCCAGACGCCACATCGCGCGGCGGTCCAGTCCCTCCTCCTCGGCAAGGAAGTTGGCGATCCAGCTGCCGGGTTCGTCGTCCGCCAGTCCCTGCACAGAATTCTGGGCATGATTGTCGAGCTTTTTAGTCATGCTTTGTCGTGGCCCTGCCGCCGCAAATGACGAATCACCCTGCAAACACTATCAGGAACGATGGCGGTATGCTTCGCAGGGGAAGCGGCCGCAAAGTGCTTTTGCAGCCGTCCGGTGTCGGGTAAGACGACGCCGCGCGGCATGACCGCTTCGCCAAGGGACTTCGATGACTGTTCGAACATCGCTCACTGTCGTGCTGGCGGCCGGTGAAGGCACGCGCATGCGATCGAGCTTGCCGAAGGTGCTGCATCGGATTGCAGGCCGCACGATGCTTGCGCATGTTCTGGCGGCGGCACCCCGCGGCGCAGGCGATAAGGTTGCGGTCGTCGTCGGTCCCGATCACCGCGCGGTGAGTGACGAGGCCATGCGGGTGTCGCCGGCTGCGATGACGTTCGTCCAGCGCGAACGTCTTGGAACGGCGCATGCCGTTCTCGCTGCGCGCGAGGCCATTGCAAAGGGAGCCGACGATCTTCTGATCGTGTTCGGCGACACGCCGTTGATCGACGCATCGACCTTTGAACGCTTGCGCGCGCCTTTGCAGGATGGTGCAGCACTGGTCGTGCTCGGCTTTCGCGCGAAAGATCCGACCGGCTACGGCCGCCTGCTAGTGGAGGGCGATCGGCTTGTGGCGATCCGCGAACATGGTGATGCGTCCGAGGCCGAGCGCAAGGTCACGCTCTGCAATGCGGGCGTGATGGCGATGGATGGCAAGACCGCGCTGCAGATTCTCGATTCAATCGGCAATGGCAACAGCAAGAACGAGTATTATCTGACCGACGCAGTTGCTATCGTGGGCAAACTCGGACGGCGCGCGGTCGCAATCGAAACCAGTGAGGACGAAGTGCGCGGGATCAATACCAAATCGCAACTCGCCGAGGCCGAACAGGTGATGCAGGACAAGTTGCGCAAGGCCGCGCTGGAAGCCGGCGTGACGATGACCGCGCCCGAAACCGTGTTCCTTGCAGCCGACACGACATTCGGACGTGACGTGACCATCGAGCCGTTCGTGGTGATCGGCGAGGGCGTGTCGATCGCTGACGGCGCTGTGATTCATTCGTTCTCCAATATCGTGGGCGCCTCGATTGGAAAGAACGCGTCGGTCGGACCTTACGCGCGGCTGCGGCCCGGCACAGTGCTCGGCGACAACACCCGCATCGGGAATTTCGTCGAGGTGAAAGCCGCGACCATCGAGGCCGGTGCCAAGGCCAATCATCTGGCCTATATCGGCGACGCGCATGTCGGCGAGGGTGCCAATATCGGCGCGGGCACGATCACCTGCAACTATGACGGCGCCGACAAACACCGCACGGACATCGGCGCTGGCGCATTCGTCGGGACCAACTCCTCGCTGGTGGCACCTGTGAAGATCGGCGCGGGTGCTTATATCGGGTCAGGTTCGGTGATTACCCGCGACGTGCCGGCTGACGCGCTGGCGGTCGAGCGCAGCGAGCAAACCGTCAAGGAAGGCTGGGCCAAGCGGTTTCGGGACATGAAACTGCGCGGCAGGAAGCCAAAAGCCTGAACCGGCTGCGCAATTGCGTTAACGATTTACCCTGACTCAATCCGCAATAAATGGTGAGGCGGGTTTGTGCTAAACTTCGCTAGGAATGGCCGCATATAAGGCGGCCGGGGACGAAGACTTTCATGTGCGGCATTGTCGGAATTTTGGGACGTGGCCCGGTCGCAGACCAGCTCGTCGACTCACTGAAGCGGCTTGAGTATCGCGGCTACGATTCCGCAGGCGTCGCCACGCTTGAAGGGTCGCTGCTCGATCGCCGCCGCGCCAAGGGCAAGCTGAAAAATCTCGAAGCCGTTTTGAAGTCGTCGCCGCTCGGCGGTCACACCGGCATCGGTCACACGCGCTGGGCGACGCACGGCAAGCCGACCGAATCCAATGCGCATCCGCATGCGACCGACACCGTCGCGGTCGTCCACAACGGCATCATCGAGAATTTTCGCGATCTGCGCGCGCAACTCGAAAAGCACGGCGCTAAATTCACCAGCGAGACCGACACCGAGGTCGTCGCCCATCTGGTCTCGTCCTATCTCGCCAAGGGCATGACGCCGATTGAGGCCGTGAAGGAGACGCTGCCGCAATTGCATGGCGCGTTCGCGCTGGCTTTCATTTTCAAGGGTGAAGACAATCTCATGATCGGTGCCCGCAAGGGCTCGCCACTCGCGGTTGGCTATGGCGACGGCGAAATGTATCTGGGCTCGGATGCGATTGCACTCGGACCCTTCACCGACACCATCAGCTATCTCGAAGACGGCGACTGGGTCGCGCTGACTCGTAATAGCGCGGAAGTCTATGACGAGCACAACGCCGTCATCGCGCGCGAGATCGTCAAGCACAATGCGGCGACATCGCTGGTGGACAAGGCCAACTACCGCCACTTCATGGCGAAGGAAATTCACGAGCAGCCTGAAGTGGTGGGGCACACGCTGGCGCATTACGTCGATATGGCAACCGAGCGTGTCGCGATTCCGCTCAAACTGCCGTTCGACTTCAAGGACATTCAGCGCGTTTCTATCACGGCCTGCGGCACCGCGAGCTATGCGGGCTTCGTCGCCAAATACTGGTTCGAGCGTCTGGCGCGTCTGCCGGTCGAACTCGATGTCGCATCCGAATTTCGTTACCGCGAAGCGCCATTGCGAAAAGGCGATCTCGCGATCTTTATTTCGCAGTCGGGCGAGACCGCCGATACGCTGGCGGCGTTGCGCTACGCCAAGTCACAGGGTCTGCATACGCTGTCGGTCGTCAACGTGCCGAGTTCGACCATCGCGCGCGAAAGCGAAACCGTGATGCCGACGCTGGCCGGACCCGAAATCGGCGTGGCGTCCACCAAGGCATTCACCTGCCAGTTGATGACACTTGCCATCATCGCCATTGCCGCCGGCAAGGCGCGCGGCGAACTCTCTGCCGATGACGAAGTAAAACTCGTCCACGGCCTCGTTGAAGTGCCGCGCCTGATGACGCAAGCGCTCGCGCTTGAACCGCAGATCGAAAAGCTGGCCCGTGACATCGCCAAATCGAGCGACGTGCTTTATCTCGGCCGCGGCACCAGCTATCCGCTGGCGTTGGAAGGCGCGCTCAAGCTCAAGGAAATTTCCTACATCCATGCCGAAGGCTATGCGGCCGGTGAGTTGAAGCACGGACCGATTGCGCTGATCGACGACAAGATGCCGGTCGTGGTGATCGCACCTTACGACCGGGTGTTCG
>JAYVYQ010000058.1:0-10489 GCA_043784125.1 Afipia sp.
ACAAGGCCAATGAGTCGGGTGTTCGGCTAATTGAAAGCGATGGCGAGCGGCCTCATTCATTGCATCTTTAACCGCTGCTTCATATGCAATTCGCTTATCTGGCTTTGGTTCTGCATAGCGCAGAGTTCCTTCAGTTCCTGAACGGTTAGTGCTCCGACTGAACCGGACCCGCTGACATGGCCGCGCAAAAGGATTTTTACGTTGTGCTCGGCGTGAGCGCGTCGGCCACCCAGGACGATATTAAGCCGGGTAATGCGCCTTCATATAGGCAGTGTGGTAGGACACCAGTGCGTAAGCCGCCGCATGGCTCTTGTTGAAGCCGTAGTCGGCGAACTTTGCCAGCAACTCGAAAATCGTGTCGGCATGGCCTTTCGGAATGCCGCGCTCGACCGCGCCGGAAATGAAGCGCTTGCGCTGCTGCTCCATTTCCTTCCTGATCTTCTTGCCCATTGCGCGGCGCAGCAGGTCGGCTTCGCCGAGCGAGAAGCCCGCCATCACCTGCGCGATCTGCATCACCTGTTCCTGATAGATGATGACGCCGAAGGTTTCCTTCAGGATCGGCTCCAGCATCGGATGCAGGTATCCCGGCTCCTCGTCGCCATGCTTGCGCGCGCAGTAGGTCGGAATATTCGCCATCGGGCCGGGACGATAGAGTGCGACCAGCGCGATGATGTCCTCGAAACGGTCGGGCCGCATATCGACCAGCGCGCGGCGCATGCCCTGACTTTCAACCTGGAACACGCCGACCACATCGCCGCGCGACAGCATCTCGAAACTCGGTTTGTCGTCGAGCGGCAGCGCCGCCAGATCGACATCGACATTGCGCTGCTTGAGCAACTTCACGGCGAGATCGAGCACGGTGAGCGTCTTCAATCCGAGGAAGTCGAATTTCACCAGTCCCGCAGGCTCCACCCACTTCATGTTGAACTGCGTCACCGGCATGTCGGATTTCGGATCGCGATACATCGGCACGAGTTCGCTGAGCGGCCTGTCGCCGATCACGATGCCGGCGGCATGCGTCGAAGCGTGGCGCGTCAGGCCTTCAAGGCGCATCGCAATGTCGAAGGCGCGCGCGACCACAGGATCTTCGTCGCGGAACGCTTGTAATTTCGGTTCGCTTGCGATGGCAGCCGCCAGTGTCACGGGCGCTGCAGGATTTTGCGGCACCAGCTTGGTGAGACGATCAACCTGCCCGTAAGGCATCTGCAGCACGCGCCCCACATCGCGCAGCACGCCGCGCGCCTGAAGTGTGCCGAAGGTAATGATCTGCCCGACCTGATCGCGGCCATAACGCTGCTGGACGTAGTCGATGACTTCGCCGCGCCGCTCCTGACAGAAATCGATGTCGAAATCCGGCATCGAGACGCGCTCGGGATTGAGGAAGCGCTCGAACAGCAGGCCGAAGCGAATGGGGTCCAGATCTGTGACGGTGAGCGCATAGGCCACCAGCGAACCCGCACCCGAACCGCGGCCCGGCCCGACCGGGATGCCTTCGGCCTTCGCCCATTGAATGAAGTCGGCGACGATTAGAAAGTAGCCCGAATAGTTCATGCGGGTGATGACGTCGATCTCGAACGCCAACCGGTCGCGATATTCCTGCTCGGATGTGCCCTGCGCCAATCCATGCGCTTTAAGGCGTTGCGTCAATCCCTCCTCGGCCTGACGGCGCAGCTCCGCGCCCTCGTCGCTCTCAGGGTCGGCAGAATTCGCGCTGCCGACCACCGCGAAACGCGGCAGGATCGGTTTGCGCGTGAGCGGGCGGAACGAACACCGCTTTGCAATCTCGACTGTCGACGCCAGCGCCTCGGGCAAGTCCGCGAACAGCACCGCCATTTCCGCGCGGGTCTTGAAGCGATGATCGGGCGTCAGCTGGTGGCGGTCGGTTTCCGAAATCAGACGCCCGCCGGCAATGCACAGCAGCGCATCATGCGCTTCGTAATCGTCGGCGCTGGCGAAATACGGCTGGTTCGTTGCCACCAACGGCACGCCGTTGGCATAGGCCAGATCAATCAGCGTGCTTTCGCAGCGGCGTTCGGTGTCGACCCCGTGGCGTTGCAGTTCGACATAAAAGCGGTCGCCGAACAACGCTTTCAGTTTGTCGAAGCGCGTCCGTGCTAGTGCCGCGTGATCCGCGAGCAATGCCTGCGAGATGGGGCCGTCCGGCCCGCCCGTCAAGGCAATGAGCCCGCCGGTCTCGCCGTCCAGCCATTCGATCGCGATGCGCGGCGCCTCATTTACGGGCGTTTCCATGAACGCGCGCGAGTTCAGTTTCATCAGGCTGCGATAGCCGTCTTCGCGCATCGCCAGCAGCACGATCCGCGCCGGTGCCAGCGCGTTGCGCGCGGTCATGTCCTGATCGCCGAAATCGACCGCCATCGCGCAGCCGGTGATGGGCTGCACGCCGGACGATGCCAGTTTCTCTGAAAATTCCAGCGCGCCGAACATGTTGTCGTTGTCGGTGAGCACGAGCGCCGGCTGGCGATCAGCTTTGGCAAGCTCGGCGAGCTTGGCAATCGTCATCGATCCCTGCAGCAGCGAATAGGCGGAGTGGACGTGAAGATGGACGAAACCCGGGTCCGTGCCGGCGGATTTCGGCGGCACGCTCTTGGCAGCTTTGGACATGAAAACCTTTGGCAAAACCCTGGGCACGATCTGTCGGATGTCGCCCGCTCGGCGAACGCCGACTCAGCGCCTCAATGGTGGTGCCCCGCTCCCCGCATGTCCACGCACAAGGGCGGACCTGGCGCAGCCATCATCCTTATCCCCAGCGGCGGCCATTTTTGCCATCGCGGAGGGGTTCCAAAGGGTCAGAGCTGGGGGATCAATTGGGCCCAGATCGCCACCATTCCGACGAACAGCACGATCGAGGCAAGAGCTGCGGCTTCTTCAACGAATGTCTTCAACATGGCCGACTCCACGATTCTCCTGAGAACATAATAGGAACATTGTTCCTTTTTTGTTCTGGGAGTCAAGTGGGCAAAATCCTAAGGCTTGGGGTCAATTTGCCTTACTGCGGATCGGGGTTAGCGAATTATGAATTGCGCTTATTTGCCGGTGTGCGGAACCAAATCCAGTTTGGCGTTTCATGAACTTTTGCGAAATGAGCAAAATTGACCAGTGACGCCCGAACCAAGAATGCAGGATTGGTCGTCACTGAGAGTCTCGTACTCTCGCCCGAATTGAGACGCGTGCCATGTCAGACGAAAAACTGACCTGTTCGAAATGCAAAACGCCGATGGCGCTCATTCATGTCAGCTTGGGGCCATCCGCATCATTCCATCGCAACTTCGAATGCCTCGCCTGCAAAGAGCATATCGAAACAGTCGCCCGGTTTGCGTTGACGGATCTAGCAGACCACGATGTTCAGGACTGGCTTCGCGCCGGGCTGCGAAAAGACAAATCAGCCAATCACTGATCGCTCGATGGAACCAAAACCTGTGCAACGACTTGGTCTGTATCACCCGTCCGCTCTCGGCAACTCACGGTGACTGAGAGTTTAGTGCTCCCGCCCAGACTTCTACGCGGTGAGCTACAGTGTCAGAATTCGATCGGCCGCGTTCAGGGTTGCGCCCTGAACGAGAGCCAGCCTGTCCCACATGCAAATCGCGATTGAAGCCCGAGGGAGTCATTCCGGGACTATCCCATCTCCAAGATCGGGTTTTCGTGTGCGGTGACTGCCGCCACATTGAAGTGCTGCCCGGCGAGCAATAAGACAGCACGTCAAGCCAACTCGACGACCTTGCCATCGACCAGCGACACCCGCCGGTCCATCCGGGCTGCCAGATCCATATTGTGGGTCGCGATCAGCATCGCGACGCGCGTGGCTTTGACAAGCTGCGTCAGCGCCTTGAACACGTGATTGGCGGTGTGCGGATCGAGATTGCCGGTCGGCTCATCCGCAAACAGCACGCGCGGCGCATTGGCAACGGCACGCGCAATCGCGACGCGCTGTTGCTCGCCGCCGGATAATTCGGCGGGGCGATGGGTGATGCGCTCGGCGAGGCCGAGATAAGACAGAATTTCCTTCGATCGCGCCACGGTCTCCTTGCGCGACAGGCCGCGGATCATCTGCGGCATCATCACGTTTTCAAGTGCGGTGAATTCCGGCAGCAGCCGATGCGATTGATAGACGAAGCCAATGTCGGTGCGGCGAATTTGCGTGCGCTCGGCATCCGACAGTCCCGATGTCGCGGTGCCGCCGACATAGACCTCACCCTCGTCTGCCTGCTCGAGCAGGCCCGCAATATGCAGCAGTGTGGATTTGCCGGTACCTGACGGCGCGACCAACGCCACCGACTGGCCTTCCCACAACGCCAGCGTCGCGCCATCCAGAATGGTCAGCACCGCCTCGCCCTGCCGGTATTGCCGGCGGACATCGTGCAGATAAACGACCGGTACGTCCGCTTGCCCCTGCTCCATCGGTTCGCTCATTCGTATCTGAGCGCTTCGATGGGATCGAGGCGCGCGGCGCGCCACGACGGATAGAGCGTGGCGAGAAACGACAGCGTCAGCGCCATGATAACGACCGCTGCGGTCTCGCCGAAATCGACTTCGGCGGGGAGCTTCGAGAGAAAGTAAAGCTCGGGTGAAAACAACTCCGTGTTGGTCAACCACGAGATGAACTGGCGGATCGATTCGATGTTCGTGCAGATCAGCATGCCGAGCAGGAATCCAACGAGTGTGCCGACGACGCCGATGGCCGCGCCCGTAATCAGGAACACCCGCATGATCGAGCCTTGCGATGCGCCCATCGTGCGCAGGATCGCGATGTCCTGCCCTTTGTCTTTCACCAGCATGATGAGGCCGGAGACGATATTGAGCGCTGCGACCAACACGATGAGCGTGAGAATCAGGAACATCACATTGCGCTCGACCTGCAGCGCATTGAAGAATGTCGAATTGCGCTGCCGCCAGTCGACCAGAAAAATCGGCCGTTGTGCAGCCTCTGTCACCAGCTTGCGAAAGCCGTCGATCTTGTCGGGGTTGGTCGTGTAGACCTCGATCGAGGTGACATCGTTGTTGCGGTTGAAATAGGCCTGCGCCTCAGTGAGCGGCATGAACACAAAGGCCGCATCATATTCCGACATGCCGATCTCGAACACGGCGGCGACTTTATATGGCTTGATGCGCGGCGTTGTACCCATCGGCGTCACGGCACCGCGCGGCGCTACGAGCGTCACGCTGTCGCCTGCGCGCAGCGACAACTGATCCGCAAGACGGCGGCCGATGGCGACACCCTGACCTTCATCGAAGCCTTCGAGGGTGCCTTGCTTGATGTTCTTGGCAATCGACGTGAGGTTGTTCAGATCAGCAGAGCGTATCCCGCGCACCAGAACGCCCGCGGCATTGAACGGTGACGACGCCAGCGCCTGCCCCTCGATAATCGGCGCTGCGAGCTTGATGCCCTTCACCTTGCTGATGCGCTCGGCCACATCCTTCCAGTCGGTCAGCGGCGATTCCAGCGGCTGCACAAGCAGATGACCGTTGAGGCCGAGAATCTTGTCGAGCAGTTCAGTACGAAAGCCATTCATCACCGCCATGACGATGATGAGGGTGGCGACGCCGAGCATGATGCCCAAAAAGGAAAATCCGGCGATGACCGAAATGAAACCTTCCTTGCGCCGCGCCCGCAGATAGCGGGACGAGAGCAGCCATTCAAAGGCCGCGAAAGGTGGGGTCCGAACTGGCTCGCTCATGTCTTTTCCATGGTCCGGATTTTCACACGAATCGGGCTAATTCTAGTCGCGCGGCGGCACAACCGCGACTAGCGGGACACCGATTTACCTTGTGAATCGCGCAATCGCCTCATCGAGGGTCATAAATTCGCGCGATCCGTCGCTGCGGCGCTTGATTTCGACTTTGCCCTCGGCAAGTCCCTTCGGCCCGATCAGAACCTGCCATGGAATCCCGATCAGATCGGCGGTCGCGAATTTGCCGCCGGGGCGTTGATCTGTGTCGTCATAGAGCACATCGACATTGTTTGCTGCGAGTGCGGCATACATCTTCTCACATGCAGCATCGGTGTCTGCGGCACCTTGTTTGAGGTTGAGGAGCGCCACCTTGAATGGTGCGACCTCCTCCGGCCATTTGATGCCGTTCTCGTCGTGGCAGGCTTCGATGATCGCACCGACAAGGCGCGAGACGCCGACGCCGTAAGAGCCGCCATGAACCGGCTTTTCGACGCCGTCCGCGCCCGACACCATCGCCTTCATCGCGTCGGAATATTTGGTGCCGAAATAGAAGATCTGGCCGACTTCAATGCCACGCGTGTTGACGCGCTTGTTCTCCGGCACTTCCTTCTCGTAACGCGCCGCGTCGTGAACATCTTCGGTGGCGGCGTACAAATCGGTCCACTGCTTGATGATGGGAGACAGATCGCCATTGTAATCGACGCTCGCATCCGGCACCGGCAACTCAAGAACATCCTTGTTGCAGAACACGGCGGACTCGCCGGTCTCCGCGAGCACGATGAACTCGTGGGAGAGATCGCCGCCGATGGGGCCAGTTTCCGCACGCATCGGAATGGCTTTCAGGCCCATGCGGGCGAAGGTGCGTAAGTAAGCGACGAACATCCGATTGTAGGACAGCCGCGCCGCAGCTTCGTCGATGTCGAACGAATACGCATCCTTCATCAGGAATTCGCGGCCGCGCATCACACCGAAACGCGGACGCTGCTCGTCGCGGAATTTCCACTGGATGTGATAGAGATTGAGCGGCAGGCTGCGATAGGATTTCACGTAAGCGCGGAAAATCTCGGTAATCATTTCCTCGTTGGTCGGCCCGTACAAGAGTTCGCGCTTGTGACGATCCGCAATGCGCAGCATCTCCGGACCATACGCATCGTAGCGCCCGCTCTCGCGCCACAAATCCGCAAGCTGCAGCGTTGGCATCAACAGCTCAATCGCACCGGCGCGGTCCTGTTCCTCGCGCACGATCTGCTCGATCTTTTTCAGCACGCGAAATCCCAGCGGCAGCCACGCATAGATGCCGGCGGCCTCCTGACGCATCATGCCCGCACGCAGCATCAGCCGGTGCGAGACGATCTCGGCCTCTTTCGGTGTCTCTTTGAGAATGGGGAGAAAGAAGCGCGTCAGCCGCATGAGGAAACTCGTGAATCGGAGGGCTTTTCTTGGCTGTCACTGAAACCGGAATACCCGCCAAAACACAAGGGGCGCCCTAGTGCTTATGATCCATCGGCATGTCAGCCGCCGGTTTCGGGCCCGTCGAGCCGATGGCATCGACCTTGTATTCGACATCGACTTTGCCGGCCTTCTCGAACTGCAACTGGCCCTTGACCATCGTGCCTTCCTTGAAAGGCTCCTTCAGGTCCATGAACATCAGGTGATAGCCGCCCGGCTCGAACTTGACGGTTTCGCCGGGCTTGATCTCGATGCCGTTTGCCAAGGGCCGCATTGTCATCACGCCGCCGTCCATTTTCATTTCATGAATTTCGCCGCGATCGGAAACCGACACCGACACGCCCATCAGGCGATCGGCGGTCGTTCCGTTGTTGGTGATCGTGAGGTATCCGCCACCGATTTTCGCTCCGCCCGGCGTCGCACGCGTCCACGGATGGCCGATGGTGAGATCGCCAATTTTGAAACCATGCGCGGCAGCAGAACCAGCAAGACACAGCGCGACGGCTATCGCGCACAGGATGCTTTGAATCAGTTTCGACATTTTTGTTCTCCTGCTTTTTTCAGAACTTGATGCGGACGTCGGCGACATAGGTGCGGCCGGGGAACGGGTGAAAAATCGTGTATTTGGTGTCGCCGATGTTATCGATGCCGAAGCTGACGGTGGCGTTTTCTGTGGCCTTGCGCTGGACACGCAAATCCACAACGGAGAATCCGTCAAAGGCTTGAAACACATGCGGCACCACATCGGTGTTGTCCAGTGTGGCATACTGCTTGCCGCTATATCTTCCCGCGATTGTGTACGACCACAACGCATCTGGGCGATACGTCAGGCCAGCGGTGGCGCGCCCCATCGGGATGTTCGGCACATGCTTGCCGACCGCGGTGGTGCCAGTGGTGCTGACAAAGGTCGGATCGCTCAGGATTTGCGAGTCGACATACGTCACGCTGCCGAACGCTTCCATGCCGTCGAACACCACATTGTTTTTTTGCACGGCAAGCTCGACGCCGCGATTGCGGATTCTGTCGACATTGGTGGTGAAACTTGCGAGGCGGCCGGTGCCGTCATTGAGCGATGTCAGCTGCGAGATCAACGCGTCCTTCACATTCTCGTTGAAAAACGAGAGCCGCACTTTGCCGTCGTTGAACCTGCGCTCGATGGCGACCTCCTCGCTGAGAATCTGTTCGGGCCGCAGGTTTGGATTCGGAAGCGCTAAACTTCCATCGCTGGCCGAAACGGATTGATATAGTTCGGCCACGGTCGGAAACCGCGACGCCTGCCCGACCGACACCGTCACCAGCCATTCGCGCGACGGCTCGAACGCCAGCGATCCCTTCGGCGAGAATTTCGCGGAGTTCAATCCGGGCTGAACCTGCGCGACCGACGTCAGGATATTGCCGTTGGCGGCGTTGCCGACCGTGTTGTTGGTGGTGGTCTGCAGATTGAAACCGTTATACGCGGTCCAGTTCTCGAACCTTGCTCCGACCGTTAGCTTCCACATCGGCGCAAACTTCCACGCATCCTGTGCCCATGCGGCCGTCGTCACCGTGGTGCCGCGCCCCAGCGTGTAGAGCGTGCCGGTCTCATCAGGGCCGCCATTCCATGTCGGCGTCTTGTAGGTCGGCGTGTTGAGATAATAACGGTCAGCGTGAAGGCCGAAGCTGACTTCATGCACATCGTCCGGACGCCAGATGCCCTTGGCGTCGCCGTTCATCCAGTTGGTGCCATCCATGCGCTGGATTTTTCCGTACGGCGTGAACGTAGCCGTCCCCACAACGACACTGAACGGATTGCGCTGGATGTCTTCGAGATAATCGTAACGCGAACCGGAAATATCGAAATCGAATGTGCCTTTGGTGTCGGATTTCACTGACAGCGCATTGGTCAGGTGCTTTTGCGACAGCGTTCCATAGTTGCTCGCAAAGCCGGCCACATTGCCGAACGTCGACTGCCCCGCCGCATTCGCCAGATAGGACTGGACATCGGATTGCTGGTCGTTCGACCAGTAACCGATCATGTAGGTTGCCTTGACGACCGGGGTGATGTCGTAGGCGAACTTGCCTTTGATGTTGCCCTGTTCGGTGTGGAGCAAACCGCCGGCCCCCGCCACGTCCGCCCGCGCACCAACGCGATTGGTTTGCGGAATGACGCCCGTGACACCGGCTGGAAGATTTGCGCCGGTCGTCACCCATGCCAGCGGCTGGCTGTAGCTGTCTTGGTAATTGCCGCTGATGAAATACGAGAAGCGATCCTGCTTGTCGCCGACAGATACGCTGGTCTGGTCGGTGCGGAATGTTCCCTTGGTCTTGTATTGGTCGAAGGTCTGGAACGCTTCGGTCTGCTTGGTGGTGAACTCGAATTTTTCCGGCATGCGCGTGGTGATGAGCAACACACCGCCTGCGGAGTTGCCCGGATAGGCTGCGGAAAACGGCCCATAGAGAAAATCGACGCGCGCGATCTCCTCCGGCGCAACCAGACCCCAGCGCGGTGCGCCGATGGAGTTGTTGTTGGCGATCAGCGCACTCAGCAGAATATCGTCCGCATAAACCAGGCTCCGCGCACTGGCGCCGACGCCGGAGGTGCGGGTGGCGAGAACCGGCTGGGTATCGCCGTTGTTGCGCTTGCGCACGAAAAGGCTCGGCAGATACTTCACCGCGTCTTCGGTGTCGACGACGTTGACCTTTTCCTGAATCTGGCTGGCCGTGATACTCTCGCTGATCTGCGGCAGTTGATATTTCTGCTGGGCTGGCGGCACGTCGCCCGGCGTGGCGATGCGGTCGGTATGCACCACAACCCTCGGAAGTGTGCGTTGCGACTCGTCGGGCGCTGGTTTCGGCTTCTTCTTCGGAACAGCAGCAGCCTCGACGACGACCGCGGGCAATTCGATGCGGTCAGTTGATTGACCGAATAAGATTGTCGCGGGCGTCAGTGCGCCGATGAGCGCAAGCATACTCGCGCCGGTGATAGCTCGTCGGTTAAACACGGAATTAGTCCTGGTGACGACCGCAAGGCAGCCGTTGTCATGCGATCAATTGAAGCGGCGCGATGGCCGCTTCAGATGCGAACAGTTCACTCAGGAAATGGAAGGAGGCGCGCGGGCTTGTGCGTGAGAGCCACGGGGGCCGGACGGCAGATCGAATTGCCGATCGAGCCAGACGATTTGCTGCGGCGATCGAACGATGGTTACGATCGTCGGCTCGGGAGATTTAAGCGGTGCCGCACCGCTGTGAACGATGACGCAGAGCGAGCAGCAATCGGGGTAGGACTGATATGGCTCGTCAGGCGCTGAATGATCGTGCTGTGCCGACGACGCGCCTGAGCATATCGGCGCCGACCCAAACGGGTCCATCGC
>JAYVYQ010000059.1:0-13480 GCA_043784125.1 Afipia sp.
CTTCGCCGTCCATGCCGGGAAGAATACGGTCAAGAAATTCAACGACGATAACTTGAGAGCCCAGACGCCGCCACACGGAGCCGAGTTCAAGCCCGATCACGCCCGCGCCGATAATCAGCATCTTCTCCGGCACCTTGTCGAGCACCAGCGCACCGGTCGAGGACACGATGCGCTTCTCGTCGATTTCGACGCCCTTCAGCTTCGTCACATCCGAGCCAGTCGCGATAACAATATTTTTTGTCTCGAGAATTTGTGTCTTGCCGTCATTGCCTTTGACTTCAACCTTGCCGGTGCCAAGAATTTTTCCGGTGCCTTCGTAAGGCTCGATCTTGTTCTTCTTGAACAGGAAGCCGACGCCCTTGACGTTGCCATCGACGCCATCGGTCTTGAATTTCATCATCGTCGCCAGATCGAGTTTCGGCTTGCCGACGCCGATGCCCATCTTCGGCAGCATATGGATGACTTCCTCAAAACGCTCGGATGCCTGCAGCAAAGCCTTCGACGGGATGCAGCCGACATTAAGACACGTGCCGCCGAAGGTCGGCCATTTCTCGACCACCGCGACTTTCATGCCGAGTTGCGCCGCGCGAATCGCGCAGACATAGCCGCCGGGGCCGGTGCCGATGATGACGAGATCGTATGAAGCCATGTGCGTGATCCTGAATTCGGCCGACGGACTTAACGCCCGCCGGACACGTCGAAAATTGTACCCGTTACATATGACGCATCATCCGACATCAGCCAGACGACCGCGTTTGCGATTTCTTCGGCGGTGCCGACGCGTTTCATCGGAACCATATGGGCCAGCTTCTGCGCGCGGCCGGGTTCGCCGCCGCTGGCGTGAATTTCCGTGTCGATCAGCCCTGGACGAATCGCATTGACGCGAATGCCTTCGGCGCTGACTTCGCGCGCCAACCCGACCGTGAACGTATCGATCGCGCCTTTCGAAGCCGCATAGTCCACATATTGTCCGGGTGAGCCGAGGGTGGCCGCAACTGAGGAAATGTTGACGATCACGCCGCCGGTGCCGCCATGCTTCGACGACATCCGCTTGACCGCTTCGCGCGCGCACAAAATGCTGCCGACAATATTGATGTTCATCATGCGCGTGAGACGCGACGCGGACATTTCATCGACTCGCGCCGTCATATCGACGACACCCGCATTGTTGACCAGAACGCCCAGCTTGCCGAACGCATCCGCCTTCTTGAACAGATCGAGGATATCGACCTCAATGCCGACATCGCATTTCACCGCGATAGCGTTGCCGTTGCTCGATTCGATTTTCGCAACGACCTCGTCGGCGGCAGCCTTGTTGCTGGCGTATCCGACAACAACCTTGTATCCGCGTTTCGCAGCCGCCAGCGACGTCGCGCGGCCGATGCCGCGGCTTCCGCCCGTGACGATTGTGACGCTATCCATCAGAGATCGAGAACCAGCCGCGCCGGATCCTCAAGACCTTCCTTGACTCGCACGAGGAACGTGACCGCTTCCTTGCCGTCGATCACCCGATGATCGTAGGACAGCGCCAGATACATCATTGGGCGGATTTCGACCTTGCCGCCGATGGCCATTGGCCGTTCCTGAATCTTATGCATACCCAGAATGGCAGACTGCGGCGCGTTGAGGATTGGCGTCGACATCAGCGAGCCGTACACGCCGCCATTGGAGATGGTGAATGTGCCACCCTGCATGTCTTCGATCTTGAGTTGGCCGTCGCGCGCCTTCTTACCGAAATCGCCGATGCTCTTTTCAATTTCGGCCAGCGACTTATGATCGCAATCGCGCACCACCGGCACCACAAGACCCTTGTCAGTGCCGACAGCGACGCCGATGTGATAATAATTCTTGTAGATCAGATCGGTGCCGTCGATCTCGGCATTGGCGGCGGGAACTTCCTTGAGCGCCTGCACGCAGGCCTTCACGAAGAAGCCCATGAAGCCAAGCTTCACGCCATGCTTCTTCTCGAACAGCTCCTTGTAATGCGCGCGCAACGCCATCACGGCGGTCATATCAACTTCGTTAAAGGTCGTGAGTATGGCGGCGGTGTTTTGAACATCCTTGAGACGGCGCGCGATGGTTTGGCGCAACCGCGTCATTTTCACGCGCTCTTCGCGCGCGGCATCGTCGGCAGGCGACGAGGCGCGTACCTGGATAGCGGCGGCAGGCTGATTGACCGACGTCGGCGACGACGCAGCCTTCTCGATCGCGGCCAGCATGTCGCCCTTGGTGATGCGGCCGTCCTTGCCCGATCCCGAAACGCTGGATGCGTCGATGCCGGATTCTGCAGATATCTTGCGCACCGACGGCGCTTGTGGCGCATCCGCAGGAGGCGACTTCTGCGCAGGTGCCGGCGCCGCAGCAGCAGGTGCTGCAGCTTTGGGTGCAGGCGCTTCGGCGGCTTTGGCAGGAGCAGCGGCGGCCTTGGCGCCCCCGGCACCTTCGGTGATCTGACCGAGTAGCGCGCCGACCGCAACCGTCTCCCCATCCTTGGCGACGATCTCGCCAAGCGTTCCGGCAAACGGCGCGGGCACTTCGATCGTGACCTTGTCGGTTTCCAGTTCGACCAACGGTTCATCGACGGCAACCGAATCGCCAGCCTTCTTGAACCACTTGCCGATGGTCGCCTCGGTGACGGATTCGCCGAGCGTCGGAACGCGAATTTCAGCCATGTTCTTTTCCTCTTGCGCCGCGAATCGCTTTTGTGGGCGTCCGCAACTCGATCTAATCAATAATGCCGCGCGCCGCGAAAAATCGCGGCGCGCAATCTTCAGCCGAGCGCCTCGTCGAGAAATGCCTTGAGCTGCGCCAGATGCTTCGACATCAATCCGGTCGCCGTCGCAGCCGCTGCAGCACGTCCCGCATAGCGTGGCCGCTTGTGCGTTGCGCCGACCTGATTGAGCACCCATTCGAGATAAGGCTCGATGAAATGCCACGCACCCATATTGCGCGGTTCTTCCTGGCACCACACAATTTCGGCCTGCTTGAAGCGTTCAAGTTCGAGCACGAGCGCCTTCAGTGGCACCGGATACAGCTGTTCGACGCGCATCAGATAAATATCGTTGATGCCGCGCTTCTCGCGATCTTCATAGAGATCGTAATAGACTTTGCCGGAGCAAAGCACGACGCGGCGAATCTTCTTGTCTTCGACGAGCTTGGTCTCGCCGCCGCGCTCCGCATCGTCATGCAGCAGGCGATGGAACGAGGTATCCGGACCCATTTCCTCGAGTTTCGACACCGCACGCTTGTGACGCAGCAGCGACTTCGGCGTCATGATGATGAGGGGTTTACGAATCTCGCGCTTCAACTGACGGCGAAGCGCATGAAACAGATTCGCTGGCGTCGTGATGTTGACGATCTGCATGTTATCTTCGGCGCTCATCTGCAGGAACCGCTCCAGACGCGCCGACGAATGCTCCGGCCCCTGGCCTTCGTAACCGTGCGGCAGCATGCAGACGAGGCCGGACATGCGCAGCCATTTGCGCTCACCCGACGAGATAAATTGGTCGAACAGAACCTGTGCGCCATTGGCGAAATCGCCGAACTGCGCTTCCCAGATAGTAAGCGCATTGGGTTCGGTCAATGAATAACCGTACTCAAAACCAAGCACCGCTTCTTCCGACAGCAGCGAGTTGATGACTTCGAAGTGACCTTGCTTGTCGCCGATATGATTGAATGGCGTGTAGCGGCTCTCGTCTTCCTGATCGAACAAAACCGAATGGCGCTGCGAAAATGTGCCGCGCTCGGAGTCCTGTCCTGAGAGACGGACGCGATGACCATCCAGCAGCAATGTGCAGAACGCCAACCCTTCGCCTGTTGCCCAGTCAATGCCCTCGCCGGTTTCGATCGCCTTGGAGCGGGCATCGAGAAAACGCTGAATGGTTTTATGAACGCGGAAACCATCCGGCATCTTTGTGATCTTGCGACCGATATCTTTCAATTCATTGATCGCGACGCCGGTATTGCCGCGGCGCGGATCTTCACCGAGATCCGCAGACTTGAAGCCGGACCATTTGCCGTCGAGCCAGTCGGCCTTGTTGGGCTTGTAACCCGCGCCCGCTTCCAGTTCGACATCGAGACGCGCGCGCCAGTCGCCCTTGGCTTTCTCGAATTCACCTTCGGTCAGTACGCCTTCGCCAATCAAACGCTTGGCATAAATATCCAGCGTTGTCGGATGGCCTGCGATTTTCTTATACATCACCGGGTTGGTGAATGCCGGTTCGTCGCCCTCGTTGTGGCCGTGGCGGCGATAGCAGAACATGTCGATGACGACAGGTTTGTGAAATTTCTGGCGGTATTCGATCGCGACCTTGGCGGCGAACACGACCGCTTCCGGATCGTCGCCGTTCACGTGGAAGATCGGCGCGTCGATCATCTTCGCCACATCCGATGGATATGGCGACGAGCGCGAATAGCGCGGATAGGTCGTAAAGCCGATCTGGTTGTTGACGATGAAGTGCAGCGACCCGCCGGTGCGGTAGCCCTTCAGGTCGGACAACGCGAAACATTCCGCCACAACGCCCTGGCCCGCAAACGCCGCGTCGCCATGCATCAGCAGCGGCAATGTCGAAATCCGCATGTCCGGCGGATCGCCGTGCTGATCCTGCTTGGCGCGCACTTTTCCGAGTACGATCGGATCGACGATTTCCAGATGCGACGGGTTCGCCGTGAGCGAAAGATGAATCTTGTTGCCGTCGAATTCGCGATCCGACGACGCACCGAGATGATATTTGACGTCGCCCGAACCTTCGACTTCGTCGGGATTGGCAGAGCCGCCCTTGAATTCGTGAAACAGAGCGCGGTGCGGTTTGCCCATCACCTGCGTGAGAACATTCAGGCGGCCGCGATGCGGCATGCCGATCACGATATCCTGCACGCCGAGATTGCCGCCACGCTTGATGATCTGCTCGAGCGCGGGAATTAACGACTCCGCGCCATCAAGACCGAAGCGCTTGGTGCCGGTGAATTTGACGTCGCAGAATTTCTCGAAGCCGTCGGCCTCAACGAGCTTCATCAGAATCGCGCGGCGACCCTCGCGGGTGAAGCTGATTTCCTTGTCCGGACCTTCGATGCGTTCCTGAATCCAGCCCTTCTGGGCAGGATTCGAAATGTGCATGAATTCCACGCCGAGTGTCTGACAGTAGGTGCGTTTGCAGATTGCTACGATCTCGTTCAGCGAGGCACTCTCGAGGCCGAGCACATGGTCGAGAAAAATCTTGCGGTCCAAATCCGCGTCGGTGAAGCCATACGAACGCGGATCGAGTTCCTCGTGATCCTTCTGGCCTTCGATGCCGAGCGGATCGAGATTGGCGTGGAAGTGTCCGCGCATGCGGTATGCACGAATGAGCATCAAGGCGCGAACCGAGTCGCGCGTCGCCTGCTGCACATCGGCTGACGAAAGATTGTCGCCTGCGGCCTGAGCCTTGGCGGCGAGTTTTCCGCCGACAACCTTTTCGACCTGTGCCCAATTGCCGTCGAGCGCCGATGTCAGATCATCGCGCGGCGAGGCTGGCCAGTTTGCCTTTTCCCAGCTTGGGCCCTGAGCGTTCTTTTGAACGTCGGCGGGAGCGTCTTTCAGGCTCTTGAAAAACTCGGCCCACTCCGAATCGACCGACGAGGGGTTCTTTTCGAACCGCGCATACATGTCGTCGATATAGCTGGCGTTGGCGCCGTCGAGGAAGGAAGTGAGAGCAAAATTGGCGTTCGCGTCCTGGCGAGACATGTTCGCGTCCTGGTTCTTTTAACTGACGGAAATATCGGAACAAATCGTCCGATAGGCGACAGGCATCGTGCTGATTGCCGCAGCTTTTACCCTATTTGGGGCAAAACTTCGCGCCGAAAAGAACCAAGGACTGAATTAAGCTTTCAACCTTTCGAGAAGCGTCGTTCCGAGCCTAGCCGGGGACGGAGACACGGTAATTCCGGCGGATTCCATCGCCGCGATCTTAGAATCGGCGTCGCCTTTGCCGCCGGAGACAATTGCGCCGGCATGGCCCATGCGGCGGCCCGGAGGCGCTGTACGGCCTGCGATAAATCCAACCATGGGTTTTTTGCGGCCACGCTTGGCTTCGTCCTTCAGAAACTGTGCGGCGTCTTCTTCGGCCGATCCGCCGATTTCGCCGATCATGATGATCGACTTGGTTTTCTCGTCAGCCAGAAACAGTTCAAGAATATCGATGAACTCAGTGCCCTTGACCGGATCGCCGCCGATGCCAACTGCCGTCGTCTGTCCGAGCCCGACCTGCGAAGTCTGAAACACCGCCTCATAGGTCAGCGTGCCGGAACGGGACAGGATGCCGACATCGCCCGCCTTGAATATATTCGCCGGCATAATGCCGATCTTGCACTCGCCCGCGGTGACGACGCCGGGGCAGTTCGGGCCGATGAGGCGCGATTTCGAGCCGGACAACGAACGCTTGACGCGGACCATGTCGAGCACAGGCACACCTTCGGTGATGCAGATGATGAGCGGCACCTCGGCGTCGATCGCTTCGCAGATTGCGTCTGCGGCACCCGGAGGCGGCACATAAATGACGCTGGCGTCGGCGCCGGTCTTTTCGCGTGCATCCTTCACGGTATCGAACACCGGCAGACCGATATGCGTACTGCCACCTTTGCCGGGCGAAACGCCGCCGACCATCTTGGTGCCGTAGGCAATCGCGCCTTCGGAATGAAAGGTGCCGTTCTTGCCGGTGAAGCCCTGGCAGATGACCTTGGTGTTCTTGTCGATCAGGACGGACATCGGCTTACTTCCCCTTCACGGCGTTGACGATCTTCTGCGCAGCATCGTCGAGATCGTTCGCGGAGAGCACGTTCAGGCCAGATTCATTGATGATCTTCTTGCCTTCTTCCACATTGGTGCCTTCAAGCCGCACGACCAGAGGCACCTTAAGACCGACCTTTTTCACAGCTGCGACAACGCCAGCCGCGATCACGTCGCACTTCATGATGCCGCCGAAGATATTGACCAAAATGCCTTTGACGTTCGGATCGGCCGTGATGATCTGAAACGCTGCCGTGACCTTTTCTTCGGATGCGCCGCCGCCGACATCGAGGAAGTTGGCGGGGCTTTCACCGTAAAGCTTGATGATGTCCAAAGTCGCCATTGCAAGACCGGCGCCGTTGACCATGCAACCGATGGTGCCGTCGAGTGCGATATAGGCGAGGTCGTATTTGGACGCTTCGATTTCCTTGGCGTCTTCTTCCGAGGTATCGCGCAGCGCGACAACGTCTGGATGGCGATAGAGTGAATTGGAATCGAACGAAACCTTCGCGTCGAGGCATCGCAACTCGCCCTGCTTGGAGATGATGAGCGGATTGATCTCCAGCATCTCCATGTCTTTGGCGACGAACGCCGTATAAAGCTGCGTCAGAAGTTTTTCTGCTTGCTTGGCGAGATCGCCCTTGAGCCCGAGCGCCTGCGCGACGGTGCGACCGTGATGCGCCATGATGCCGGTCGCGGGATCGACTGAAAACGTCACGATCTTGTCGGGCGTGTCGTGCGCGACCTTTTCGATGTCCATGCCGCCTTCGGTGGAGACGACGAACGAAATCCAAGACGTCTCACGGTCCACCAGCGCGGAGAGATAAAACTCCTTCGCGATTTCGGAGCCATCCTCGATGTAGAGCCGGTTGACCTGTTTGCCGGCGGGTCCTGTCTGAATTGTCTCGAGCGTCGCGCCGAGCATCTGCGTCGCGAAGGTTTTCACTTCATCGATCGACTTGGCGACGCGAACGCCGCCTTTGTCACCAGCGGTTGCTTCCTTGAATTTTCCCTTGCCGCGTCCACCCGCATGGATCTGGCTTTTCACCACCCAGATCGGCCCGCCAAGCTCCTTGGCGGCAGCTTCCGCTTCGGATGCCTTGAAGATCGCGACACCGCGCGAAACCGGCACGCCGAATTCCTTCAGCACAGCCTTGGCCTGATATTCATGGATATTCATCGAACGCTCCCGCCCCGGTGAATTTGGCCATTCACCTCA
Organism: Afipia sp.; assembly: GCA_043784125.1. Taxonomy (GTDB): domain Bacteria; phylum Pseudomonadota; class Alphaproteobacteria; order Rhizobiales; family Xanthobacteraceae; genus Afipia. The sequence continues at coordinate 7,983 of JAYVYQ010000059.1, forward strand.
ATTTTGCGACTGGCATACCATATACCAGATGGACTGCAAGCCTGAAACTGCCCGCTATTCCCGACTTTATGGGACCGGCCGGCAGTAGACCGATGCGCTTAGCGGTCGAGCAGGTCCGGCGCGATCTTCTTGCAGGCATCCACCAGACCCTGAACGGCGCCGACCGACTTGTCGAAGCCTTCGCGATCCTTGCCGGACAATTCGATCTCGACGATCCGCTCGACACCCTTCGATCCAATGACAACCGGCACGCCGACATACATGTCCTTCACGCCGTATTCGCCATTGAGATAGGCGGCGCATGGCAGCACGCGCTTCTTGTCGCGCAGATAGCTTTCCGCCATCGCGATGGCCGAAGCAGCCGGTGCGTAGAACGCCGAGCCGGTCTTGAGCAGGTTGACGATCTCCGCGCCGCCGTTGCGGGTGCGGTCGACGATCTCGTCGATGCGCGCTTGCGAGGTCCAACCCATCTTGACCAGATCGGGCAGCGGAATGCCGGCGACTGTGGAGTATTTGGTCAGGGGCACCATGGTGTCGCCGTGTCCGCCCAGCACGAAAGCGGTGACGTCTTCGACCGAGACGTTGAATTCATCGGCGAGGAAATATCGGAAGCGCGAGGAATCCAGCACGCCAGCCATACCCACCACTTTCTTGTGCGGCATGCCGGACGACTTCTGCAGCGCCCACACCATCGCGTCGAGCGGGTTGGTGATGCAGATGACGAAGGAATCCGGCGCATATTTTTTAATGCCAGCGCCGACCTGCTCCATGACCTTGAGATTGATGCTGAGAAGATCGTCGCGGCTCATGCCCGGCTTGCGCGGCACGCCCGCCGTGACGATGCAGACCTTGGCGCCATCGAGGGCTTCGTAGGAGTTCGCGCCGGTAAAGCTTGCGTCGAACCCGTCCACCGGCGACGACTGTGCGATGTCGAGCGACTTGCCCTGAGGAACACCTTCCGCGATGTCGAACATCACAACATCGCCAAGCTCTTTCAGTCCGACCAAATGAGCAAGCGTTCCGCCGATCTGACCCGAACCAATCAATGCAATCTTGTCGCGCGCCATGAGAAAACTGTCCTTTTGGTGGGATGAATGTGCCTGAACGGCTGGTTAGACCTTTCGCCGCAGGCGTTCAAGTCGCCGTTCGCCCAACAAAGCAGCGAGGATCAAGTTTCGACCAGACCGGTCGTCTTGCCACTGGCGGTCGAGTCGCCGTGGCCATGGGGCAGCGCCAAATAGGACTGCGAGCCCATCTCGATCAGGCGCGAGGCCGTTCGTTTGAACTCGTTGACCTCAAAACCCTCGGTCGCACTGTAAAGCGAGATCGGGTCGATATCGGCGGATGCCATCAGTTTCACGGCATTGTCATAGAAAGTGTCGATCAGCGTGATGAAGCGTTTGGCATAGTTTCTGTGCTCGTAACGCATTGCGGGGATGCGATCGATGATGACCGTATGGTAGTCGCGTGCGATGCGTAGATAATCCGATGCGCCCAACGGCTTCTCGCAAAGATCCGCGAACGAAAACCGCGCAACGCCAAGCGCGGAATGCGACACATGAAGCACGTGGCCCTTGATCGAAATATCGCGCGGGCCATCGGATGTGCCGGATGTGAGTTTAGCCCACGCCTTATCAAGCGCGGCTTCGGCTTTCGTATCCGCCGGAACGAGCCACATCTTGATTCCGGCGAGTTTCTCGAGCCGAAAATCCGTCCGCGCGTCGAGACGCAACACGTCCATGCGCTGTTCAAGTTGCGCAATGAAAGGCAGGAACAATGCGCGGTTGAGACCGCCCTTGTAGAGATCGTCGGGCGCGACGTTGGATGTTGCAACGACAACCGTTCCAAGCTCGAACAGGCGTGTGAACAGCCGTCCCAAAATCATCGCGTCGGCAATGTCCGTGACGTGAAACTCATCGAAACATAAAAGCCATGCTTCATCGAAAATGGATGCTGCGGTCAGCAGCACCGGATCGGTATCGGCAATTTCGTTTTTCGCAATTTTCTGGCGAAAGGCATAGATGCGCTCGTGAACATCCGCCATGAATTCATGGAAGTGCGCGCGGCGTTTATGTGTCACTGGGCTGTCTTGAAAAAACAGATCCATCAGCATCGTCTTGCCGCGGCCAACATCGCCGTGGATGTAGAGTCCGCGTGGCGGAGCAACATCGCTGTCGGAAAACAGACGCTTCAGCAATCCGCCGGACCGTGCCGGGCGATACCCTGCAAGCTTCGTTTCCAGAACTGTAAACGCCTCGACAGCACTGGCCTGGGCTGGGTCGGACTCAATCGCGCCCGACGCGACCAGCGCGCGATAATGCTCACGGAACAAGAGAGGCGACACAACGTTCATGGGCGCTAACGGCCCCAAGGGAGAGGAAATTGCAAGCAGACATAATGAGCGAGGGGCGCTACGCGCTCAACGCATATGCATCTTCGACCACATAAGGGCCGCCGCCGACGGAGGCACGCGACGAGAACAGCACGAAACGCGATGCCATGAAACTGCGGGTCGGGAAATAGCCCCGCACCGACAGATAATCCGCAACATCATGGTTGGAGGCGTCGCGCAGCCGCGCCAGCGTGACGTGCGGAATGAACTTGCGTCCTTCTGGGTCGAAGCCAAACCGCTGCATGAGGCGCTCCAACTCCGCCTGCAGTTCCATCAGGGGACGACTTGGTACAACGGATGCCACCACCGCGCGTGGTTTCTTGCCTCCGAAACTTGACAACCCCTGAAGGGCCACCTCGAACGGCTTGCGGTTGATGCGCTCCAGCGTCGAGGCGATCTCGTTCGCCGCGACACCGTCGATGTCGCCGATGAAGCGCAAGGTGACGTGATAGTTTTCGGGATCGATCCAGCGCGCGCCAGGCAATCCGCCGCGCATGCCAGACAGCGTCTGACTGATGTCGGGGGGAATTTCCAACCCGGTAAACAAGCGCGGCATCAGGAAGCTCCTCGATGCAAGAGGATCACGAATCACCTGCATTGATTTTACCGCAACGCGATGACAGTGCGAAGTGACTGCACAGTGCGCGAATGCGAATTTTGCCTAGCTGCGTTTTTCGGTCACAGTGCCGGCAGCAGGTTCTCGCAATCCTTTGAGGAATGCCTCAACCGTGGGCAGAATGCGCTTCACAATAACGTCGACGCCTTCGGCTGTTGGGTGAAGTCCGTCACTCTGGTTGAGCTTCGCATCACCGACAATGCCCTCCAGAAACAAGGGATAAAGCGGCACGTTGTAGGCTTTGGCCAGATCCGGATAGATGCTGTTGAACTTCGCCGCATAGTCGGCGCCGTAGTTTGGCGGCGCATACATGCCGCACAGCAAGACGGCGATGTTTCTTGCCTTCAGTTTTTTCAAGATGTCATCGAGCGCCGCACGGCTGACCTTCGGATCGACACCACGCAAGGCGTCGTTCGCACCAAGCTCGACAATCACAGCCTCGGTCCCCTTGGGGAGCGACCAGTCGAGCCGGTCGCGGCCGCCGGATGTGGTGTCGCCCGACACCCCCGCATTGACGATGTCAGTTTCGATGCCCTTATCCTTAAGCACTTTCTGAAGCCTGACCGGAAACGCCGCCGCCCCCGAAAGGCCATACCCAGCGGTCAAGGAATCGCCTAGAACCGCGAGCTTGATCGGCCTTATCTCTTTCACCGCTGCCGTTTGTGCCAAAGCCGTTGCCGACATCGTGATCATTGCGCCGACCGCCGCGACGAGAACCGCACTGGCAAGCCTCTCGACCGCACCCCCCGAAACCCCATATGAAAAGTCCATGGACAGTCTCATCGCATCCTCATCGTCTGCCGGTATCAAGCCGGACACCATTTCGATCACCAACGTCAATCTGTCGCTGGGGAAAGGAGCAGCACGCGTTCACATCCTCAAGGATGTCAGCCTGCGCGTCGCCTCCGGCGAAGCCGTCGGGCTGATCGGACCCTCCGGCTCAGGCAAATCCACGCTGCTGATGGTGATGGCAGGGTTGGAACGTCCTGACAGCGGAGAGGTAGTGGTGAACGGCGCCGCTTTCAATGCACTCGACGAAGACGCGCTGGCGCGATTTCGCGGACGCCAGGTCGGTATCGTATTTCAGTCGTTTCATCTCATTCCGACCATGACGGCGCTGGAAAATGTCGCCGTGCCGCTCGAACTCGCAGGCCGGGACGATGCCAATGCGCGCGCGGCACGCGAATTAGCCGATCTCGGTCTTGGCGAGCGGCTGCATCATTATCCGTCACAACTGTCCGGCGGCGAACAGCAGCGCGTCGCGCTCGCGCGCGCGTTCGTGCACGGGCCCGAGATCCTGTTCGCCGACGAACCCACCGGCAACCTGGACCAGCGCACCGGCGCCGTCGTCGGCGACCTGTTGTTCGCGCTGAACCGCGAACACGCGACGACCCTGGTTTTGGCCACCCATGATGCGACGCTCGCCGCGCGCTGCGCGCGCAACCTGCATCTGCACGAGGGGCGCATCGCCTTGGCGGCACCATGAAGACGTTCGCGTTCGCCGTACGCAGTCTGCGCCGCGAGTTCCGCCACGCCGAACTGGCAACCCTGGCCGCGGCACTGGTGCTGGCGGTCGCTTCGATGACCGCGGTCGCGACCCTGGCGAGCCGCGTCGAACGCGCGATTATCGCCTCGGCGGCCGAACTTATCGGCGGCGATCTCGGCATCGGCGCGAGCGAGGCATTGCCGCCGGCGTTTATCGAGGAGGCGCGTCGGCGTGGCCTCGCGACGAACCGGCTCACCGATTTCCCGAGTGTGATGTTCGCCGGCGACAAAAGCCGCCTTTGCGACGTGCGCGCCAGCGATGCGGCATTTCCGCTCCGCGGCACGTTCACGGTACTTGATGCACACGGCATTGAGCACCCCGCGCATGCACCCCCGGTCGGCACGATCTACGCCGACCACGCCGTGCTTGTCGCGCTCGAGGTCGCTATCGGCGCACACGTACAGCTCGGCGGCCGCGAGGTCGTGGTCGGCGGCGAGATCGGCCAATCGCCGGACAGTGGCAACCTGTTTCGCCTCGCGCCACGCGTGCTGATGAACCTCGCCGATGCCGAGGCGAGCGGCCTGCTCAGCCCCGGCAGCCGTGCCCGTTACCGCCTGCTGTTCGCTGGCGATGAAGGCAGCGTCGCCGCGTTCGCCGCCTGGGCGAAGCCGAAGTTGGCAGACGGTGCCGAGATCATCACAGTCGAGGACGCGCAGCAGAACCTGCGCAGCGCATTCGAGCGCGGCGAGAGTTTCCTGCGCCTCGCCGCGTTGCTCGCTGCGTTGCTTTCCGGCGTCGCGGTCGCACTCGCAGCGCAACGTTTCGCGAAACGCAAGGTCGATGAAGTCGCGCTACTGCGTTGCCTGGGTGCGAGCCGCCGCGAGATCTTCTCTGCGCTGATGCTAGAACTCGCGCTGCTCTCACTGCCTGCGTGTCTGGCTGGCCTTGCGCTCGGACTTGCGCTGCAACAGATCGTGCTGGGCCTCGCCAGCGGACTGCTGCCG
>JAYVYQ010000060.1:0-2537 GCA_043784125.1 Afipia sp.
GCCGTCCGGTATCGCCTCGACAAAATCCACCGGCCAGGTCGCGCGATCTGCCGCCGGAAGATTTTCAAAACACCAGTCCTGAAGGTGCGCTAGCTGTTCAGGTATCCCCAAATACATGGGAAATGCGGCATGGTCAGACGCGCTGATGGCATCGCCGGTCAGTATGGCAGCCGAGTGCAACGCGCAACCGACAGCGCAGCCGTGGTTGCCGTCCCAATACCCGCCCGCGCGATACCGATCAGCGGCAGCGTGGGCCTGGACTTCCGCCAGCATGACGGAATGGGTTAGTTTCGGGTGGGCGCGAAAAGCTAACATGGTCGTTCCTTCTGAAATGGGGGTTAGTGATACGCGGAAACGGAAGCCACAATCTCGCCATCCCGCTTGTCGATCAGCACGAGGTCAAGATAGGCTCTGGGAGCCTTGCGACTTCGGCATCGAGATTGCGAACCGTATCGCCGATCTGAAGCGTCGCGGTGCGTGTCGCTTCCGCAAGGCTTTTGACCTCGGAGGCGACGATCGCAAAGCCTTTGCCCGCGGCACCTGCGCGCGCGGCTTCGATGGTGGCGTTGAGCGCAAGAAGATTGGTCTGCTTGGCGATGGTCTCGATCACGCCGGAGACTTTGGCGACCTGCGCCAGCACCGCGCTCACCGAGCCCAGACGTTCCTCGATCCGCCCGACCGAGCCGATCAAATCAGACGTGTGCTTGGCCGCAGAATCGACCGCGTCGCGCGCGTCGCCGATTTCCATCACCGCGCTCGATGTCGCGGTCTGCACCGCGCGGGCGGCCTCGTCGATATTGCGATTGGCTTCCACCATTGTGGTGGCGGCTTCGGTCAGATGACCGAATTGCGCTGACTGGCGCGAGACGCGATCGGCGACGTAATGCAGATTGCCGAGCACGTCGGCGAGTTCGACGCCGAGCTGGCCGATGCCGTTGCTCAGATCATCGAGCAGCGCCGTGCTGTTCGGCCGGGGAGCATCGTCATGGGGCTTGAGAACGGGAGCGTTGGTCATCAGGCAGCAGTAACCATTCGTTAATAATGGGTACGAATTTACAGCTGAAAGATGAATAACTTATTCCGAACGGCGGGTTTGCGATGCGAATTGCCCAATACCTGTGCGGATTTCTTACTCCCACTCGATCGTGCCGGGCGGCTTCGACGTGACATCATAGACCACACGGTTGACACCCTTGACCTCATTGATGATGCGGGTCGCGGTCTCGCCTAAAAACTTCATGTCGAACGGATAGAAATCCGCCGTCATGCCGTCGGTCGATGTCACCGCGCGCAGGCCCACGACATACTCATAAGTCCGTCCGTCGCCCATCACGCCAACGGTTTTTACCGGCAGCAGCACCGCGAACGCCTGCCAGATGGTGTCATAGAGTCCGGCCTTGCGGATCTGGTCGATATAGACCGCGTCGGCTTCGCGCAGGATGTCGAGCTTCTTCGGCGTGATCTCGCCGGGACAGCGGATCGCAAGTCCCGGTCCCGGAAACGGATGCCGTCCGACGAAAATATCCGGCAGGCCCAATTCACGGCCCAGCACGCGCACTTCGTCCTTGAACAATTCGCGCAAGGGCTCGACCAGTTTCATGTTCATGCGCGCGGGAAGGCCGCCGACATTGTGGTGCGACTTGATTGTCACTGAAGGGCCGCCGGTGAACGACACACTCTCGATCACGTCCGGATAGAGGGTGCCCTGTGCGAGATATTCCGCACCACCAATCTTCTTGGCTTCGTCATCGAACACGTCGATGAACAGCCGCCCGATGATCTTGCGCTTGCTTTCCGGATCGGTGACGCCATCGAGTTCGCCAAGGAATGTTTTCGACGCATCCACATGCACCAGCGGAATGTTGTAGTGCTCTCGAAACAGATCGACGACGGTCTTGGCTTCGTCCTTGCGCAGCATGCCGTGATCGACAAACACGCAGGTCAGCTGATCGCCGATGGCTTCATGAATCAGAATCGCCGCAACCGATGAATCGACGCCCCCGGACAATCCGCAGATGACTTTACCCTTGCCGACCTGCGCGCGGATTTTCTCGACCGCTTCCTCGCGGAAGGCACGCATGGTCCAGTCGCCCTTGAGGCCCGCGACCTTGCGGACGAAATTGCCAATGAGCTTCGCGCCGTCCGGCGTGTGCACGACTTCGGGGTGGAATTGCATGGCGTAGAACTTACGCTTGTCGTCGGCGATCACCGAAATCGGGGAACCGGGTGCCTTGGCGACACCGCGAAATCCATCGGGCAATTTCGTCACGCGATCGCCGTGGCTCATCCAGACGTAATGCTTCTCGCCGACTTTCCAAACGCCGTCGAACAGCGCGCAGTTGTCCGTCACTTCAATGAGCGCGCGGCCGAATTCGCGGTGGTGTCCGGCCTCCACGATGCCGCCGAGTTGCTGCGCCATGGTCTGCTCGCCGTAACAGATGCCGAGCACGGGAACGCCGGAATTGAGGATCGACAGCGGCGCCGACGGCGCGTCCTTATCCAGCACGGAGGCCGGCCCACCGGACAGAATAACCGCC
>JAYVYQ010000061.1:0-4058 GCA_043784125.1 Afipia sp.
GTATCCTCCGACAACACCATCGCAAAAAAGAGGACAGTAACGGCCATGTACCAGGAGGTGAGAACCCAGTTCACGATCTCCGATTTGTCCATCAGATACGCCGAGCAGCTCGTGTAGCCGAGATTCATCACGACGAGCAGAACGAGCAGTGGGATAAAGACGGGCCGCATCCGCAAACCCGTCGCAAAGAAAACCACGATACCGGTGAGCGTCGCCAGTTCGTAAGGGCTTGGCTCGATGAAGACGATTGCGCCGCCGACGCCGATCATCCACATCACGCCGCGCTGGATCGCGGCTATGCCGGGTGGCGTTGTCGCGATGGGGGAGGCGTAATGATTCGCTGCGAGGGAAGTCATGCGAACAGGCGTCCTCGTCGCGCGCCGTGCGCGTCAGTAGGCGTTCTCGCCCTTGATGAGGGCGAATGGGGTCTTGAACAGAATAAAGAGATCGAACAGCACCGACCAGTTCTCAATGTAATACAGATCGAACTCGACGCGCTTCTGGATTTTCTCTTCGCTGTTGACTTCGCCGCGCCAGCCGTTGATCTGCGCCCAGCCGGTGATGCCGGGTTTGACACGATGGCGTGCGAAGTAACCATCGACGGCTTCGTCGAACAGGCGGCTTTCAAGTTTGCCCTGCACCGCATGCGGGCGCGGGCCGACCAGCGAGAGATTGCCCTTGAACACCACGTTGAACAATTGCGGCAGTTCATCGAGGCTGGTTTTGCGAATGAAGCGCCCGACACGCGTGACGCGTTTGTCGTCCTTGGTGACAACGGTCTTGGCTAGTGGGTCGGCTTGATCGTGGTACAGCGAGCGGAATTTGAACACGTCGATGCGCTCATTGTTGAAGCCGTAGCGCTTTTGCAGAAACAGCACCGGACCCGGACTGTCGAGCTTGATCGCGAGCGCCACCAGCGCCATCACGGGCGACAGCACAATCAACGCGAGTGCGCCGACCATGCGGTCGAACACCCATTTCATCACCAGATCCCAGTCGGTAATCGGCTGCTCGAACACGTCGAGCGTCGGTACTTTGCCGAGATACGAATAGGAGCGGGGACGAAATCGCAGCTTGTTGGTGTGCGCCGACAGGCGGATGTCCACCGGTAGCACCCAGAGTTTCTTCAACATTTCGAGGATGCGCGTCTCTGCCGAAATCGGCAGCGCAAACAGCACGAGGTCGATACGCGTGCGGCGCGCGAATTCGATGATGTCGTCGATCTTGCCGAGTTTGGGCGAGCCGGCGCAGGTGGCGAGCGCGCGTGAATCGTTGCGGTCGTCGAACACGCCAAGGACGTCGATGTCGGAATCGTCCTGATTCTTGAGGGCATGAATCAGATTTTCGCCGTTCTCATCGGAGCCGACGATGATGGTTCGGCGGTCGAGTCGGCCTTGCCGGGCCCAGCGGCGGATCAGCGAGCGAAGCACCAATCGCTCGACGACCAGCAGCGCAAGGCCGGTAAAAAAGAACGCCGAGAGCCAGACCCGCGAGACGACATCGCCGAGCTTGGCGAAAAACGACGCACCGATGAACAGCAGGAATACGAAAGCCCATGACGACGCCATGCGCGTCATTTGCAGGAGCTGGCCGCGAAACACCTGAATGTCGTAAATTTCTGCAGCCTGAAAACTGATGACGGCGATGGCTGCCACGCCCGCGATGGCCCAGACATATTCCCACATGAAGCCGTTGATCGGCATGACGTAGGCAAGATAGATCGCGATGCCGATCGTGCTCAGCAACAGAAAGTCGGCGACCCGCACCGCGCCATTGATGACGACGGTCGAATAAGCGCGGCGCACCTTGCGATTGGTCACTTCGAGCGCTGCTGGCGAAAGCCGCTTGCGCCGTTCGCGAACAGGCGATGGGCTTCCATCTGCGGTGGCGGTGGCCGCAGCCGCGTTCATCATGGAACGTACGTCGATGGGATCCACGGTCTTGATTCCAATCTTCTGCCGTCATGTCATGACGGTCCGGGGCAACAGATCCCCAGCCTCATGCGTAACGAACAAATCGGAAGAATTGGTTATCGTTGGTAAAGATCGGTTAATAAATACCGAACGCTTCGCGATAACCGGCGAGCACGCCGTCGACCATCGCCTTTTGCGAAAACTGCATGAAAATGCGCTCCCGCAACACCTTGGCGCGTTCCTGCGTGGCGCCCGTGTCGACAAGGGCTGCCTCGATCGCATCCGCCATCGCACCCACGCTATTGGCCACGAACAATGCATCCCGGTGAGGGCCGAAGATTTCCGGAATCCCGCCGACATTGGCCGCGATCATCGGAACGCCGGCTGCGGCAGCTTCGATCACCACGTAGGGCATGGAATCGCCGCGCGAAGGCACCACCAGCAGCTTGCCCTTCGAGAAGCCGGTGCGCGCTTTCACAAAACCGATGAAGCGGACCGCGTCGCCGAGATTGAGCTTCTTGATGAGGGCCTTGAGGGTTTCGGTTTCCTCGCCATCGCCGGCGAGAGTCAGCGTCACCGGCTTGCCGTCGGCACGCAGCCGCGCGACAGCCTGAATCAGCAGATCCGCGCCCTTGATGTGGCGAAACTCTCCGACATAGACCAGATCGGTGGCATCATCAGCCAGCGCAATGGAATCGAACTCCGACGCACCGACGCCATTGAAGACACAGCGCACCAGTCCTGACGAGCGGCCGATCACGCGCTGATAGGTGTCGCGCGCGAACGCACTTTCAAACAAGAACAGTTCAGTGCGGTTCATCAGCGCGCGTTCAAGCCGCGCATAGAATGCGCCTTTGAGCGTGTCGGGCGGATAGTGCAGCGAGCCGCCATGCGGGGTGTAGACGCGGATCGATTTTTTCGACTTGCCTCGAAGGCGCACGAATGCGCCGGCCTTCGCGCCATGTCCGTGCAGCACATCGAGCTTCAGCGATTTGGCAAACTGCAGGAATTGCAATGATGCGACGATGTCGGCGGGATGCGGCTCGCGGCGAATGGCGAGGCGATGGACGCCGAGCTTGAGTTTCGGTGCAAGCTCCTTCAACGCCGCAGTCGCGCGATCGCCGCCCGTGAGACTGTCGGCGAGAATGCCGACCTGATGGCCGCGATCGGCCTGGCCCGCAGCGAGATCGAGAATATGCCGGAAGATGCCGCCCACCGGAGCGCGAACCGCGTGAAGAATGCGAAGCGGCGCGTTCGAGGTGTCGCTCATATCAGAACCAGCGTTCGCCGATGACGATGGTGTCGCCGGGACGCAGCATGGTGCCGGGCGGAACCTTCGCCTGCACCGTGCCGGTTTCGCCCGGTCGCGTGAGCTTGACGGTGCCGCGCTGCGCGCGAGGCGTGAAGCCGCCTGCGATGGCGACCGCACTTTCGACGGTCATGTTCGGCACATACGGATATTGTCCGGGAGCCGCCACTTCGCCGAGAATGAAGAAGGGACGATAGCTTTCGATTTCTGCGGCGACATACGGCTCACGCAGATAGCCGTGCTTCAGCTGTGCGGTGATGGAGGCCGCGAGTTCGGCTGGCGTCAATCCACGTGCGCGAACTCCGCCGATCAGCGGCATCGCAATCGCGCCGCCGGCGTCCACCGTGTATGTATTGGTGAGACCTTCCTGGCCGAAGATAACGATGCGCAGTTTGTCGCCCGCATCCAGCCGATAGGGTTCGTCCAGTGGAGCATAAGCGTAGGCTGCGGGCGTCGCGACAACCGGCGCGATGGCGGCGCGTGCGACGGGTTGGCCGGGGTAGGGCTGTCCGTAGGCCAGATTGTCGAGGCTGGATGAACGGACGCCCGGCACTGGCGCGCGCGCAGGCATGCAGCCAGACTCAGCAAGCGCAGTCAGGAGACAGACGATAAGAGCGCTGCTGCGCCGCATGGACGAATCCAGGGTAAGTATAGAATCCGATTAAGGACTTTCATGGTTAACAAAGAGTAACCGGGGGTTTAGGCGCGTGAAAACGCGCGCGCGCGCCGCAGTTAACCGCCCATCAACCCTAATGGATTGTAATCGGCTCAGTTGATTGATCCCTCGCGTTCGAGGGTTAAGTGGCGTTCGGTGGGAGTATTCGATGCGTTTCGCG
>JAYVYQ010000062.1:0-7696 GCA_043784125.1 Afipia sp.
CACAGACATTCATGCTTTGCGGCGAGCGGATTACGAAATCTCGTTCTTGCCGGTTTTGCTATCGGAATTGGTTTCTCTGGCAACGCGGTAGGCAGCCCCTGTTGCGCCGCCGCCGATGCTGGCGCGATTGAGCGACAGCCGCATATTGCCGGTCGGAACCGGCGCGCGCTTTGAACCGAGCGTGCGCGAGTTAATTCCCATCCACTGGATTTCGGAGGTCAGCCGCGCATATTCGATTTTCGGACAGCGGTTCATGACGACTTTCAAACCTGCTGCTTCGGCTTTCGCGGCAGCTTGATCGTTGCGAACGCCAAGCTGCATCCAGATGATTTTTGGTTTGAATGTGAGCGCCAGCGCTTCATCGACGACGATCGCGGCTGCGTCTGAATTGCGGAAAATGTCCAGCATGTCGAATGGACGTCCGATGTCAGCCAGTGAACCGACAAACGGCTTGCCGGCGAGCGATTTGCCGACTTGACCGGGGTTGATCGGGATCATGTCGTAACCGCGCTCGGTGAGATATTTGAACACGAAATAGCTCGGCCTCACATTGGAGGGCGAAGCGCCAACCATCGCAACCGATTTCACGGTGGTGAGAATTTCGCGAATGTAGCTGTCAGAATATGCGTCGTGATTCATCAGCTACCGGTCTTCCCATTTCGGATCGCGCTTCTCGATGAACGCGCCGATACCTTCTTGCGCGTCGCGCGCCATCATGTTTTCAGTCATGACCTGCGCGGTATAGGCGTAAGCGTCCGCCAGATTCATCTCGGCCTGCCGGTAAAACGCTTCCTTGCCGATCTTCAGCGTGTAGGCTGATTTTTTTGCGATCCGGTTCGCGAGCGCGATGGCAGCCTCGCGCTCTGTGCCTGCGGCAACCACGGCGTTGACCAGCCCCAGTTCGCGCGCACGCTCTGCGGAAACGTGATCGCCGGTCAAAAGCATGTGCATCGCATGCTTGCGCGGCACATTGCGTGAGAGCGCGACCATCGGCGTCGAGCAGAACAACCCGATGTCGATACCGGGTGTCGCGAAGGTTGCCTTGTTGGATGCGACCGCAAGATCGCAGCTTGCTACCAATTGGCAGCCTGCGGCGGTCGCAACGCCTTGCACGGCGGCAATCACCGGCTTCGGCAAATGAACGATCGCCTGCATCATCGCGCTGCAGGATTGCATCATCCGCGCGAAAAAGGCGCGGCCCTTGTCGGCGTCGGCGCGGCGCGCGGTCAGTTCTTTCAGATCGTGGCCGGAGGAGTAGGCGGCCCCGTTCGCGGCGATCACGACGGCGCGGATGCGCTTGTCATCGTGGATAGACGTCAGTTCGGCGTGAAGGGCCGCGATCATCGCCTCGGACAGCGCGTTGCGCGATCCCGGTTCGTCGAGCGTCAGCAAGGCGATGGTGCCGCGCGTTTCGCGCAACAGCGGCGAGGATGTGGAAGCCGTCTTTGTCGAAGCAGATGCGGGTGTCATGGCAAAGTCCGTGGGCTGGGCATTGTGGAAACCCTAGGCTACATAACCGTCATATACGAGTGCAGGGCAGGGCAGACCATCCATGACGAAACCTAAAATGAGCGTGCCGGAGCTTGAGGCGTTTCTCCGCAAGGAATTCCCGCAGGCGTTTGCCAGCGGTGAAATCCTGATCGAGAGCGCGGACGGTGCCACCAGCCTGCTGCGTCAGCCCTATAGCGAGCGCATGTTGCGCCCCGGAGGAACCGTATCCGGCCCAACGCTGATGGCACTTGCGGATTTCGCGATGTACGTGGTGCTGCTCTCGGCCATCGGCCCCGTGGGCCTTGCAGTCACGACCAGTCTCAACATCAACTTCCTGCGTAAAGGTCAGCCGGGGCAGGACATCGTCGCGGCGGCCAAGCTCATGAAGATCGGCAAGCGGCTCGCGGTCGGAGAAGTGCTTTTGCTGTCAGGCACTTCGCCGGATCCCATCGCACATGTGACCTCCACGTACTCCATTCCCAACATTGAATGATTTTTATGGTATAATAACACCATAATTTCAAGTATATGATTTAGCTACGTTATTTATCGTCTCAATGTGTTGACGCGTGACGGCCCGTTCTCTAGAAACGCGCCAGTTCGGCGATTGCGCCGATGCTCCAATTTCACGGAATTCTCACATGAAATCGTTTTCGGCAAAGCCAGCCGAGGTCACCAAGAAGTGGGTGATTATCGACGCCAAGGGTCTGGTGGTCGGTCGCCTCGCTTCGATCGTCGCGATGCGTTTGCGCGGCAAGCACCTCCCGATCTACACGCCTCACGTCGATTGCGGTGACAATGTCATCATCATCAACGCGGCCCACGTCGTCCTCACCGGACGCAAGCGTGAAAACAAGATCTATTACAACCACACTGGATTCATCGGCGGTATCAAGGAACGCAACGCGAAGTCGATCCTCGAAGGACGCTTCCCCGAGCGCGTGCTCGAAAAGGCGATCGAGCGCATGATTCCGCGCGGACCGCTTGGCCGCGTGCAACTCGGCAATCTGCGGGTCTATCCGCACGCCGAGCATCCGCACGAAGCGCAGCAGCCCGAAGCCGTGGATGTTGCATCGATGAACCGCAAGAACATGAGGGCCGCATAATGTCGGATACCATGCAGTCCCTCGACCAGTTGTCGGGTTTGAAGGCGGCGAATCCTGAAGCGCCGAAGTACGTGAAGAAGGTCGACAAGCAGGGCCGCGCCTACGCGACCGGCAAGCGCAAGGATGCGGTCGCCCGCGTCTGGATCAAGCCGGGCTCCGGCAAGGTCACCGTCAACACCCGCGAAGTCGAAGTCTATTTCGCACGCCCCGTGCTGCGCATGATGATCCAGCAGCCGCTGGTCGCTGCTTCGCGTCAGAGCCAGTACGACGTGGTCTGCACGGTCGCCGGTGGCGGTTTGTCGGGGCAGGCAGGTGCGGTTCGTCACGGCATCTCGAAGGCTCTGACGAATTTCGAGCCCGATCTGCGCGGCGTCCTCAAGAAGGGTGGATTTCTCACGCGTGACTCGCGTGTCGTCGAACGCAAGAAATACGGCAAGGCGAAAGCCCGCCGGTCGTTCCAGTTCTCGAAGCGCTAAGGCGCGCTTCGCCGCCAGTTCTCGAAACGCTAATCGTTTCGTTCAAGTTTTAAGCAATCATCGAATTCAAAAGGGCGCTTTCGAGCGTCCTTTTTTATTGTGTTCCAGTTGTCGACGAATTGCAGACGATTTTCGCGAAAATTATGTGACGCATGAAAACGGAGTACGAAGAAAGCTCGGCTAGGTTTCAACTGGCAGGGGCCGATTCCGGTTCTTCGATTTGAGTTTTGCATCACGATGCCCGTCGGCAGCACAATGTCGCTCGATATTTCGACGCTCTATCTCGTCGCGACGCTGGTTGCTGCGCTGCTTGGCGCGATGCTGCTGTTTTTCTGGCGACAGGAAAAGATCGAAGCGCTCGGCTGGTGGGGCGCTGCCTACATTCTTGGCGCAGCGTCGATCGCGCTTTGGACCGTCAGCGGCAACGACCTCGGCGGCTGGCTGTCGCTGGCCGTCAACGCCGTCGGCTTTATGGCCTGCGGCATGGTGTGGGACGCCGCGCGGGTGTTTCACGGACGCTCCGCAAATCTGATCGGCGTTCTGCTCGGCCCCACCGTTTGGGTCGGCGTCATGGTCTATTTGGCGCCGGTTTCGCCGGAATTGCGCATGCACCTTGGTGCGGGAATTGTCGCGGTCTACGCGGCACTCACGGCAGGTGAACTCTGGCGCGAGCGGCGCAAAAATCTGCGCGCGCGCTGGCCCGCGATCTTCGTGCCGCTGTTGCACGGCGTCGTACTGATGCTGCCGATCATTCTTGGCGACGTGCTGCGCGCGCAGGACAACGCTGCAAGCATCGGCGCTATCTGGGTCGCGGCGTTTGCCGCCGAACTCGTGCTGTACGCCGTCGGCACCGTTTTCATCATTTTCATCTTGGTGTCCGAGCGCACGGTGAATGTGCACAAGACGGCCGCCTCTGTCGATCCGCTGACCGGCCTGCTTAATCGCCGCGGGTTCAGCGAGGCGACGACGCGCATGATCGAACGCGAGGCGAAAGCCGGTCGCCCCATCACGGTGATGATCTTCGACATCGACCACTTCAAATCGGTCAACGACCGGTTTGGACATCCTGCGGGCGACGACGTGCTGCGCGTGTTTTCCCACATTGTCGCCAGCACGCTTCGCATCACCGATCTTGTGGGGCGGGTCGGCGGCGAAGAATTCGCAGCGCTTCTTCCGTGTTCGATGGAGGAGGCGCTGCTTGCCGGCGAGCGGGTGCGCGAAGCCTTCCAGATGTCGGGTGTTGCCATTGACGATGCGCCGCTGGAAACAACCGTCAGCATCGGCGTTGCAGGTGGGCCGGCCAACACCGAACTCGAAGTGCTGATGGCCTCGGCCGACACCGCGCTCTATCAAGCCAAGCGCGGCGGACGTAACCGCGTTGAGGCCTCGGTCGAGCAGCCGCTGTCGCTCGAGCAATCGCGCCGGGATCAGGCGCTGAAGGTCGCCAAGCCCAACCTGATCGCGGCCATGCGCAGTTCCATCACCGCAAAGCCGCCGCCTAAGTTGTGCCGCGGCGCTAACCTCTCGTTTACCATTCGCGCACTATCCTTGCGCCATGTTGAGCACACGTCACGACGATCATCCGGCCGATTTGAACGCGCTTGAAGCGGCCGTTGCCAGTACGCGCGCGGGTTTTGCCTGCATGTTCTCGACCTCCGATGAATATGAGGATGCGCTGGTCACGGCGCGCCGCGCCGAAGGACGGTACGGATCGCCATTCGATTGGCAGGCTCTGTTGCTTGTGGGGTGCGTTTTCATCCTGTCCGGTGTGCTGCTGATGGTTCTTTGAACTCCTAGCGCAATAATATGGATTCGACAGGGCGCCTTCGGGCGCTTTTTGTTTTCGTGGGCCTTGTTTTGCGCTACAGCCTTTTCGCATTCACGAAAGGCAAAACAATGATTACCGAAATTGCGCAGATCGACATCAAGCCGGGCAGCGAGAAGGATTTTGAGACTGCGGTCGGGATGGCGCAGACCATCTTCAAGCGCTGCAAGGGCTGGAAAAGTTTCGAGCTGCATCGCTCGATCGAGAAGCCATCGCGCTACCGTCTGTTGATCAAGTGGGAGACGCTGGAAAACCACACCGTCGATTTTCGCGAAGGACCGAACTTCGCCGAATGGCGCGCGCTGATCGGGCCGCATTTCGCCTCGCCACCCGAGGTCGAACATACCAACACGGTGACAAGTTTCTGATCGGCTTTTAAAATTTTCGGAGAAGGGCGCTCATCGGAGCGCCTTTTGTTTTAGCGGCGGCGCGATCGCCCGCAACGCAGGCAATTTTTCGTCGCGCGAGACATCCATCACGACTTTCGCAATCGCCATCAGCGGCAGCGCCAGCGCCAATCCCCACAGGCCGAACACGATGCCGAGCAGGATCTGGAACGCGAACAGCGTGGCGGGCGGAATGTCGAGCGCCTGACGCTGGATGATCGGAGTGAGGATGTAGCTTTCCATCGCATGCACGCCGAGGAACAATGCGGCGGCACTTGCGGCTGCGACCCATCCCGACGCGAGACTTGCAAGCACGACGATCAATCCGCCGATCAGCGCGCCGACGGTCGGGATGAACGCGAGAAGCCCCGCCTGTATGCCGAGAATGAACGAACTCTGGATGCCGATGATCATAAGCCCGATCCACGTCACCAGAAACACGGCGATCATCGTGACGATCTGCGCGATCAGCCAGCGCTCAAGCGTATAGCCGATGCGATCCACGATGGTGGTGAGGTAGGCGCGATGTTTGGCGGGCGCAACGCGCAACAGACCGTTGCGGTACACACTCGGCTGCGCCGCGAATGAGAGTCCCAGAAACAGCACGATAAAGAAGTTGCCGACGGCACCTAACGTGCCCAGCAGCAGCTTGAACGTCTGGCTGACGATGGCGCCGCCGCTCGATGCAAGAGTGCCGGCGCTGGGCAGGCTTGGGCTGGGCTTTGCCGGCGCGGCGGGCGTGTCGGTCGTTGTTGTCGTCGTCGTGGTTGTCGCCGCAGCCGGACTGCCCAGTTCGAGGAAACTGGTATCGACGCCGTGCTGTTCGAGGAACGTCTTCACGTTGCCCAACTGGCCCTTGAGGGTGTTGCTCAACACGGTCGCCTGTTGGGCGATGGTCGATCCGCCGAGAAACACCACGCCGGACAACGCGCCCGCCAGCAACAAGCACACCAGAGCCAACCGCAGCGAGTGCGGAATGGGGATGGCGCGGCCGAGCAGTTCCGTCATCGCGTTCAACGCGACGCCGAGCAGAATGCCGGCGAAGATCAGGAACAATGTTGCGGCGAAATACCACGCAAACACGGCGAACACCGCAAAGCCCACGGTGGCCATGCCGCCCATGGCGATCGACCAGGCAAGATCGGTACGGGCTTCAACTCTGCTTTTGCTGGGTGCGGCCACGGTTGTTCCTTTCAAGTCTGCTGGCGTTACTCTTTCCCGAAACGCTGCGCCGGATCAAGTGCGGTGGAATTGGCGCACGCGACATTATTCCCGCGCCATTTATAGCGCGCGGGTTGTCTTTTCAGGGTGCCCCGCGCGTGCGCGAGGCCTGCCTGGTTCACGCCCTCAAAAAAGATGAGGGGCATGGCGCGCCGAAAGGCGCAACGGGTCTTGCTTCGCTCTCCGCATGCAGCTTGCGACAGCCACATTGCAAAAAGCGCATCGCCTTTCGGCGCACCAAGCGCACGCAAGTCTACGCAACTGCGCAAACCTGAATGCTGCGGCTTTTCTGTTTGAGGGACCGCTCTTCCGGGTGCGGGATCCGAACACCTTTCGGATGTTCGTTCATCCCGGCGGATTTCCCGCCGTTCAGCCACACCGCGTGCAGCCACCGAAGGCAGAGCCACGTAGTTGACCCGGTCGGTGACCCTCAACCTCGCGGACGCAGGCTTGCGAAGCCTGCGCGCACGCGCCGCATCCTGCTCCACTTCACGACGCCTCTCGAAGCGCCCCTCACGAACAGGAGGATTTATATACGTGTGTGACCCACTATTTTTGAAGCCGAACGGATCGCAGCGGCGGTTACAAAAATACGCCTTCGTCTGGCAGTGTAATGTTGTGTGCTTCGTCTAAGCCGGGGCCAAGGGCTGCCGGATCGTAAAGTATCTCCGGCAGCGGCACGTACTTCAGCCAATACCCGTGGCCGACGATGTTGATAAACTTCTTTCGTTCGCGCCACATGATCGTGCCAATGTAACGAGGCTTATCGTCGCTCGGAATTTCAATTCCACGACTTTCTAGCTCGGCAACCAGTGCTGCCCTAGGCAACGGACCCTTCACGTCCTTCAGGACGCCCTCCAGATAACGAACAAATTGGCTTGGCCGCCCGTGCCGACGAATAACCGCCACTAAGGGACTATCAGTCCGGGCCATGTCACCGCTATTCACAGGTTCGCTTTCTTCACTTTCTGTTCCAGAAAGTTTCCGAAAAGTATGGATGAACGTGTTAAGTTCCTTGAGTTCATCCTCAAGAATCTTTCGTCTTTTCAATGCTTTAACTAAAACATCATCCATTTGACGCCCCTGAGCCATGATACATTCCGTATCGGCCAAAGCCATCCTACGCTAAAACGCGTCGTTTTTCAAGGGTTCGCGAGAAACATCGCTTGGTTCGGGGGGGGGGGGGGGGGT
>JAYVYQ010000063.1:0-6066 GCA_043784125.1 Afipia sp.
GGACGTGTTGGTGACTGGGCCGAAATGGCCGCCGCCGAAGGGCTAGTGTCGATCTATTTCGTCAACGCCGCAGGCTCGGTGCTGGTGGCACCTTACGGCGGCGTCGCACGCAAACTCTCGACCGCACCGTATTGCGTCGGCATTCCACGTCCGGGAAAAATTCCGGTGGTGCTGGATTTCGCAACCTCCATCGTGGCCGAGGGCAAGGTGATGGTCGCAAGCCGCGGCGGCAAGAAACTGCCGAAGGGCGCGCTGGTCAATGACGACGGATCATTGAGTGAAGACCCGCATGTTCTCTACGGACCTTATGAGGACAACGGCCCGCGCATCCACGCGCAGGGCAAGGGCGCGATCCGCGCCTTCGGCGAACATAAAGGCTCAGGCCTCGCGCTGATGTGCGAATTGCTCGGCGGCGCATTGACCGGCAACGGCGCCACCAAGACCGACCGCCGCTTTTCCAACGGCATGTTGGCGATCTTTATCGATCCGAAAGTCGTGGACCCCGCGCATTTCTTCGACGGCGAGGTCGCGCGCTATATCGATTATTTCAAGGATTCGAAACTCGCCGCCGGTCATGACGCGGTTCTGATTCCGGGTGAGCCGGAAGCGGCGATGCGCGCGGATCGCAACAAGAACGGCGTACCGCTCACCGAAGATACGTGGGGATCGATCACAGCCACCGCAAAATCCGTCGGCATTGACGACGCTGCAATCAAAGCGGCGGTGGCATAATGCAATGTCCTCATGGTGAGGAGCGAGGCTTGCCTCGCATCTCGAACCGTGAGGTTCTCAAAGAGATAAGTTTATTCATCCTTCGAGACGCGCGCGGCGCGCGCTCCTCAGGATGAGGTCGGTGTCTGGTCAAAATTGAAACGTGAAAGAGAAAATAAAATGGCAAACAAGGTCAAGGAAATCTGGGCATCCGGCAAGGTCGTGGTCAATGCGTGGCTGGCGATCCCGTCGGGCTTCTCGGCGGAAGTGATGGCGCAATGCGGCTTCGATTCGGTGACGGTCGATATGCAGCACGGCGTGCAGGATTACATGTCGATGGTTCAGTGTTTCCAGGCGATGCAGGCGCATCCGGTGACGCCGATGGTGCGCGTGCCGTGGAACGAGCCCGGCATTATCGGCAAGGTGCTCGATGGCGGTGCCTACGGCATCATTTGTCCGATGATCAACACCAAGGACGAAGCCGAGCGCTTCGTCCAATACGCGAAATACCCCCCGCGCGGCACGCGCAGCAACGGGCCGATCCGCGCCATGATGTACGGCTCGGCGGGCACGTATCAGACCACCGCGAACGACGAGACGCTGTGCATCCCGATGATCGAGACCAAAACGGCGGTCGAAAATCTGGAATCGATTCTCGACGTGAAGGGCGTCGCGGGCGTCTATATCGGGCCTTCGGATTTGGGCTTCTCTTACGGCATGCATCCGACGCTCGATCGCACCGAGCCGCAGATTCTCGAAATCTACGACAACATCGTAAAGCAGTGCGAGAAGCGCGGCATCTATCCCGGCATCCATTGCTCCGGTCATGCCGGTGCGACGCTCGCCATCCAGCGCGGCTTCAAGCTGGTGACGATCATGAACGACTCTGGGTTGCTGGCGATGTCGGCCAAAAGCCATATCGCGGAGACGAGGAAGAACTCCGGCGGCAAGGCGTAATTGGGAAAGGTGTAACGTCGTTCGCCGAGGCGATTGCGCCGTAGGGGAGCGGCGTTAGAATAGAGTGGCAGGAGTTGTCAGGAACCCGCATGGCCATCGTCGAACGCATCGACCCAAAAGCCGTTTTTACGCCCGACGAATGGGCGCGGCTGACTGCGCGCGATTCATGGCGTGGGATGTGGCTGGTGGTTCATTGCTGGGGCACGATTTTGGCCGCCGTAGCACTTGTGACGATCTGGCCGAATCCGCTGACCTGGTTGATTGCGGTGATGATCGTCGGTACACGGCAATTGGGTCTGGCGATCCTGATGCATGAAGCCGCGCATGGCGGGCTTCACGCCAATCAGAAAGTGAACGAATTCGTCGGGCAGTGGCTGTGCGCGGTGCCGGTCGGCGCGTCGCTTGCCGGATACCGCGCCTATCATCTCAAGCATCATCGCTACACCCAGCAGCCGGAAGATCCCGATCTCGGACTTTCCGCGCCGTTTCCCATCAGCAAGGACAGTTTTGGTCGCAAGGTGTTTCGCGATCTGACCGGGCAGACATTTTTCAAGCAGCGCGCACCTTTGTTCATGGAATTGTTTCGTGCCCAGCCTGTGGTGGAGCAGGAGCACGATGATGAGCATGAGAATTTTCTCTCCAGCGGCGCGCAGGCGATGGTGAACTTCCTTAGCGTCAATGCGCTCCTGTTTGTGCTGTTTTATCTCGCGGGCGCGGGAATCTGGTTTGCCGGAATCTGGCTCATCGCGATGGCGACATGGTTTCCGCTGGTGACGCGGGTGCGTAACATCGCCGAGCATGCCTGCACCTCGACCGGCCCCGATCCCTTCAGCCATGCGCGCACCACCCATGCCAATCTTGTCGAACGCGCGCTGATCGCGCCCTATTGGGTCAACTATCACGCCGAGCATCATCTCTTTATGTATCTGCCGTGCTACCGGCTGCCCGAGGCGCATCGCATGCTCACCGAAAAGGGATTGATCGCGCGTGTTGAAGTGGCACCCAATTATCTCGACGTCTTGCGGCTTGCGACGTCGCGTGTCAGACCCGCTTGAACGACTGCGGATCGGCAAAACGAGATGAGCAAAGACAAAAAGACCGGACTGAAAAAGGGTCTCACCAGTTACGGCGATCCGGGTTTCTCGCTGTTCCTGCGCAAGGCTTTCATCAAGGCGATGGGCTATTCGGACGACGCGCTGACGCGGCCCATCGTCGGCATCACCAACACCTATAGCGACTACAATCCCTGCCACGGCAACGTGCCGCAGCTCATCGAGGCTGCGAAGCGCGGCGTGATGCTGGCCGGCGCGATGCCGATGGTGTTTCCGACCATCTCGATCGCCGAGAGCTTTGCGTTTCCGACCTCGATGTATCTGCGCAACCTGATGGCGATGGACACCGAGGAAATGATCCGCGCGCAGCCGATGGATTCGGTGATCGTGATCGGCGGCTGCGACAAGACGTTACCCGCGCAGATCATGGCGGCTGTCAGCGCGGATCTGCCGATGGTTGTGATTCCCGTGGGGCCGATGGTGGTCGGTCATCACAAGGGCGAAGTGCTGGGTGCCTGCACCGATTGCCGCCGGATGTGGGGAAAATATCGCGCGGGCGAACTCGATGACGCCGAGATCGAGGCGGTCAATGGACGGCTCGCGCCATCCGTCGGCACCTGCATGGTGATGGGCACCGCCAGCACGATGGCGTGCATCACAGAGTCGCTTGGTCTGTCGCTCCCGATGAGCGCGACGATCCCGGCGCCGCATTCCGAGCGGATTCGTTCGGCTGAGGCCAGCGGCAAGGTTGCGGCCGAAATGGCGATTAGCGGCGGCCCGCGTCCGAGCGAGTTGTTGACGCCCGCCGCGCTCAGGAATGCGCAGGTGGTGTTGCAGGCCATCGGCGGCTCGACCAATGGACTCATTCATCTCACCGCGATCGCCAACCGCACGCCGCATAAAATCGACTTGGCCGCGTTCGACCAGTTAGGCCGCGACGTCCCGGTGTTGATCGACCTCAAGCCGTCCGGCGCGCATTATATGGAGCACTTCCATCACGCGGGTGGCGTGCCGAAGCTGATGAAGCAGCTCGGCGATCTGCTCGACCTCGATGCGAAGACCATCGAAGGCAAGACGCTGCGCGAAGTTGTGGCTGCCGCCGAAGAAGTGCCGGGGCAGGACGCGATCAGGTCTCGAAACGATCCGATCACGCCGGAAGGCGCGATGGCAGTTCTTCACGGCAACCTCGCACCGCGCGGCGCGCTCATCAAGCATTCGGCCGCGACGCCGAAACTGTTGCAGCACACCGGTCGCGCAATTGTCTTTGAATCCGTCGAGGACATGACCCTGCGCATCGACGATCCGAAACTCGATGTGAATGCGGACGATGTTCTGGTGCTGCGCAACGCCGGACCGAAGGGCGCGCCGGGTATGCCGGAGGCTGGCTATCTGCCGATCCCGCAGAAATTGTTGCGCGCGGGCGTCAAGGACATGGTGCGGATTTCCGACGCGCGCATGAGCGGCACAGCGTTCGGCACCATCGTGTTGCACATCACGCCGGAATCGGCGGTCGGCGGACCGCTGGCGCTGGTGAAAACCGGCGACACCATCAAGCTCGATGTGAAGAACCGCAAGATCGATCTGATGGTCGATGACGCCGAACTCAAGAAACGTCAGGCGGCTTTGAAAGCGCGCGAAACGCCGGAATGGGCCAAACGTGGTTACGCGCATCTGTTCAATGAGACGATCACGCAGGCCGACGAAGGCTGCGATTTCGACTTCATGAGAAGAGACGGGAAGTAATCAATACGTCGCGCGGCCGCCCGAAATGTCGAACACAGCGCCGGTCGTATAGAGACATTCTTCCGACGCCATCCACGCCACCAGCGACGCCAACTCTTCGACTTTGAGAAACCGCGCGCGCGGAATTTTCGACAGCATGAAGTCGATATGCTGCTGCGTCATCTGATCGAAGATCGCGGTCTTGGCTGCGGCTGGCGTCACGGCGTTCACCGCGATGTCGGTGCCGGCGAGTTCCTTGCCGAGCGATTTTGTCAGCGCAATCACACCGGCCTTCGACGCCGAATAATGCGAGGCGTTCGGATTGCCTTCCTTGCCGGCGATGGAGGCGATGTTCACGATGCGCCCGTAATTCTGTTTCATCATCGCGGGCACCACGGCCTTGCAGCAGATGAACGGCCCGTCGAGGTTGATGCGCATCACTTGGCGCCACTCATCGTAACTGAGATCCTTCACCGGCTTGTTGACGCCCGCGATGCCGGCATTGTTCACCAGAATGTCGATCTTGCCGAAGGCCTTCAGCGTGGCGTCGCGCGCGGCATCCACTGATGCGGGGTCGGCGGCGTCAGTCTTGATCGCGATCACTGCTGACCCAATTGCTTTCGCGGTTTTCTGCGCGAGCGCATCGTCGAAATCCCAGATCGCGACTTTCGCGCCGGAGGCCGCGAAGCGTTCGGTGATGGCGCGGCCAAAGCCTTGCGCGCCGCCGGTGACGACGGCGATACGTCCTGAGAGGTCGATCTTGTTCAAGGGATTCTCCCGATTTTGTTGTTACAGCGTCCAGCCGCCGTCGGCGATATGCGCGACGCCTGTTGTGAACGAGCTTTCGTCGCTGGCCAGATACACCGCGAGCGATGCCATTTCTTCGGCTGTGCCGAGGCGTCCCATCGGTTGGCGGCTGACGAACATGTCGCGACCGCCCGCGCCCAGTGAGGCGGCGCGGCCCAGCATCGACGGCGTCTCGATGGTGCCGGGGCAGATGCAATTGCAGCGGATGCCCTTGGTGATGAAATCGACCGCGACCGCGCGCGTTAGTGCCGCGACCGCAGCTTTGGTCGCGCTGTAGACGTAACGATTTGGTGCCGCCTTGAACACGCCAGCGGCTGACGCGATGTTGACGATCGATCCGCCGCCGCCTGCCAGCATCGCGGGCAGGAACGCCTTGATCGTCCGGTGCATCGACTTGACGTTGAGGTCGAACGAAAAATCCCAGTCGGCGTCGGAGCATTCCAGCACAGTGCCGTTGTGGACGAAGCCAGCGGCGTTGAGCAGAATATCGACCTTGCCGATTTTCTTGGCCATCGCATCGACGGCTGCGGTGTCGCGCATATCGAGCTTGTGGGTTTCCTTGATGCCTTCGCCGGCCAGCGCTGCGAGGCCCTTTTCATCGAGGTCGGTGGCGATGACGGTTGCGCCTTCCTTGGCAAACGCAATCGCACAGGCGCGGCCGATACCCGCAGCTGCTGCGGTCACGAATGCGCGCTTACCCTTCAGTCGATCAGACATTGATGTCTCCTCATACTTCCTGTCGTCATACGCGGGCTTGACCCGCGTATCCATCTTTTGAAAGTGTGATGGATTGCTGGGTCAGGCCCGGCAATGACAA
>JAYVYQ010000064.1:0-2852 GCA_043784125.1 Afipia sp.
AACGGTCAAGAGCAAGCGCGACCGCGCCATTCTGTCCACGCTGCTGTTCCATGCGTTGCGGCGCGAGGAATTGTGCAAGCTCAAGGTCAAGGATTTCCGACACGCGCGCAAGGGCGTGCCGCATCTCAAGGTCTCCGGCAAGGGCGGCAAGACGCGGTATCTGCCGCTGCACCCTGGCACCAACGCGCTGATCCACGACTACCTCGCTGCGGCCGGGCACGACGCGGACGAAAACGGCGCGCTGTTCCGCCCGATCCGCAACAACCGCACCGGCCGGCCGGAACGGGCGATCACCGGCGATGGCGTCTACAAGCTGGTGCGGGCCTATTCGGCGTTGCTCGGATTCGAAATCGGCGCCCATTCGCTACGCGCGACAGCCGCCACCAACGCGCTCGACCACCAGGCCGACATCGCCAAGGTGCAGGAATGGCTCGGCCACGCGAACATCGCTACCACGCGCATCTACGATCACCGTCGAACGCGGCCGGAGGACAGCCCGACCTTCAAGGTAGCTTATTGATGCCGCGGGCCTAAATTTCAATTAGCCGATATCCTAAAGGCTCAGCCCATGAATGACTTGGCGCCGGTAGTCGATGTTCACACAGAGCAGACGGTCTTTGCGGAGCTGCGCATTTGGGCCAAAAGCCGACCGCGCTGGCAGCAGGACGCCCTGCGACGCCTGGTGCTGAACGGCGCGTTGATCGACCAGGACATCGATGAGCTCGCGACGATTTGCCAGGACGAAAAAGCGGCATTCGCACCGATCACGGACGCCGAAATTGCTTCGGAAGCGGTGAGCAATGAGGCGATCGCGCTCCTGCGCATTGAGAACCCGACCGGCGTCAACGCCCTCGCGACGGAGCAGAAGCTCGAATTTGCCAAAGACGGAATGACGGTCATCTATGGCGATAATGGTTCGGGCAAGTCGGGCTACGTTCGTGTTCTCAAACACGCATGCCGGACGCTCGACCGCGGCACGAAAATCCTCAGAGACATCCAGGACAAGGCAGCGACGCCGCAGACTGCCACGATCGCCTTCGCTCGCGGTGACGCGGAAGACAAATTCGATTGGACCCCGGAGGCGATCAGCGAGAAGGACCTCGCGCTCATCAGCATCTTTGATTCCCGCAGTGCGAACGTGCATGTCGAGAAGACCAACCCTGTCGCCTACATCCCGCTGCCGATGAAGATCATGGAAGCGCTGGCGAGTGCATGCGACCGGGTTAAGGCCAAGCTCGACGCTCAAGTCGTTGCGCTCGACACGCAGACCCCGAAAGCTCTGAAGACGCCTTCGCTAAGCGCGGATACGGCGGCTGGTGCGTTCGTTCACAATCTGTCTGCCAAGTCCAATCTGTCGCAGTTGGTGCTTCTTGCGAATCTTTTGGACGCTGAAAAGCAGAGACTGGCGACGCTAGAGGGCGATCTGGCGCAAGACCCAAAGCGTGCCGCCGCCCGCGTGGCTGACCAAAAGTCCCGGCTGGCTAACCTTGTCGCCCCCCTGCGGCACCTTACGCCCCTATCAAGTGCCGCAGCTTTCCTCCAACGCGAGCAGTTGAAAGCCGTTCGCGATGCGAAGGCGGAAGCCGCCAAGGTCGCTTCGGAGGCGCTGTTTGCCGCGTCCCCCTTGCCAGAGATCGGCCAGGCCTCTTGGCGTAGCCTGTGGGAAGCCGCACGCAAATATGCCGATGAGGTCGCCTATCCGGACCACTCGTTTCCCGAAGCGACGCCGGGCGACGATCTTTGCGTTCTATGCCAGCAGCCACTGACGGGCGAAGCCATTCAGCGCCAGGCCACCTTCGAGAGCTTTGTGAAGGGAACCACAAAGACCGAACACGAGGACGCGATGCGCGCCTACGACGGCAATATCGCCGCTGCCGAGGCTGGCCACGTCGCGGTCAAAAATATCCGGCAGTCACTGACCCTCATTGCGACAGAAATTGGCGATGAGACGGTTGCGGAACAGGTTAGAGCGTTTGGCATTCGCGCCGCATGGCGGCTTCGGGCGTATACCCGCGCGCAGCCAGCTCCGGGCATCGAGCCGACATTTCCCGAGCAGGCGCTTTCTCAGTTGGCGGCCGCGCTGGTGCAGCGGATCGATCAGCTATCGGCCGATGACAGCAGTCCGGTGCGACTGGCATTGGTGAAGGAATACCGGGAGCTGAAAGACCGCGAGGCGCTCATACCGCTTGTGGAGGACATCAAGGCGGAGATCGAACGTCAGAAGATTGTCGCGGCGATCAAGAAGGCCCTCAAGGACACGGCAAAAAAAGGCGTCACCGACAAGAATAAGGACTTTTCCGACAAGCTGGTCACTGACGCGTTGCGTGGCCGCTTTGCCCGCGAAATCGAGAAAATGAAGCTGGCCCGCATGCCGGTTGAACTCAGAAAGGAGAAGGACCAGAATGCTGTCTCCTATTTTCAGGTCCGTCTTGTCGAAAAGCCCGATCAATCGGTCGGCGATATTTTCAGCGAGGGTGAGCATCGCTGCGTTGCGCTTGCGGCATTCTTGGCTGAACTCGTAACGTCAAAGCGCCATTCAGGAATCGTCTTCGACGACCCGATGTCATCGCTAGACCATATTCACCGTAGGGCAATTGCCGCTCGGCTCGTCGAAGAAGCCGCACACCGGCAGGTGATCGTCTTCACCCACGATTTGGCATTTCTCTTTGAGCTAAGGCGCGAAACAGAGGCTCTCGTTGCGAAGGGTAAGGGTAAGAAAATTGAATACCAAACAATTCGGCGGAGAGAATCGGCACCGGGCTATGTTGAGGGTGGTCTGCCGAATAAGGCCAAATCGGCTCTTGGTTTGGTGAATGCACTGCGATCCGAGCTTAAAGGGGCAAAGGGCCAAT
>JAYVYQ010000065.1:0-4029 GCA_043784125.1 Afipia sp.
CAGCCATCGCCCCAGCACGACACCGGCCAGGGCGATCACCGCCCAGCGGACGCGACCGGTGAGTGCGCAGAGGAGGGCAGACAGCGCGAAGAAGGGTTGGGTGAGCACAAAGGTTTTCATCAGGACTCCACCGAAACCGGGGCGGGTGATTTCCGACAGGCCCATGTTGGTGAAGAACATATAGCTGTCCCAGATTTCGTACAGCGCAAGCGGCACTATCGCGACCGAAAGCCCGAACCGCTTCCACGCGCTCATCGGCGCGTGGGTGGTTTCCAAGGCGGCTTTCGAGGCGACGGAGTTCATCAGCGAAATCCAATGTTGGCGGCGCGAAACGAACTGAGCGACGGAATGGCGCACAGTGGCTTGTCCTGACTATTGCCCATCTTCCCTTTGCCTGAAAAGGGAATAGAACGGGTCCAAATCTCTCATCCACGCGAGCTGCACATGAACGCCCCGACCGCAATCCCGACGCCCAAAGCCGTGCCGCCCTACAAGCACACGCCGCTGTTTCCACTGGGCCCGGACAAAACGCCGTACCGGAAAATCACCACCGAGGGCGTGCGCGTCGAGAAAGTCATGGGCAAGGACATGCTGGTGGTGTCGCGCGAGGCGCTGCGCGCGTTGTCTGAGGCCGCATTCGGCGACATCAATCACTATTTGCGGCCGGGACATCTGGCGCAGTTGCGCAAAATTCTCGACGACCCGGAGGCCAGCGACAACGACAAGTTCGTGGCGTTCGATTTTCTGAAAAATGCGAATATCGCGGCGGGCGGCGTGCTGCCGATGTGTCAGGACACCGGCACCGCGATCATTATGGGCAAGAAGGGTTTTCGCGTCATCACCGATGGCGACGACGAAGCCGCATTGAGCGAGGGCGCGCGCGACGCTTATTTGAGGCGTAACCTGCGCTATTCGCAGGTCGCACCCCTGTCGATGTTCGAGGAGAAGAACACCGCCAACAACATGCCGGCGCAGTGCGAGATTTATGCGGAGGGCGACGACACCTATAAATTCATGTTCATGGCCAAGGGCGGCGGCTCCGCGAATAAAGCGTTCCTGTTTCAGGGCACGCCGTCGCTGCTGACCAAAGAGAGACTGCATGCATTCCTGAAAGAGAAAGTGCTGACACTCGGCACTGCGGCGTGTCCGCCGTATCACCTCGCCATCGCCATCGGCGGCACCTCGGCTGAACTCTGCATGAAAACCGTGAAGCTCGCCTCGGCGCGCTATCTGGATGAACTGCCGACGCATGGAAGTGCCGACGGCAATGCGTTCCGCGATCTGGAGATGGAGCAGGAAATTTTGAAAATGACGCAGAGCCTCGGCGTCGGCGCGCAGTTCGGCGGAAAATATTTCTGCCATGACGTGCGCGTGATCCGTCTGCCGCGACATGGCGCGTCACTGCCGATTGGGCTGGGCGTCTCCTGCGCGGCGGATCGTCAGGTGCTCGGCAAGATCACGCGCGACGGCGTTTATCTGGAAGAACTCGAACACCATCCGGCGCAGTATCTTCCGGCCGTGGAGGAAAAACTCGGCGGCGAGGTGGTGAAGATCGACCTCAACCAGCCGATGAAGGATATTCTGGCGACGCTGTCGAAATATCCGACCAAGACGCGGCTGTCGCTCACCGGCACGATGATCGTGGCGCGCGATGCGGCACATGCGAAACTGCGCGAACGTCTGGAGAAGGGCGAACCGCTGCCGGACTATTTCAAGAACCATCCGGTGTATTATGCCGGTCCCGCCAAGACTCCCGAAGGTTATGCATCCGGCGCGTTCGGACCGACCACGGCAGGCCGCATGGATTCCTTCGTCGATCAGTTTCAGGCCGCGGGCGGTTCGATGGTGATGCTGGCGAAGGGCAACCGCGCGCCGGTCGTGCGCGACGCCTGCAAGAAATACGGCGGGTTTTATCTGGGCTCGGTCGGCGGCTCAGCGGCGAATCTCGCCGAGCACTGCATCAAGAAGGTTGAGGTCGTCGAATATCCCGAGTTGGGCATGGAAGCGATCTGGAAGATCGAGGTCGAGGATTTCCCGGCCTTCATCATCATCGACGACAAGGGCAACGACTTCTTCAAGGATTTGAATCTGGGGTGAGGCGCTGGTCGAGGCGGGGGATAAATTCGGTTCGTTTCTTGCGCGCGAGAGCAGATAGGGGATTCAAATCCGCTGATTCCTTGCGGTAGATTGATACTACCTCAGTGATTCGGGTGCTCGTCTCGGCGGCCACACGGCAGGGGAAAACAGTTTCGTTGCAAGCGTGCGAAGCTCCCCATTGCCAGAGGCCACCTCATGCTTGCCCGTCCGACGGAAATGATCCGTGTGCTGGATTTGTGCCAGACCTCGCTGCAGATCGTCGATTATTCAAATCCGGCGCGGCAGACGTCCAGCGGCACCGAGCCCGGCACCTACATCGCGCATTGCTACGACGTGAAAATCGTCCTGTATATTCCGCCGGCTCCCAGCAGAAAAAGACTGATCGACATCTGGCACAACCGCATCGTTCTCAGCGTCGAATGGGATCCGCGCGGCGCGCAGATCCACAAATTTCATTCCGGCAAATGGGAAGATCTTTTGCGGCATGGCGCAGATGCCATGCAACCCCGCCTGGCCGTCGGCTGGAGTTGAACTCCGGTCGCGAGCTTCACGCTCTGCGATAGAGTCGCGCGCACGGCGATGACGCCATGCGCGCAAATCTGAAATTAAGCCCGCACACCCTTGAACGGGAACGAGCCCATCGGACCGATGCCCATGTCGCCTGCGATGGCGTCGCCGGACACCTTGCCGGTGAAGGCCAGCGTCAGTGGCATGGGGCTGGTGATCTTCACCTTCCACTCGACGTTGTCGCCGTTCACGGTGCCGTCGAAAATTTCGGTCTCGTTGCCTTCGGCGGATTGCTTGCCGGTCAGCGTGGCGCCGCTGCTGGCCAGCATCAACCCGGCATCGCGGTCGCCCATCGGCGTACTCATTGTGATCTTCCAGTTTCCGTCAACGGCCATGTGTGTCCCCCTTGGTGTGCGATCCGAAGTGGAGCGCAATCGTTGATATGTCCGGTTGATAAATGCTCGCAGCCGTTGAGGCAAGCGGACAGACTGTCGCCGGAGCCGGACTTTATTGGCCGCCGCCGAATGCGTTGCCGCTTTGAATCGAGCATGACGGCGAACCGGTGGTCGCGGTCACCGTATACATTCGCCCGTCCGGCCCCTTGCGCTTGATGGCCGCGTCGCCGCCTTTTGCGTCGATCACCTGCAGGGTGCAGCTCGCGAACGACGGATCGAATGTCGCGATATATTGCCTCGCCCCGCTCGCGAATGCCTCGGTGCCGACGAGGCGATTGCCCTGAAGCGACACGCTGCCGTTGCTCGCTTCGCCAGGGCCGACTTCGCCGCTGCGGCCGGCTTTCTGGCCGCGAAGGCTTTTTCGCAGGAATGTGCGTCCGGCCGAACTGATATAAACAGTGCGCGTGTTGATGTTGGTATAGGAGCGTTGTTGGCCATCCTCGGATGTCGCCATGCCGGATGTGCTCCAGGACATTGTCACGGTCTTGTTGAACGCATCGGACGGCGCGGCGTGCGCTGTGCTGGCTGCGATCAGGGCTGCAGAAACCGAAACCAAAAAAACATTGCGCGACATATGAAAATCCTCCCCGGACAATCCGTGCCACAGATCAAGTATGTCGCGATCTTAGGTCGCGTTCATCGCGCCTGCAACGCCGCCCTGCGGAGCCTGCGGGTAATCACAACGCGGGTGACGATGTATTGTATCGCGAATGCAACAATTTTTGCACCGATCGCAATCACTGTGACGTAGAACGCCCATAGTTTGATGTCCCCCGTCAACGCGGTTGCAATCACTCCGGCGCCGAGCACGAACATCAGCGCGGCCCATGCGTATCCGGCGATCAGCACGACATCGGCTGCGTTGTCTTTGACGATGTCGGGCTGGTAGCGAAGCATCCATCCGCGCCGCAGCATGATCGTGCCGATGGCGAAGTGCGCGACGGACGGCTTCATCAGCACAAAACGCGGA
>JAYVYQ010000066.1:0-19509 GCA_043784125.1 Afipia sp.
GACACGATGAGATTATCGGCGCGCGGCTATCATCGTGTGCTTCGGGTGGCGCGCACCCTCGCCGATCTCGACGGCTCCGACACGGTCGGGCGGCTTCACATCGCCGAAGCATTATCCTACCGGGCGCTTGCCGACGACACGCGCCGCGCGGCGTAAACGATCGCCTGCAAACACTTCCGTAACGATCTGCGTTTACGCTTCAGGAACCATAAGTTTTCTGAGAGTAGCGTGTCATGCGTATCAAGCTTTGGGCCTCGACCGTACCAATGCTCGTGGCTGGCCTCATCGCCGGCGGTGAATTGGCTCCCGGCGTCCAGCCGTGCATCTCGCTCAGTGGCACGACGCTTCAAATCGCGACAGCGCCCTGGCAGCATCAGTTCCACGTCAGCTTCACCGATGACCGCGCAACCTCCACGGTTCGGGTGCAAATTGTCGATCGGCCTGAACTCGCCGACTTCACCGTGATCGACGACATCGACACTGCGGAGGCGCAAAGCTGCAGCGCCAACGATGCCATCAAGTTCGTCAGCGTCGTCCCGCATGCGTCAGCCGACGAGCCGGTGATCTATCTGTCGCGGGACGGCGGTGCAGATTACCGCATTTTCGTGCAATCGCGGGCGTTCGGCCTGCAGGACGCCGCAGCGCTCATCGTCGGCGCGAGCGGTAGCACCGCGACCCAGCGCACGGCGGCGCTTTAACGTTTCATCAACCATGTTTGCAACGGCCCATCATGCCGGGCAGCACCTCAAGCACTTTGCAACATCGCGGCAGCATTCTTACCCCGCAGAGCGACGCGCGGCGGAACTTCAGGACGGCCAATGAAATTGCGGGCATTACGAATCAGAACGCGCCTGCGCCGCCTCGCCCGCCGCTACCCGCGCACGAATTTCATCATCCGCTCCTTCATGATGTTTTCCGCCGCGTTCGGCGGCGCGTATGGCTTCATCAGCGGCAGCCGCGGTCAAAATTCCGGCTATGATCCGCAGGCCTTCGCCATCGGAGCGAGCTTTCTGTTTGCGGTCGCCTGCGTCGGCCTCGCCACCATGAGCATGCGGATGCGCTGGCTCAAAAAGAAAATGCGCAAGATCGAATTGCGCAATGAAGCGCTGGTGGATCGCAACTGGGAATTGAAGGAAGCCGAGGAGCGCGCGCGTTCGCTGTTCGAATCGCAGAGCGATCTGATCGTGCTGCGCGACTCTGAAGGTCGCATCACCTCCGTCAATGATGCCTTCTGCGCGCTGGCGGAGACGCCGCGCGAAGACCTGATCGGAACGGCATTCACGTTTTCGGTTCTCGAACAAGGCGACGAGGCGACCGAGCCCAACGGCACGCGCATCCACGATCAAAAAATCGAAAGCACATGGGGTCCGCGATGGATCGCCTGGCGCGAAGGCTATGTGCGCCGCGACGCCAACCAAACAGCTGAACTGCAATGCGTCGGCCGCGATGTCACCGATCGCGCCGAGACCGAGCGCGCATTGTCGGAAGCGCGCGATCACGCCAATACGGCCAATCGTGCGAAGTCGAAATTTCTGGCGATGGCATCGCATGAAATCCGCACGCCGCTGAACGGCATTCTGGGCATGAGCGGTTTGCTGCTCGACACGTCGCTGACCGCCGAGCAGACCACTTACGCCAAAGCCGTCAAAACTTCCGGCGACGCGCTCTTGGCGTTGATCGAGGAGCTGCTGGATTTCTCCAAGATCGAAGCGGGAAAAATCGATCTCGAACAGCGTCCATTCGCGCTGTCGTCGCTGATCGAGGACATCACCGAATTACTCGCACCGCGCGCGCAGGCCCGCAAACTCGAAATCGCCGCTTACGTCGATGAACGGCTGCCGCTGCATGTGGTCGGCGATGCCGCGCGATTACGACAAGTACTGCTCAATCTTGCGGGCAACGCAATTAAATTTACGCAGACCGGCGGCGTCGCCATCATCGTCGAGCCCGGCATCTGGCCCGACGAAATCAGCTTTCTGGTTCGCGACACCGGCATCGGCATTGCCCCGGACGCGCAGCAGAGAATTTTCCGCGAATTCGAGCAGGCGACCGAAAAGACGTCGCGCAATTACGGCGGCACAGGTTTGGGCCTGAGTATTTCGGAGCGCATCGTCAAGCGCATGGGCGGACGCATCACGCTGGAAAGCGCCGAAGGATCGGGCGCGACGTTTGAGTTTTCGATTCCCCTGAGTGCGGCGGAAGTCGAAGGCGCAATCTCCGTCCTTGACGTGCCGGACTTGACGGGCAAATCCATCATGCTGGTCGCACCGCAGACCATCGAGGCTTCGCTGATCGCGCGGCGACTGGAGCGCTGGGGCGCTCACACCTGCACGGTGTCGGATCCGTCGATTGCGCGCGCGTTGCTGCCGGAACGTTCATGGCACGCCATTCTCGTCGATCGGATGACCGGCGTGTTCGAGATGAAGCAACTCGGCGAGGCGGCGCTGCATCACGCGACGTTGCGCATCGCGATGTTCACCCCCGCCGCGCGGCAGGAACTCGATCCCTCCATGATGGCGTCGTTCAACGGCTATCTGGTGAAGCCGCTGCGTGCAGCATCCATCGCCGCACGTCTCGTCGCGCCCGGCGCCAGCCTCGCGCCCGACATGCCGAACGACAACACCGATGATTCGAGTTCTGCGTTGCCAGCCGTTGCGTCGCGCGGACTGTCGGTGCTGGTCGCCGAAGACAACGAGATCAACGCGCTGCTCATTCGCTCATTGCTGACGAAACTCGGTCATCGCCCCGTCATCACCACCGACGGCGAAGCGGCGCTCGAATCCTGGGTCGCGGCTGAGACCGCAGGCACGCCCTATGATTTGGTTCTGATGGACGTGCAGATGCCGAAGCTCGACGGCATCGAGACCACGAAACAGATTCGCGCGCGTGAGGCGTCGCGCAGCCTGCGTCACACGCCGATCATTGCGCTCACCGCAAATACACTGGTGGACGACCGCTATGCGTGTTTCGAGGCCGGCATGGACGGCTTTCTCGTCAAGCCGCTCGACCGCGACAAGCTGGCCGACGCACTCGCCACCGTCAGCGTCTCCGGAAGCGTCGCCGCGTAACAGCGTCACACAACTTCAATTTACCTGTCACATATCCGTATCACGACCATGCTTATTCGTGCCTGAACCTGCGATCCCGCGATTCGCCGGAGCGCAGGCAAAGGACACGCATGCACGGCGAAAAGCCCGGCCTGATCCAATTATTCAGGCCAGAGATTGCGAAGACGGTCGCCTCCGCTGCAGTCACATGGCTGAGGCCGCCGCATGCCAACATACTGTTCAAGCCGAAACGGATATTTCCGGCGGCGCCCGTGCTCGGCCGCATCGGCGCGCTCGAAGTGCGGCTCGCGCAGTCCAAGAGCGATGTGAAGAGCGCGCAGAAATTGCGCTACAAGGTTTTCTACAAGGACGGCAACGCCATCGCGGATGCGGCCACCATGCTGGCGCAGCGCGATAAGGATGCGTTCGACAAAATCTGCGATCATCTGATGGTGATCGATCATGCGGCGAAACCATCCATCAGCGGCAAGCAGCCGGTGGTCGGCACCTATCGGCTGCTGCGTCAGGACATCGCCGAACATCACGGCGGATTCTATACCGGCAACGAATTCGATATTGCCGGATTGATGCAGCGTCAGCGCGGGCTGAAGTTTCTGGAACTCGGCCGCTCCTGCGTGCTGCCGCAATATCGCACCAAGCGCACGGTGGAATTGTTGTGGCACGGCGTTTGGAGTTATGTGCGCCGCTATCAGTTCGACGTCATGATCGGCTGCGCCAGCCTCAACGGCACCGATCCGCGAAACCTCGCGCTGCCGCTGTCATTCCTGCATCACTTCGCGCGTGCGCCCGATGGCTGGCAGGCAAGCGCGCATTCGTCGCGCCGCGTCGACATGAACATGATGGCGAAGGATGCAATCGATACCAAGGCGGCGCTGCGCGCGCTGCCGCCGCTCATCAAGGGCTATCTGCGCGTCGACGCTTTCGTGGGCGATGGCGCGGTGATCGATCATCAGTTCGGAACGACAGACGTGCTGATCGTGATGCCGGTGTCGGCGATCAACGCGCGCTATCTCGGCCATTTCGGCGCGGACGCCGGCCGCCACGCGGCGTAGGGCATGATCCCGAAAAGTTGGCACCGGTTTTCGGACCAGATCATGCCCAAATAATAAAGATTAGAGCCGCCGCAGCGACACGGTTTCGATGATGTGGTCGCTGCCTTTTTTCAAGATCAACGTAGCGCGCGGACGCGTCGGCAGAATATTCTCGTGCAGATTGGCCAAGTTGATCTTGTTCCACAGCGACAGCGCCTTCGCGGTCGCCGCCGCGTCGGATAGTTTTGAATAGCGGTTGAAATAGGATCGCGGATCGAGAAACGCGGTGTCGCGCAGCGCAAGGAAGCGCTCGACATACCAGTCGCGCAGAATGTCCTCGTCGGCGTCGATATAGACCGAGAAGTCGAAGAAGTCCGACACGAACGGAACGGCTTTGCCGTCGCTCGGCAAGCGCCCGGTCTGCAGCACGTTCAATCCCTCGACGATCAAGATGTCGGGGCGGTCGATCTCGATGCCTTCATTCGGAATGATGTCGTAGGTCAGATGCGAGTAAACAGGTCCGCGCACCGGACGGCGGCCGGCCTTGATGTCCGACAAAAACGCCAGCAGCGCCGGAAGATCGTAGCTCTCGGGAAAGCCCTTCCGTCCCATCAGGCCTTCGCGTTCGAGAATTTCGTTCGGATAAAGAAAGCCGTCGGTGGTGACGAGATCGACCTTGGGTTGCGGCTCCCAGCGCGCCAGCAGCGCCTGCAGCACGCGCGCGGTGGTGGATTTTCCGACCGCGACCGAACCCGCAACGCCGATGATATAGGGCATCTTGCGATCTTCGATGCCGAGAAACTGGCGCTGCGCCACGAACAGGCGCTGCGCCGCCGAGACGTAGAACGACAGCAAACGCGACAGCGGAAGATAGATTTCCTCGACTTCCTTAATGTCGAGCCGGTCATGCATCGAATGCAGCCGCTCGATTTCATTGGCAGTCAGCGTCATCGGCATGTCGTCGCGGAGAGCGGCCCACTGCGCGCGCGTGAACACCCGGTAGGGATTATACTGGATCGTCTCGGCTCTCACATCCATGAGCCACCACCCTTAACCGAACGCATACGCATCACTCTTATACTCGCCACTCAGTCGCGCTTGCGCGCGGCTTTCTCGTCAAGGCCCGACATCTGCGTGCGCTGGGCCAGCGCGTCCTCGACTTCCGAGAGTTTGACGTCGCGCGATTTCAGCAGCACCAGCAGATGGAAAATCAAATCCGCGCTCTCAGCGATCAGGTGACTTCGGTTGTTCTCGATGGCGGCGATCACGGTCTCGACCGCTTCCTCGCCAAGTTTTTTCGCGCAGTGATCCGTGCCCTTGTCGAGCAGCTTGCGCGTATAGGATGCCTCTCCGCCCGATGCCGCGCGGGCATCGATGGTGGCAGCCAAATCCTGGATGGTGAAACGGCTCATGTGATGGTTCTATCAGGTCCGGTGGATGTCGGGGAGCGCGAAATGCCAAGCCTTAAGTATCAGGCCCTATCAGGCATTTGGTATTACGGGTCGAGCCGCATCGGCAGGCCCTGCCGGACCATATGATCCTTGGCCTGACGAATCGTGAACTCGCCAAAGTGGAAGATCGACGCGGCCAGCACCGCCGTCGCATGGCCCTCGCGGATTCCCGCCACCAGATGATCGAGGTTGCCGACGCCGCCGGACGCGATCACCGGAACCTTGACGCTGTCCGCAATGGTGCGCGTGAGCGGAATGTCGAAGCCCTGACGGGTGCCGTCGCGGTCCATCGAGGTCAGCAGGATTTCGCCCGCGCCCAATGAGACCACTTCCTGCGCATATTCGACGGCGTCGATGCCGGTCGATTTGCGTCCGCCATGGGTGAAGATTTCCCAGCGGTCGTTGTTTCCGGAACGCGGCACGCGCTTGGCGTCGATGGCGACCACGATGCACTGATCGCCGAATTTTTCCGCGGCTTCCTTGACGAATTCGCGCCGCTCGACCGCCGCAGAATTGATCGAGACCTTGTCGGCCCCGTAATTGAGCAGCGTGCGGATGTCTTCGACCTTGCGAACGCCGCCGCCGACGGTGAGCGGCATGAAACAGGCTTCCGCCGTTCGCCGCACCACGTCGAGAATCGTGCCGCGATTTTCATGCGTGGCGGTGATGTCGAGGAAACACAATTCATCCGCGCCTGCAGCGTCATACGCAATCGCAGCTTCCACCGGATCTCCGGCGTCGCGCAGGTCGACGAAGTTGACGCCCTTGACGACGCGGCCGTCTTTCACATCGAGGCACGGAATGACGCGGACTTTAAACATTACGCGGGCGCCCTTGCGTTACGAATGAGCGTGAGTGCTTCCGCCGGATCGACGCGGCCGTCATACAACGCGCGACCCGAGATCGCGCCTTCAAGTTTTTTTGCGCGCGGCGCGAGCAGCGCCTTCACGTCCTCGATCGATGCAAAGCCGCCGGATGCAATGACGGGAATCGAAATTTTATCCGCCAGCGCAATCGTCGCATCGAGATTGAGACCCTTGAGCATCCCGTCGCGCGCAATGTCGGTGAAGATGATGGCAGCGACGCCTGCGTCCTCAAACCGCTTTGCGATTTCCAATGCCATGACGGTGGACGCTTCCGCCCAGCCCTCCACCGCGACCTTGCCGTCGCGCGCGTCGAGACCCACGGCCACACGCCCCGGAAATTTCTTCGCGGCATCCTTCACAAGCTGAGGATCGCGCACCGCCGCAGTGCCGATGATGACGCGCTTGATTCCCTTTGCGAGCCACGCCTCGACAGTTGCCAAGTCGCGAATGCCGCCGCCGAGCTGCACCGGAAATTTCACCACCTTCAGCATCGCCTCAACCGCCTGCGCGTTCACCGGCTTGCCCGCGAATGCACCATCGAGATCGACGACGTGGAGATATTCAAAACCCTGCGTCTCGAAGGTTTTGGCTTGGGCTGCCGGATCGAGATTGAACACGGTCGCACGCGCCATGTCGCCCTGCTCGAGGCGCACGCACTGGCCGTTTTTCAGATCGATGGCTGGAAAGAGAATCACGGTTTCCACTTGAGAAAGTTCGAGATCAGAGCGAGGCCAAAACGCTGGCTTTTTTCAGGGTGAAACTGCGTGCCGATCATCGTGTCCTTCGCCACGATAGCGGTGACCGGACCGCCGTAATCGGCGCGCGCAACCACGTCAGAATCATTCGCCGCATTCAGATGATATGAGTGCACGAAGTATGCGTGACGGCCTTTATCCCCTAGAGGAAGCCGCTCCAGCACCGGATGTTCGCGAAGAAGATCGAGCGTGTTCCAGCCCATGTGGGGAATCTTGAAATTCTCCTCACGCGGCGAAATCTTTTCGACATCGCCCGCGATCCAGTCCAGCCCCGGCGTGGTGACGTATTCCTTGCCGCGCGTCGCCATCAGTTGCATGCCGACGCAAATCCCGAAGAAGGGCCGCGCCTTGTCGCGCACCGCTTCGGTCATGGCATCCACCATGCCGTCCAGCGAATCCAAACCCTTGCGGCAATCCGCGAACGCGCCGACGCCCGGCAGCACGATGCGGTCCGCTCGAAACACAACTTCAGGATCGCGCGTGACGATAATCTTCTCGGAGTCGTCCATCATCCGCGCCGCGCGCTCGAACGCTTTCGCGGCGGAGTGAAGATTGCCGGATCCGTAGTCGATGATCGCAACGCTCAACGCGGCGCTCCCGATTGAGGAAACACGCCCAGCACATCGTCGGGCGCAGTCAGAGACGCGCGCGGCAGCGGATGCAGTGCCGGCGAATATCCGATGTCATGGTCGGGCGCAGGATTGGTCCAGCGATCGAAGAAACGCCGTTCGGCTTCTTCCTCGTTCTTTGCCGAGACCGTCGCGAGCTGACGCCATTTGCCGCGCGACAATTTCCAGCGCTTCAATGAGCCCGCCTCGAATCCCATCAATAATGCAAAGACCACCATGACGACGAAGCGCGCCTCGATGCCGAGACCGATCCACTTGAATGCAATCTCGGCCAACACCGAAATCGCGATGTACGCAATCAGCGCCAGCCACAGCCGGTGCCAGATCAGCCAGATCAGCGCCGCCAAAAATGCCCAGACATAAAATCCGTCGCGCACGAACACGACCTTGTCGTCCGTGGTGCGAACATCCGTGCCGTAGCTCACGGGGGCATGAACCGTATAGATCGCCATGGTCTTCTCCAGAGCCGCGCCGCAGACCCTTATAGATCGTGTCGCCTGGCCGGATTCAAAAGGTGCTACGACGCATGACCCGCATACGCCCGCGCGCCATCAGCCGCCGAGCGTGCCTTTGGTGGACGGAATTTCACCCGCCGCGCGCGGATCGATGGCGACAGCCGTGCGCAACGCCCGCGCCAATCCCTTGAAGCAGGATTCGGCGATGTGATGCGAATTCTCGCCGTACAAAGTCTCGACATGCAGCGTCACGCCCGCATTGATGGCGAATGCGTTGAACCATTCGCGCACCAGTTCGGTATCGAACGCGCCGACCTTGTCGCGCGGAAACTCGGACTTGAACACCAGCACGGGGCGGCCCGAAATATCGATCACGACACGCGACAGCGTCTCGTCCATCGGCATGTGGATCGACGCGTAACGCGTGATGCCCTTCATGTCGCCGAGCGCTTGCTTCACGGCCTGACCCAAAGCGATGCCGACATCTTCCGTGGTGTGGTGATGATCGACATGCAGATCGCCGTCGGCCTTCACTTCGATATCGATGCGCGAGTGACGCGCCAGAAGATCGAGCATGTGGTCGAAGAAACCGATGCCGGTGGCAACCTTGGACACGCCGGTGCCGTCGAGATTGACGGTGACGGCAATGTCGGTTTCCTTGGTCTTGCGCTTGATGGTGGCCGTGCGCATGAAAATCGCTCTCCGAAGCCTGAATAAAGGCTCTTTTGACTGGGCATGACATACCAGCCCAAAGCCGCCTTCGCTACTGCGGGAAAGGACCAATTTGGCCGGATGTTTGCGCTATGGTGACTGAAATCCGGTGCCGGATCGCCGCAATTGCATCCGCGTTCCCGAATCCCTAGATCAGGGCACATCCAAGGGGTCTTTATGCAAGCATCACAGCCGGAAGTCTGGCACGGCACCACGATTTTGACCGTTCGCAAAGGCGGCAAAGTGGTGATCGGCGGGGATGGCCAGGTTTCCATCGGCCAGACCGTCATCAAATCCAACGCCAAGAAAGTCCGCAAACTCGGCAAGGGCGACGTCATCGGCGGCTTCGCGGGTGCCACCGCTGACGCGTTCACATTATTCGAGCGGCTTGAGGCCAAACTCGAACAATATCCGGGTCAACTGACGCGCGCCGCCGTTGAGCTTGCGAAAGACTGGCGCACGGATCGTTACCTGCGCCGCCTCGAAGCCATGATGATTGTCGCGGATAAGGATGTCTCGCTAGTTCTCACCGGCACCGGCGACGTGCTCGAGCCCGAGCATGGCGTCATGGCGATCGGCTCCGGCGGCAATTATGCGTTCGCCGCCGCGCGTGCGCTGGTGGATTCCGACAAGGATGCCGAAACCATCGTGCGGCGTTCGCTCGACATCGCAGCCGACATCTGCGTTTACACCAACCGCAACGTCACCATCGAGACATTGACCACATGATCGCGGCCAACGCGACAACTCCTGCGCGCACATTGTCGCTACGATGGGGACTCGTGATCGCGCTCGCACTTCTGGCGACGCAGGCGGGCATCCTTTACGCGATGGGCCGCTTGCCGATCTGCGCCTGCGGATATGTGAAGCTGTGGCACGGCGTCGTGAACAGCTCGGAAAATTCCCAGCACATCACCGACTGGTACACCTTCTCGCACATCATTCACGGCTTCATCTTTTATGGACTGACCAAGCTGCTGTTTCCCCGCGCATCATGGATCGCGCGACTGCTGCCCGCGATGGCGATGGAAGGCTGTTGGGAACTGTTGGAAAATTCGAGTTTCATTATCGACCGCTACCGCGCGGGAACCATTTCGCTGGATTATTACGGCGACAGCATCGTCAATTCGCTGTCCGATACGCTGTCGATGGTCACGGGGTTTCTGGTCGCGAAGACCTTGCCGGTGTGGGCGACGATTGCGATTGCGGTTTTATTTGAAGTCCTCGTCGGCCTGTACATCCGTGACAACCTGACGCTCAATATCATCATGCTGAGCCATCCGTTCGATGCCATACGGCAATGGCAATCAGGGCCGCCGATCTTGTGATCGCTTGCGTTTACTCCTTTCCGATATAGCTAAGGTGTCATGACCGACTTTTCTCCCCGCGAAATCGTCTCCGAACTCGATCGTTTCATCGTCGGCCAGACCGACGCCAAGCGCGCGGTCTCCATCGCGCTACGCAATCGCTGGCGGCGGCTTCAGCTCACCGGATCGCTGCGCGAAGAAGTGCTGCCGAAAAATATCCTGATGATCGGACCCACGGGTGTGGGCAAAACCGAGATCGCGCGGCGGCTCGCACGGCTCGCGGGCGCGCCCTTCATCAAGGTCGAGGCGACGAAATTCACCGAGGTCGGTTATGTGGGACGCGATGTCGAACAGATCATTCGCGATCTGGTCGAGGTTGCGATTCTGCAGACCCGCGAGCGCAAGCGCAAAGACGTTGCGGCAAAGGCACAACTCGCAGCCGAAGAGCGCGTGCTCGATGCGCTGGTCGGGCCGGCCTCCAGTCCAGCGACGCGCGAATCGTTTCGCAAGAAATTGCGGACGGGTGAGTTGAACGACAAGGAAATCGAAATCGAAACACAATCTTCGGGCAGCGGCTCGCCGATGTTCGAGATCCCCGGCATGCCGGGCGCGCAGATGGGCGCAATTTCCATCGGCGATATTTTCGGCAAGATGGGCGGACAGAAGAAAACACGCCGCCTCAGCGTGGTCGATTCGCGCGAGATTCTCGTCAATGAGGAAAGCGACAAGCTGCTCGATACCGACCAGCTCACGCTGGAAGCGATTCATGCCGTCGAGAATAATGGCATCGTGTTTCTGGACGAGATCGACAAGATCTGCGTGCGCGACGGTGCGCGCACCGGCGACGTGTCGCGCGAAGGCGTGCAGCGCGATCTGCTGCCGCTGATCGAAGGCACAACCGTCTCGACCAAACACGGCGCGGTGAAAACCGATCACATCCTGTTTATTGCGTCCGGCGCGTTTCACATCGCTAAACCGTCGGACCTGTTGCCGGAATTGCAGGGACGCTTGCCGATTCGTGTCGAGCTGCAGGCGCTGACGCGCGATGACATGCGACGGATTCTGACAGAGCCGGAAGCGTCACTGCTCAAGCAATATGTCGCGCTGCTGCAGACCGAAGGCGTTACGCTCGACATCACGCCCGACGCCATCGATGCGCTGGCCGATGTCGCGGTCGCGGTGAATTCATCCATCGAAAACATCGGCGCGCGTCGCTTGCAGACCGTGATGGAGCGCGTGCTCGATGAAATTTCTTTCGTCGCGCCGGACCGCAATGGCGAGACGATCACGATTGACGCTGATTATGTTAAGAAGCATGTCGGCGATCTGGCGAAGAATGCGGATTTGAGCCGGTTTATTTTGTAGCTACCGCGCCCGCCGCACCCACACATACAGCGCGCCCTCGCCGCCATGGCCGATATGGGCCTGCTCGAAGCCGACGACGACGCTGCGAAATTCCGGCAGGCCCAGCCATTCGGGCACAATGCGCTTTAACAACCCGCGCTCCGCGCCGGGCTCGACGGTGCGGCCCTTGCCCGTAATCACAAGCACGAACGACATGCCGTTATCGCTGGCGTGATGCAAAAAATTCAGCAGCGCGCGATGCGCCCTCGCCTGCGTCATGCCGTGAAGATCGAGCCGCCCGTCGATTTCCTTTCGGCCGCGCGCCAGATGGGATTTCTCACGTCGTCCAATCGGCGCCAACGGCGGCGCGGAAGGTTTGGCCGCAATCGGGGGCTTTGACTGTATTGACGGCTTCGGCGACGGCGCGGGCGGCGTTGAGGGTTTCGCCTCTGGCGCAATGGTTTCTTTGACGAC
Source organism: Afipia sp. (assembly GCA_043784125.1). Classification (GTDB taxonomy): domain Bacteria; phylum Pseudomonadota; class Alphaproteobacteria; order Rhizobiales; family Xanthobacteraceae; genus Afipia. Next base: position 12,092 of record JAYVYQ010000066.1, read on the forward strand.
GCGTTTTGTCTTTCGCAGAGGCTTGGCCTGCTTGGCGAAATTGTCCCACAGTTCAACTTCCTCGCCGCTCAGCGCGCGCTTGCCTCTGGGCGGATCGAGGTTCTTCGGCTTCTTCATCGGCGGTGACGGGCGCGGCGAGAAGTACGTGAGCGGCGCGGCTCATTTTTCCCTTCAACCTTCGCGGGCGCCTCTTTGGGCCGCGCTTCCGGCAGCGGCACGGCGGGCATGATAGCGGCCTGCGGCGCAGGCGCATCCTTCGCGGTTTCTTTGACGGTTTCCTTGCTGGATTCTTTCGGCTGCTCTTTCACCAAGTCGGTCTGGGGAAACAGCTTGGCGATTTTTTCCGAAGGACGGTCCGCCGGCAGCGGCATCGTTTTGCCGCGCGCAACGGGGTCGAGACTTTTCGGCAGCAGCATCGCAAACAGCGCGGGATTTTTCAGGCGGCCCGCGACCTTGCCGGCGTCTGCGCCTGCGCCGAAATAAATATCCGCGCGCGCAGGACCGACAATGGCCGAGCCGGTATCCTGCGCCACCATCAGGCGGCGGAACGGTGTGTTGGATTTTTCAGAATCAATCGGCAGATCGCCGGAGATAAAAAACGGTGTGCCGTATACGTGGAGCGCTTTATCGACCGCAATCGAGCGGCCTGCCGTCAGCGGTACGCCCTGCGCGCCGACCGCCTCGTCCTTGTCGGTCAGCTGCACTTCGCGGAAAAATACGTAAGAGCGATTCTGCCGCCGCAACTCTTTTGCAGCGTCCGGGTCCTGCTCCATGTATTCGCGGATCTTCTGCATCGACATCTGGTCTTTGGGAACGATGCCGCGATCGATCAGCACGCGGCCGACCGGCGTGTAGCCATAACCATTATGTGCTTCGTAGTTTAGCCGCACCACCGATCCATCCTCGACGCGCACGCGCGCCGAGCCTTGAATCTGGATGAACAGCAAATCGGTCTGGCTTTTCAACCACACGACTTCGAGCCCACGCCCCGCAATTGCGCCATCCTCGATTTCGGCGCGGTCGTAATACGGCACCAGTTTGCGCCGGCCGATCTTGCGAAACACATCGCCCTTGTTGGGAAGACTGGTGCTTGCTTGCGAAAAGCCGCGCACGAACAAATTCGAAGGGCGGCGATACACCGGCACCTGATAGAGATCGCTTTTGCTGCGCGAGCCTTCCACCACGGGTTCGTAGTAGCCGGTTACGAATCCCGCGTCTTCACCGATGCGCGAGATTTGCAGCGGCACGAAATTCTGCTCGAAAAATTCGCGGGCTTTCGCGGTGTCGGCAATGTCGGATTCGCGCGCGACCCTGCACGGATCGCGCAACGATGTGCCGAGCGCCTTGATGTCCGCAGGCGGCTTGGTCTGCGCCGCAATCGGTTTGCAGCTCTCGCGAAATGTCTTGAAGGCCGGAAGCGGATCGTCGTCAGACCATCCGGCGACATCGCTCCAGCTCAGCGGCGCGTACTGGCTGCCGCTGATTTCAAGCGGCCAGACGACCTTGCTGTAATCATTGACGTGGTGGGAGGCCGGCGAATGATGGCCCGCACGCTTGGCCTGCGCTTCGTCGCCAGCCCAATTCTCGAAAAAAATCGGCGGGAAAAAAACAAGTCCCACAGCGCATAGAACGAGCCATGCGCCGGATAATACCAGAACCGATTTGTTAGTGGCCGCTCTCGGTGCCAACGAGCTTCCAGTTCGGATCGTGCGAGGAAATATCACGTGCGAATGTCCAGATGTCGGTGACGTCGGCAAGCTTGTCGGCGCTGCCATCGACCACTGCGCCGTCCTTGTCATGCGTGACGGTAATCATCTGCGACGCGAAGCGAATGGTGATCTGCGCCGTGCGATCGCGAACTTCGGCGTTCACGATGGCGGCCTTGTCGATCGATGCGAAGCGGGTCTCGACCTTCTCACCGCGATCCTCGCGTTGCTTGATGGCGGCCTCGAAGCCTTCGTAAACTTCCGGCGACAGCAAATCCTTCAGCGCGCGGCGTTCGCCATTGGCGAATGCCAGCACGATCATCTCGTATGCACTCTTGGCACCGCTGACGAAATGCTGCGCGTCGAACGCCGGATCGTTGACGGCGATCTGGTCCAGTCCCTGCGCGAGTGCCGATCCGGCATCCGCAATTCCCTTCCAGCGATCCGGTGGCGTGGCGGGTTCGGCCGATGGCGCCAATGGGCTCTGGTCGGCGGCGACGGTGCCGAGCATCGGCACGACATTGTCGGGAGCGCCGCGCAGAACATCGCGCGCGGCTTGATTTAATGGCGGGCGCTCATCTCCGGTCCGCTGGCCCAGCACGCTGCGCAGCCGCAGAAAGATAAAGACGGCCAGGGCCAGAAAAATGATGGTGTAGATGTCCACGTCGCATTCACTTTCTAATCGGTGCCCGAACGATCACCTGACGGGGCGTCCGATATGGCGGCTCGCGCCGAGATTTGCAGTTGTTATGTAGGCACGAAAGACGATCCAGCCAACATCGCCAAACGTCGCGCACCCGGAATTGGTCGTGAAGGTAAGCCGACAATACCCTCGTTATGGCCGATTTGGCTCAATTCTAGCCGATACGGACCACCCGGCCAACCTTCCAGCCCAGTACCGGGTCGAGACCAGTCCAGATTACGGCCCATCGTCCTTGTCGAATGCGGCAAGCCTATGATAGCCACTCGCCTCGATTGAGCTTGAGTGTGCGGCGTTCGCAGCAATATCAGCGTCTTGAACGCCGATTTTGCAGGAATTTCGCTCTCGTCCAATCCGGATTTCAACGCTCTCGGAGAGACAACATGACCAACGGCAATGGCGCGCCTCTCGAGAACGCCGCTCCACCCCAACTCAATGTGCTGGCGCAATACATCAAGGATCTGTCGTTCGAGAATCCGAATTCTCCGGCGTCGCTCGGTCCGCAGGACAAGCAACCGACGATCAGCGTCCAGATCAACGTGACGGCGACGAATGTCGGCGAGCACGATTACGAAATCGCGCTTGCGATCGAGGGCAAGGGTGAAAACGAAGGCACGGTGCTGTTCGCATTCGAGCTGATCTATGCGGGCGTGTTCCGCGTGCAGAACGTGGCGCAGGAAAATCTGCATCCGCTCATTATGATCGAATGTCCGCGTCTGCTGTTCCCGTTCGCGCGCGAGATCATCTCGACTTCGGTGCGCAATGGCGGCTTCCCGCCTTTGATGCTCGATCCGGTGGATTTCGTCGGGCTGTATCGCCAGAACATGGCGCGGCAGGCCGAGCAGCTCAAGCCAAGCTGATCGCTTGGGCGCGCACTGCTACCGGCGCGACGTTTTAATCTTCAGTTTTGAATTCGCTCCACAGCGCGGCTTCGCCGAGCGTGACGACAAATGCATTGTGGGCTGCAGTGTCGGCGTCGTTCAGACGCGGCGCAAGCGGCGTCTCGCGTTGCCGCCGCGGCTGATCGGATTGGCCGCCCGAAAATGACTGACGCGTCTCAGCCAGAATCATCTGCGACTGCCGCGCACCGATCAGGTCGATATAAACTTCAGCCAGCAATTCGGCGTCGAGCAACGCGCCGTGCTTGGTGCGGCGCGAATTGTCGATGGCGTAGCGCGAGCACAGATCGTCGAGCCGGTTCGACACGCCGGGATGCTTGCGGCGCGCCAGAGTTAAAGTATCGACGAGACGCTCGCGCGAAATTGCAGGCCGCGCGATTTTGTTCAGTTCGGCATTGATGAAGCCGATGTCGAACGACGCGTTGTGAATGACGAGCGGCGCGTCACCGATGAAGTCCAGAAACGCCTCTGCGACAGCGGCAAACAGCGGCTTGTCAGACAAAAACTCGGAAGACAATCCGTGAACCGCAAATGCTTCCTGCGGCATGTCACGCTCGGGATTGAGGTAGACGTGAAACGTCTGCCCCGTCGACATGCGGTTGACCATCTCGACGCAGCCGATCTCAACCAGGCGATCTCCGCGCAGGGGATCCAGGCCGGTGGTTTCGGTATCGAGAACGATTTCACGCATGGTGTTTTGGAACTTTGCGAATCAGGTTCGGCGCTTGGGCATCTTAACGACTTCGACGAGGATGTCCTTGAGGCGCGCGCGCACAGGGTCCAGTCCGTTCGATGTATCCACGATAAAATCGGCACGCTTGCGCTTTTCAGGGTCGGGCATCTGTCGCGCCAGAATTGCCTCCAGCTTGTCAGGCGTCATGTTCTCGCGCGCCAGAATGCGGGCGCGCTGAACATCCGGCGATGTGGTTACCACCACGATGGCATCGACGCGATTTTCACCGCCGGTCTCGAACAACAATGGAATGTCGAGCACTGCGACTGGCGCGCCGGATTTTTCGGCCTCGGCCAGAAATCTTAATTGATGGCTACGCAGCATCGGGTGGACGATTTTTTCCAGCCGCGTCATCGCGTCGGGATTGTTGACCACCATGGCGGATAATTTCTGCCGGTCCACTTTTCCATTCAACGTGCTGCCCGGAAACGCAGCCTCCATCGCGGGCGCGGCCTCGCCTTCATAAACCTGATGCACCGTGGCGTCGGCGTCGTAAACGGGCACGCCCGCCTCCGCGAATAGTTTCGCGGTGGTGGACTTTCCCATTCCGATCGATCCGGTCAGTCCCAACAGCAACATGTCTAAACGCTCAAAAGATTTTGGCCGCGCAGAAACGCCAGCAGCGGCAGCAACGGAAGGCCCAGAATCGTGAAGTGATCGCCCTCGATCCGCTCGAACAGAGTAACCCCAAGCCCTTCCAGCTGATACGCGCCGACGCTTGTGGTGACGGCATCGCCTGCCTGATCGAGATAAGACGCGATCTGAGTATTCGTCAATTTCCGCATGCTCATGCGCGCGGCGCTGACATGGGAGAACAGCAATTCCCCCTCTCTCGCAACGCTAACTGCGCTGTGCAGAACATGCGTGTGGCCGGCCAGCGCCGCAAGCTGGTCCGCCGCCGCATCGCGATTTGCGGGCTTGCTGAACAGCCGCTCGCCGAGCGCCAGCGTCTGATCGGCGCCGATGACATAACGCTCCAGATGAAGCGACGACACATGCTTCGCCTTCTCGCCGGCAAGCAGGCTTGCGATCTCGGCCGGATTCTTCAGACCGGATTTTTGCTGGATAGCGCGCTCGTCGATAGTCGCCGGGATCGTCTCGACGCCAAGACCCGCGTGATCGAGCAATAATTTTCGCACTGCACTTTGCGAGGCAAGAATCGGCGGATGTTGCCCGCGCCAGATATTCATCGCGCTCAAGCCTTCTGACGCTGGCGGTCAGCGTAGAGCTTCATCACGGCGGCGGCGGTTTCCTCGATCGAGCGCCGGCTGACGTCGAGCAGTTCCCAATTGTATTTCGCACTCAGCTTGCGCGACATCGCGATCTCCTCGGCCACCGATTGCCGGTCGATATAGGCCTGGTCGCCGCTTTTGGCACCGAGACCAAGCAAACGATTTTGCCGCACCTGAATCAAACGCTCCGGCGTCGCCTGAAGGCTGACGACCAGCGGCTTCTTCAAAACTTCAAGCTCGCGCGGAATCGCAATACCCGGCACCAGCGGCACGTTCGCGGTGCGCACGCCGCGATTGGCAAGATAGATCGAGGTCGGCGTTTTCGAGGTGCGCGACACGCCGACCAGCACGACGTCAGCTTCCTCCAGCCCTTCGACGTGCTGGCCGTCATCGTGCATCATGGTGTAATTCAACGCGTCGATGCGTTTGAAATATTCGGCGTTGAGCGTGTGCTGCGCGCCGACGCGCTGCGATGTCTCGGTGCCGAGATACGCCCGAAACAGCTGCATCACCGGTCCAATAATGGACAGGCTGGGAATATTGATCTCGCGGCACTTCGCCTCCAGCCGCGCCACCAAGTCCTCCTCGAGGATCGTGAACAGAACGATGCCCGGCGTCTCCTCGATCTCGGCAAGCACACGGTCGAGCTGCTTCTGGCTGCGAATCAGCGGATAGACATGCTCCACCGGAGAGACGTTGGAATATTGTGCAGCGACTGCGCGCGCCACGGTGATGAGTGTCTCGCCGGTCGAATCCGAGATCATGTGAAGATGAAAGTAGCTACCGCTGGTAGGCATGAGCCTGACGCCGATCTATCGTTTTCACTTCACTTCTGTGGACGGCTGTGAATCCCTGTGTGCAGATCGGCTCCAAAACCACCGCAGACCAACCGCCTTCGGGATAACCCGCACTTTCATTCACAGCCATGACTTCGGTGAGACATCAGGCCATGAGTGCGATGCTAACGGGCTTATGTGGATTTGTCTTGGATGAAACCGGGATGGCGAACGGCAAGTCTCTGAAAATGCGCTGGCATTTTTGTGCAAGGATATTTCCCGATAGCGGGCATAACATCTGCTGGTGTTGATGACTGCCGAACAGACTGGGGAGTTTATTGCGCGGGCGCTAAACACAGCTACGCTGACTCCAACCTAAGAATCTAAATAAGATTCTTTAGACAAGTGGTGCTTGCGGACATATCCCGTCTCGCATCAGGTAGCGATGCGGTTCAACATTCCCTGCAATCGATCGTTCCACTCAAAATACCAAATCCTGGCTCACCAAAAATAGAAGATGCTTTCGGCGATGTATGAATGGATCAAAGCCCTGCATGTGATTGCGGTCATCTCCTGGATGGCCGGCATGCTGTATCTGCCGCGATTGTTTGTTTATCACGCCTCGGCGGCGGTCGGCTCGGAACTGTCGGCCACTCTGAAAATCATGGAATGGCGGCTGCTGAAGTTCATCATGAACCCGGCGATGATCTTCGCATGGTGCGCGGGGTTATATTTGGCGTGGGCCGGGAATTGGCACACTGCGCACTGGTTTCAGCTGAAATTCCTGCTGGTGATCGCGATGTCGGGCGTTCACGGCTTTCTGGTCGGGCGGGTTCGCGATTTCGATCTCGACCGAAATACCCACAGTCCGAAATTCTATCGTCTTATCAATGAAGTACCAACGGTACTGTTGATCGCCATCGTGATTCTGGTGATCGTGAAGCCGTTTTAGATTTCAGCGAACTTGCGGGAATCGAAACGACTTCTTGCGCGACCTGCGCCGATTTTCTATAGTCACGCCATCCCACCGAACGCAAACGGATGCGGTTGAGTCCCGGTTCCAATGTTGAACCGGCCGCCGCATCGGGTTCGAAAGCCTCCCGGCTTTTTCTGCACATTACCTTCCTCGCCCAAGATTTTCGGACTTCTCAAATCGTCACGTCCGTTTGTTGGCAAGCAGGCCGAATCTCCGCTTGCACCCCTCCCCTCGACGACACTCCACAGGACAACCCCAATGCGGGAAATAAAACTACAAGACCTCAAGGCCAAAACAGCGGGAGAGCTCGTCTCGTTCGCTGAGGAAAACGGGGTCGAAAATGCCAGCACCATGCGCAAGCAGGAGCTGATGTTCGCCATTCTCAAACAGCTTGCG
>JAYVYQ010000067.1:0-17674 GCA_043784125.1 Afipia sp.
CTGCGCTTTGGCGGCGTACGCGCGCTTACCGACGTGAGCTTTGGCGTGAACGCCGGCGAGCTATTTTCGATCATCGGTCCCAACGGCGCCGGCAAGACCTCGATCGTCAACTGCATCTCCGGCCGTTACCGGCCGACCGAAGGCCAGTTGTTCTACCGTGGCCGCGACATCACCGCGCTTACCCCCAATGCACGCCCCTCGCTTGGCATCGGCCGGACCTTCCAGAACCTAGCGCTGTTTCACCATATGAGCGTGCTGGATAACATCATGGTCGGGCGGCATCACCTGCTCAAGAACAATTTCATCACGGGATCACTTTACTGGCTGACCGGTGCGCGGCGCGAAGAACTCGAGCACCGCCGCAAAGTGGAGGAGATCATTGATTTCCTCGACCTGCAGTCGGTGCGCAAGGCCACGGCAGGCACGCTGCCCTATGGCCTGCGCAAGCGCGTCGAACTCGCGCGCGCCATGGCGCTTGAGCCGCAACTGATCCTGCTCGACGAACCGATGGCCGGAATGAACTTCGAGGAAAAGGAGGACATGGCGCGCTACATCGTCGATCTCAACGAAGAATTCGGCATGACGGTGATGATGATCGAGCACGACATGGGCGTGGTGATGGATATTTCCCACCGGGTCATGGTGCTGGATTTCGGCCGCAAGATCGCCGAAGGCGACCCGGCTTCGGTGCTCGCCGATCCCCACGTCAAGCGCGCTTATCTCGGCGAGGAAGACGAAGTGCTGGTCGATCCCGACGACATCCCCAAGCCTGCGGAGAGCGCGGCATGATGGATTACGCCGGCCGCGTCGCGAAAGCCGATACCTATCCGAAGCTGCTGCGTCTCAACGCCAAAGAGCATGGCGGCGAGATCGCGCTGCGCGAAAAGGATTTCGGGCTTTGGCGCACTTTCACCTGGGACGACTATCAGAACCGCGTGCGCGATTTCGCGCTCGGCATGGTCGAGCTTGGATTGAAGCGCGGCGACGTCGTTGCCATCGTCGGCGATAACCGTCCCGATTGGGCCGCAGCGGAAATCGCCGCCCACGCCATCGGCGCGATGTCGCTCGGCATGTATCGCGAATCGCTCGGCGAAGAAGTGAAATTTCTCCTCACCTACGGCGAAGCCAAGATCGTGTTCGCCGAAAATGAAGAGCAGGTCGACAAGCTACTCGAACTGGGCGACGCCATTCCAAGCGTGCGCCACATCGTTTATTCCGATCCGCGCGGCATGCGCAAATACGACGATCCGCGCCTGATCGACGCCAGCGAGATCGCCAAATTGGGCCAGCAGCGCGCGGCGCGCGAACCGCAGCTTTACGATTCACTTGTGGATGCAACCAAGGGCGAGGACGTCGCCATTCTGTGTACGACGTCGGGCACCACGTCGAATCCGAAACTGGCGATGCTGGCGGCGGGCCGCGTCTTGAATCACTGCGCGACATATCTCGCCTTCGACCCAAAAGATCATACCGACGAGTATGTCTCCGTGCTGCCGCTGCCATGGATCATGGAACAGGTCTACGCGATGGGTAAGGGCCTGCTCAGCCGGATGAAGGTCAATTTCGTCGAGCAATCCGACACCATGATGAACGACTTCCGCGAGATCGCGCCGACCTTCGTGCTGTTCGCGCCGCGCATCTGGGAAGGCATTGCCGCCGACGTTCGCGCCCGCGTCATGGATGCGTCCGCCATGAAACAGAGCCTTTACGAGATCGGCATGAAGTCCGGCCTCAACGCGCTCGGCGACGGTAAAAAATCAATGGTCGCCGAGACGCTGGTGTTTCGTGCATTGCGCGACCGCCTTGGATTCACACGGCTGCGTTCGGCGGCAACCGGCGGTGCGGCACTCGGCCCCGACACATTCAAATTCTTCCGCGCCATGGGCGTGCCGTTGCGTACCCTTTACGGCCAGACCGAAACGCTCGGCGCTTTCACGCTGCATCATCCGGATGCCGTCGATCCGGATACGACCGGCGTGTCGATGGCGCAGAACATCGAAATCCAGATCAAGGATCCCGACGCCAACGGCGTCGGCGAAATCGTCGTGCGCCATCCCAACATGTTCAAGGGCTACTACAAGAACGAGGCAACCACGCTGGCCGACTTCCGCGACGGCTGGATGTATTCCGGCGACGCTGGATATTTCAATGACGTTAAGCAACTCGTCGTCATCGACCGCATCAAGGATATGGCCGAGACCTCGCGCGGCGACCGCTTCTCGCCTCAATATATCGAAAACAAGCTGAAATTCTCGCCCTACGTCGCCGAGACCGTGGTGCTGGGAGACGGTCGCGATTATCTCGCCGCGATGATCTGCATCCGCTTTTCCATCGTGTCGAAATGGGCGGAGAAAAATCGCATCTCGTTCACGACCTATACGGATTTGTCCTCGCGCCCAGAAGTCTACGAATTGCTGCGCAAGGAAGTCGAAGCCGTGAATGCCACGCTGCCGCCGGCGCAGCGCATCCGCAAATTCCTGCTGCTCTATAAAGAACTCGATGCCGATGACGGCGAATTGACCCGCACGCGGAAAGTTCGCCGCAGGGTCATCAACGAGAAATACGCCACCATCATCGACGCCATCTATGGCGGCAAACCCGCCATCGACATCGACACTGTGATCAAATTCCAGGACGGCACTACGCAACGCATCCGCACCACGCTCAACGTGGTCGATCTCGGTGCGCTGCCATCGCACGCGGAGGCCGCGGAGTGAACACGCAACTCCTCATCCAGCTCATCATCAATGGCCTCGTCGTCGGCACGCTTTACGGCGTGGTCGCGATGTCGTTCGTGCTGATCTACAAGGCGACGCAGGTGGTGAACTTCGCGCAGGGCGAATTGCTGCTGATCGGCGCGTGGGTGTGCTGGTGGCTGATGACCAAATATCAGGTGCCGTTCTATCTCGGCATGCCGATTACGCTCGTCTTCATGTTCCTGTTTGGCATCGCGATTCAGATTATCATTCTGCGCCCGATGATCGGTGAGCCGATCATTTCCGTCATCATGGTGACGATCGCGCTCTCGACCGTGTTTTCGGCGCTGATGAAATGGATCTTCGGCGTCAACCTGCAGCCGTTCCCGCGCGTGTTCGATACGCAACTCATCGATATTTTCGGCATGCAGGTGCAAACCGTCTACGTCATGAGTCTCGTTGTATCTGTGCTGATGATGGCCGGCATGGCGTGGTTCTTCAAAGTCTCGAAATACGGTCTTGCGATGCGCGCCACCGCCTTCAACCAGCAGGTCGCGCAATCGCTCGGCATTTCGGTCAAGAGCGTGTTCGCGATGGCATGGGCGATCTCGGCGACGGTGTCGGCGGTCGCGGGCGTCGTGGTGGCGGTCGTCAACGGCGTGTCGGCGGGTCTGGCCAATTACGGCATCAAGGTTTTTCCGGCCGCGATTCTCGGCGGCCTCGACAGTGTCGGCGGTGCGGTGCTCGGCGGCATCATTATCGGCCTGCTCGAAAATATCGCGCAGTTTGTCGACAGCCAGTATCTGCACTGGGGCAATCTGTACGAGATCGCGCCGTTCTACGCGCTGATACTCATTCTCATGATTAAGCCTTACGGCCTGTTCGGCACCAAAGACATTGAGCGCATCTAATGGCCGGACAAAACCTCCTCCCCGCAGGCGACTACCGAACGAGCTACGCGTCGGACACCACCATGTTCCCGACGACGACCAGCCGCAACATGATGATCCTCGGCATCGTGCTGATTTGCTTCGCACCCTATGTGCTGAAGGAATACGCGCTCAGTATGCTGATCCAGATCGGCATTTTCGGAATCGCAGCACTCGGCCTCAACATCGTGGTCGGATTCACCGGGCAAATCTCCATCGGCCACGCCGCGTTCTTCGGTTTCGGCGCGTTCACCTCGGCATATCTGTCGAACCACCACGTTCCGGTGTTTTTCTGCATTCCGCTGGCGGGCGTCGTGACCGCGCTGGTCGGATTGATCTTCGGCTTGCCCGCTGCGCGGCTGAAAGGTCTTTATCTCGCCATCGCGACGCTGGCCGCGCAGTTCATTATTCTGGACTTCTTCGGACGCGCCGAATGGTTCACCGGCGGCAGCGTCCCTGCACTTGCGGAGCCGTTCTCGCTTTTCGGCAAGGTGTTTCGCGGCGACAAGCAATACTTCTACGTCGTGCTCGCCTATCTCATCGTCTGCTACGTGCTCGTCACCAATCTGATGCGCACGCGCGACGGCCGCGCGCTGGTTGCGGTACGCGACCATTATCTCTCCGCGGAGATCATGGGCATCAACCTCACGAAATACCGCACGCTGTCGTTCGGCCTTGCGGCGTTCTTCGCCGGCATCGCAGGCGCGCTCTACGCGCATTACAATCAGGTCGTCTCCAACGAAGGTTTCGGGATCGACCGCTCGATCATCTTTCTGGCCATGATTATCATCGGCGGGCTCGGCTCGATCATGGGAACCCTGATGGGAACCGCGTTCATGGTGCTGCTGCCGGAATCGATGGAATGGATGACCGCCGCGCTGAGTGGCGGCGCCATCGATCAGTATCTCGGCCTCAAGAACAACATCTCATTCTTGCGCGAGATGTCCATCGGCGTCATCATTATCGTCTTTCTGATCTTTGAACCTGACGGGCTCGCCCATCGGTGGCAGCAGATCAAGGCTTACTGGAAACTCTACCCGTTCTCGCATTGAGGTCGGAACGGGACTGACAATAATTAAGACCTCGCAAGAAAACTTCAGAGGAAACCGGAGGAATATCGAAATGACCATTACAAAATTGCTGGGTACAGCATCGGTCGCTCTGCTGATGTGCAGCGCGGGCGGTGTGGCGCAGGCGCAGATCGCCATCGGCCATCTCGCAGACTACTCGGGCGGCACATCCGACGTCGGCGTCCCGTTCGGCCAGGCCGAAGCGGACACGTTCGCATGGATCAACAAGAACGGCGGCATTGCCGGCAAGCCGGTGAATGTCGACACCAACGATTACGGCTATCAGGTGCCGCGCGCGATTGCGCTCTACAAGAAGTGGTCGAGCCCGGACGGCAAGGTCGCAGCCATTCTCGGCTGGGGCACCGCCGATACCGAAGCGCTGAAGAAATTCGTCGCCGAAGACAAAATCCCCGACATGTCCGGTTCCTATTCGGCCGCGTTGACGGATCCGACCGGCGTCAGCGGCAAGACCGAAGCCGCGCCTTACAATTTCTTCTACGGACCGAGCTATTCGGACGCATTGCGCGCCGAATTGACCTGGGCCGCCGAAGACTGGAAGGCCAAGGGCAAATCCGGCAAGCCGAAGTTCGTCCACATGGGGGCGAACCATCCGTTCCCGAACGCGCCGAAAGCCGCCGGTGCGGCGATCGCAGCCGATCTCGGCTTCGAGGTTCTCGAGCCGATCATGTTCGCCCTTACGCCGGGCGATTACAGCGCGCAGTGCCTGACGCTGAAAAGCTCCGGTGCGAACTACGCTTATCTGGGCAACACCGCAGGCTCCAACATTTCGGTGCTGAACGCCTGTAAGGCTGCCGGCGTCGACGTGCAGTTCATGGGCAACGTCTGGGGCATGGATGAGAACGCCGCCAAAGCCGCAGGCGCTGCTGCCGACGGCATGGTGATCCCGCTGCGCACCGCTGTTGCGTGGGGCGCCGACGTTCCCGGCATGAAGACCGTCATGGAAATTTCCAAGATGTCCGATGCCGCCGGCACCGCCTATCGTCCGGTGCATTACGTCGCGGCTGTCTGCACCGCGCTCTACATGAAGGAAGCCCTCGAATGGGCCGCTAAGAACGGCGGCACAACCGGCGAGAACGTCAAGAAGGCATTCTACCAGAAAGCCAACTGGGTTCCTGCCGGCATGGAAGGCGTCTGCACGCCATCGACCTGGACCGACAAGGACCATCGCGGCACGCTTGCGGTCAGTCTCTACCGCATGAAGGTGTCGGGAGCGACCGACGGATCGGTTGCCGACCTCGTCAAGGCCGGAACGATCAAACTCGAAAAGGTCAAGACCATCGAACTGCCACGCAAGGCCGAATGGCTCGGCTGGTAAGCTGACAACATGCCGCTCCGCGTTCGCGCGGGGCGGCATCGTCTCCAAAGGAATTGAAACCGTGCAAACTGCCGCCGACATCGACACAAAACCGAAAGCCGTTGCTGCCGCGCCACTTCTCGCGGTCAACAACGTCGAGGTCGTGTACGACAACGTCATTCTGGTGCTGCGCGGCTTGAGCATGGAAGTGCCGAAAGGCGCCATCGTGGCTCTGCTCGGTGCCAATGGTGCGGGCAAATCGACCACGCTGAAGGCGATCTCAGGGTTGCTGAAAACCGAAGACGGCGAAGTGACGCGCGGCGAAATCGTATTCGATGGCGAACGCATCCACGGCATCGACCCGGACAAGATCGTGCGGCGCGGCATCTTTCAGGTGATGGAAGGCCGGCGCATCATCGCCGACATGACGACGCTGGAAAATCTGAAGCTCGGCGCCTACACCCGCAACGACAAGAACATCGACGACGACATCGACATGGTGTTCAATTATTTCCCGCGCCTGAAAGAACGCACCGGCCTCGCCGGTTATCTGTCGGGCGGTGAACAGCAGATGCTGGCGATCGGACGCGCCATGATGGCGCGGCCCAAAATGATCCTGATGGACGAGCCGTCGATGGGGCTGTCGCCGCTGCTGGTCAAGGAAGTGTTCGGGATTATCAAAAAGATCAACCGCGACCTCGGCGTGACCATCCTGCTGGTGGAACAGAATGCACGCGCGGCGCTGTCGGTCGCGAGTCACGGCTACATCATGGAGCAAGGCAAGGTGGTGCTCGACGGCACCGCCGATGAGCTGCGCGACAATGAAGACGTGAAGGAATTTTATCTCGGCGGCGCGGGCGACCAGCGCAAGAGCTTCAAGAACCTCAAAAGCTTCAAGCGGCGCAAGCGCTGGCTGTGATCGGGCGTATGACCGGACATTACGACAAACTGGAAACCCGCAACGCATCGCAGCGCGATGCCGACCTGTTCGCGCGGCTACCGGATGTGCTGAGCGCTGCGGCGAAAGCACCCGCTTATGCCGAACGCTTCAAGGGCATCGATCTTGCGTCCATCAAGGACCGTGCCGCGCTCGCAAAGCTGCCGGTGCTGCGCAAATCCGAATTGCCCGCGCTTCATAAAGCAGCACTTCCGTTCGGCGGCTTCGTCCCCTCGCCCACCGGATCGTTCGGACGGCTGTTTACGTCACCCGGTCCGATCTTCGAGCCTGAGTCGACCGACGCCGATGCGTGGCGCGGCGCGCGTGCACTGTTCGCGGCGGGATTCCGCCCCGGCGACATCGTTCTCAACACCTTCAGCTACCATCTGACGCCCGGCGGATTTATCTTCGATGCGTCTGCGCGTGCGCTGGGCTGCGCGGTCATTCCCGCCGGTCCCGGGAACACCGAACAACAGTTCGAGCTGATCGAGGCCTATCGGCCCACCGGCTATGCCGGCACGCCGGATTTTCTGAAAATCCTGCTCGATGCCGGTGTGAGCGCCGGACGCGACGTCTCCTCGATCGCGCGCGCCTCGGTGTCGGGCGCCGCGTTTCCGAAATCGCTACAGACCGAAATCAAGTCGCACGGCATCGACGCCTATCAGAGTTTCGGCACGGCGGACCTCGGCATCGTCGCCTATGAGTCAGCGGCGCGCGAAGGGCTGATCGTCACCGAAGGCATCATTGTCGAAATCGTCGCGCCCGGCACTGGTGACCCGGTGCGCAACGGCGATGTCGGCGAAATCGTCGTGACCTCGCTCGATCCGCATCATCCTCAGATTCGCCTGGCACTGGGCGATCTCAGCGCGACGCTTAACGGTGTCAGCCCGTGCGGGCGCACCAATATGCGCATCAAGGGCTGGATGGGCCGCGCCGATCAGACCACCAAGGTCAAAGGCATGTTCGTGCGTCCCGAACAGATTTCCGAGATCGGCAAGCGTCATCCGGAATTGGGACGGCTGCGGCTCGTCGTCAGCCGCGACAAGGAAACCGACGTGATGAGGCTTTCCGCCGAGGCGTCTGTTGCCTCCGATGCCTTGCGCGACGCGGTCGCCGCAACGCTGCATGCCGTGACAAAACTGAAAGGTGACGTCACTCTGGTTGCACCCGGGTCGCTGCCGAACGACGGCAAGGCGATTGCGGACGAGCGTGCTCAGACCTGAAGGCGACGGCACTCCGTCAGACTCGCCAAACAAGGAACGCCAACGCCATGATCACTCTTTATCACTGCGATGCGGCTCGCTCATTTCGTCCGCTCTGGATGCTTGAGGAGTTGGGCCTCTCCTATGATCTGAAGATGCTGCCGTTTCCGCCGCGCGTGCTCGCTAAGGATTATCTTGCGATCAACCCGCTCGGCACGATTCCATTCCTGATAGACGGCGAGACCCGGATGACGGAGTCCTCCGGCATCTGTCATTATCTCGGAACGAAATACGGCCCGACGCCGCTCATCGTTGATCTCACGGAGCCGGCTTACGGCGCGTTTCTGAACTGGATGTATTTCAGCGACGCAACGCTGACGTTTCCGCAAACTTTAGTTCTGCGCTACGGCCAGCTGGAATCCGAAGATCGCCGCAACCCGCAGGTCGTGGAAGATTACGCGCGATGGTTTCTGGGGCGGCTGCGCGCGGTGGAGGCTGCCACCGGGAATTCGCAGACGCTGTGCGCCGGACGTTTTACGGCCGCGGATATTGTCAATGGCTACGCTTTAAGACTTGCCGAGAATATCGGCCTTGCCACGAATTTCGGTCCCAATGTGGCCGCGTATTGGCAACGGTTGCAGGAACGCGATGGTTATCGGCGTGCGGTCGCCGCAGAACGCAAAGCGGGACTAGAACAGGGCGTCACGCCGCGCATTTGACGCTGTCCGTCGAAGCCAAATCTGCATGCGGGGCATCACGCGATGCGGTAGCGCAACGCTTGCCGCCGTGACAAAACTGCAAGGCAATGTCACTCTGGCAGCAACGTGATGGCGCACGAGCGCAAAAAGCGAGAACGGGAGAAAGCCGCGATGGCTCAAGGAATTTTCGGGGAACTGAAGGTGATCGATTGCGCGAGTTTCATCGCAGCACCCTCCTCCGCAACCGCGCTGTCGGATTTCGGCGCCGATGTCATCAAGATCGAGCCGCCGGGCGCCGGCGATCCGGTGCGCAATCTGCCGAACCTGCCGGGCTACCCGATCAGTCCGCATAATTATGCGTGGATGCTGGAGGGCCGCAACAAGAAGAGCCTCGCGCTTGATCTTGCAAAACCCGAAGGCCAGGCCGTGCTGCGCAAACTGGTCGCTGACGCCGACGTGTTCATCACCAACTTTCCGCCGCCGGTGCGCAAGAAGCTCGGCGTGACCTGGAAAGATTTGCAGCCGCTCAACGACCGGCTGATCTACGCGTCGTTCACGGGCTATGGCGAGACCGGCGCGGAAGCGGACAAGCCCGGCTTCGACTCGAACGCATGGTGGGCGCGCTCCGGCCTGATGGACCTCGTGCGCGAACATAGCGACACCGTGCCGACGCGCTCGATGCCCGGCATGGGCGATCATCCCTGCGCGATGTCGCTGTTCAGCGGCATCGTCACCGCGCTTTATCAGCGCGAAAAAACCGGCAAAGGCACGCAGGTGAATTCCAACCTGATGGCCAACGGCATCTGGTCCAACGGAATCTATGCGCAGGCCGCCCTTTGCGGCGCGACGTTTCAGACCCGCCCGCCGCGTCATGAGGCGCTAAACGCCGTCACCAATCATTATCAATGCAAGGACGGACGCTGGATCATTCTGTCGCTGCTCAATGAAGAAAAGCAATTTCCGGTGTTCTGCAGGGTGGTGGACCGCGAGGACCTGCTCGCCGACCCGCGCTTTGAGACCAAGATTGCGCGGCATCGCCACTCGCACGATCTCATCGCCGTCCTTGATAAAATCTTCGCCGCCAAGCCATTGTCGGAGTGGCGCACGCTGCTCGACAGCGGCGAGGGCTTGATTTTCGGCGTCGTCGGCATCGCCGCCGATATTCCCGACGATCCGCAGATGCGCGAAGTCGAGGCCGTGGTGCCGTTCGAGAACGATACCATGCTGACGATCAACACGCCGATCTGGATCGAGGGCGCGCAAAAAGTGCGTCCGCGCATGGCGCCGCATGTCGGCGAGCACAGCGACGAAATCCTCAGCGGCGCAGGCTACAGCGACGCGGACATCGCGAAGATGCGCGCATCAGGCACGGTCGCGTAAACTATTCGGGGAAACACAGTCCGGCACGCGTCGCGGTCCCGCCGCTCGCGGGCATCTGACACTCAAGACCGTCGATGCAGGTCCACGACGAGAAGCTCTTGTCGGCGCGTGTTGCGCGCGCGGTAGGTGCGTAACATTGCGCACCCCATCCGTTAAAATAAGTCGTGCCATCCAGATCGTCGGCACGGTACGCTTGCGGCCGTGCGGAAAATCCGCGCGAGAAATCCAGCGGCCTGGTGTCGCGAAACGCGGCGAGAATGTCCCGGCGGCGCGGCTGGTCGCCGAAGAAATGCGGCGATGCGGGTGCCACCACGAAGCTAGGCGGATCGCCCGACCAATCGACGCCCGGAAAATGAAAACCCCCGATGGCGCGGGTCTGATGGCATCCGGCACAGGTGCTGTCATTGAGACGGCGCTCGAATCCGGCTGGCGATTTGATGTTCTGCAGGTCGACATTGTCTCTGGCAGCTTTCGCCAGCGCTTCGACAATTTCAACCTCGGCAAAGAGTCCGTCCGTATTGCTCACCGCCGCAGGCGTGACGACGACAGCGCGTTTGGCAAGAAACGTGTCGGGGATCAGCACGGTCCCTTTGTCCAGCGCCGCGAAATTCTCCGGCGTCAGCAGCCATTGTCTGAATTCGTTGGCAAGCGATCCATCGGCGAGAATGCGATCGCGGTCGATCTGGTTTTCCATCGGGCCTTCAATGAAAGATTTCGACGACGCATCGTATTTGAAGACCTTCATCAGATAATCGGCGCGGGCCTCGAAGTCATTGGGGTTTGCCGCCGCATGCGCGATCTGGATGTTGGTCTCGATGCGGTCGATATGCGCAGGTGTGAGCCATTCCAGCACGCCGCCCTTCTGCATCAGTGCAGCCGCCAGCGCAGCGCCGGAAAGAGTCTGATCGCCGCGCGCAAGCCAGCGGCGCGCGATTTCCGCGCAGGAGGCGGCCGGCAGGTCCGCTTCGCGTCGTGCATCGAGAATGAGATTGAGCGTCATCGGTAAACGTGACGATGGCGCGCCGCCTTGTCCGACGCCTGCGCCGTAATTGGCGATGGGCCGGTAGATCAGCCGGATCTCGCCGCAGGTTGCGGGGGATTTGTAGGCGCGGTCCATCCGGTTGACGATTCCGGCGAGGATGAACCGTGTCTGTTTTGAATAAAGCGCGTCGCGGTCGAACGGCTGGAGATTTGCCGAATCTCCAGCGGTGCGCCGGTTGCCATTGTAGCCGTCGAATTCGCGGTCGAGCGCTGCGCGCAGCGGCTTCATCGCGGGCAACGCAAAAATATCGGCACTGGACGCGTTGGCGGACGCACCCAGCATGGACGCAAGACCGAAGCCGCGCGCGTCCGCGCCACTGACGGGGCGCTCGCGCAGATCGAGCTCGGGCAGCGCCACCGGATCGGTGATCGCAACCGCACGATCCAGTGCTGCGCTGTAAGCCGTCGTCGCGGTGGCCATCCCGAACACGGCAAGCCACAGCGAGAGTTGGTTTAGGAATCGCATCGCACCTTCCGCGCGGACACACATCGGCACCGTATCGGACATTAGAACCGCCAGTCCGGCGGTCGCAAGGCGCGATGCACGCATCCCGGCGGTGATTCGCCGAACCTCTGCCTCGGCAAATTCTTTCCGGATGAAGTGCCGCTGCTGTCATGAACCGGCAACAAGTTCCATGCCTTTTGTCGTATGCCCAAATGCTTAACCATCTAAGTCCCTGCGAAGACTCGCGGGCCGCTTTGGCACGGCACTTGCCATTCCTATCCCGAGCGGCAGGCCGTTGGGGCCGGCGCTTTTAGAGGACCAACGTCTATGCGTTCATTCAAGCGTACTTCGACCGACGCAGCATTTCGCGTCATCAGTTCGGCCGCCGGCGATCTGGCGGAGCTTGTTGCCATCTGCATCTTCATCGGAGCTGTGGGAATCTGGGCCCAAATCCTGACGGTGGCCTGAATCCATATGGACAAAAATAAATGGAGGTGCTTGTGATTCGCGGGTGAAACGATCCGGCGGCCCGCACGTTGGATCGACGGGCAGGCCACAGGAGCCGGATCATGACCACCGCAGAAGCGGCAATGGCAGTCGTGTCATTCGAGAACCAGATGAAACACGCCCGCGAACTCGTCATCGAGGGCCGCCGTCACGTTCACAAGGCGCAGCACAATCTCAGCACCGGGCGCGTGCTGGTGAAGCAAAGCCGGAAAATGTTGCTGACGACGCGCGAACGGATGCAGAGCCGTCCGATTATCACCAACAGTTAAGCGTCAGCCTTTCGCCGGATCGATCGGGCTTGGCGGCGCGCCGCCCGCTTCGATGGCCTCGCCCGCAGCTAAGCATAAATCTTCGCGGTAACGGCCCGCGACGATCTGCACGCCGACCGGCACGCGACCCACTAGACCCGTCGAGACGTTCAGTCCCGGCAGACCCAGAAACGGAAGCGCGATCTGCGGCAATTGCGCGCGCCACACGCGCCGGAAGGCGTCCTCCCCTTTCAGATCCTGACCAATCGGGAATGGAAGTTCGCCGCACACCGGCATCACGACCACCGGATATTTTTCAACAAACACCAGTGCATCGCGCAGCAGCGTCGCCCGCCGGGTCAGCATTTTCGAGAACATCGCCATGTCGAGCGAACGGGCGGTTTTTTCATGCCCGCGCAACACGGCCAGCGCGCCGGGATCGCCTTCCCGCTCGGCGGCGTCGCGCATCGCCTCATAACCATCCGCCAGCCACATCTTCACCTGCAGGTCGGCGGCTTCTTCAAAGTCGGGGAAATCCGCAATCTCCTCGACAACCCAGCCCGCCTTCTCAAGGCGCTTGCCGGCATCGAGGACGGCAGCCTTCACCTCCGGCACCGTTTCCAGCCCGCCGGGACGCAGGCACAAAGCCGCCCGCTTCGGCGCAGACGGGCCTTCCAAAGGCGCCGGCACCCACCACGGATCGCGCGGGTCGCCCCTGGTCATGGCCGCAAAGGCCAGACGCACATCGCCCACGGTTCGCGCCAACGGACCCGAGACCGCAGTGATCTGAGGGCCGATCGGACGCTCGGGCGATGACGCATTGTAGGCCGGGATGCGCCCGAGCGTCGGCCGCAGCCCATGGACGCCACACGCATAGGCCGGATAGCGGACCGAGCCCGCAATGTCGGTGCCGTGTGCGATATGGCCGATGCCCGATGTCACCGCCGCCGCAGCACCACCAGACGAGCCGCCGGGCGTGATCGACGGATCGCGCGGATTCTTGGTATCGCCGTGCAGCAGATTGGTGGTGAACCAGCGGTACGAAAATGCCGGTGTGTTGGTTCGCCCGACAATGACAGCGCCCGCCTTGAGAAGATTGTCCACCACAGGACTGTTGAATTTCGCAATCAGATCGCGCTGCAGTTTCACGCCGTTGGTGGTCGCGTATCCGGCCTGATCGACATTCACTTTCACTGTCACCGGCACGCCGCCGAGCAGACCGGGATCGTTGCCTTTGGCGATGGCCGCATCGACGGCGTCGGCTTGAGCCAGCGCGTCCTCGGGCCGATGATCGACAACGGCGTTGATGGCAGGATTGACGGCGTCGAGGCGAGACAGCGCGGCACGCGTTGCCTCACGCGCGGAGATTTTGCGGGATCGAATGTTCGCGGCGAGTTCGGTCGCGGATTGACGCCAGATATCGTCCATCGATTTCCCCGTGTAAAAGCCGTTGCGGGTGGAACTGCCGCATCGCTATAGTAGCGGCGAAATGGTCGCACTCAATGGCCGCAACTATGCGTTTAACCGGGGTTTGAAATGTCCAGATTGATCGCTTCGACACTTGCCGTCCTTGTGCTGACGGGCGGCGTTGCTCTGGCGGAAGGACCGGCGGACAAAGTCACGTTCACCATCGACATGTGGCGCAAACCCGGCAGCAACAATGCCGGCCTCGTCGACATCACTATCAATAATGCGAACGACTTCGCGATCAGCAGCATTCGCGTGCGTTGCGACTATGTGGTGAAGGCGGGCGGCAAGAAGATCGAAGTCGAGCAAACTATTCCGATCAAGCTGAAGGCCAATACCAAGAAGACCTTCAAGAAAACCAAGTTTGCGTATATCGACACCGCCGCTGCAGACGGCGCCTGCAAGCTCATGAGCGCGAGCAAGTAAGTCCGTCTTAGGCGCGAACTGGGCGCAGCCGCCCGATTCCGGCGAAGATTTTCTCGATCACCGGCCAGAACAGCAGTACGAAGGCCAGCGTGGTGATCGTGCCGACCAGCTTGTTCGACCAGAACACGCCGAGGCTTCCTTCCGAACCGATCATCGCAAGACGGAATGCATCTTCCGCGCGGCTGCCGAGCACCAGCGCCAGCGTGAACGGCGCCAGCGGAATGCCGATTTTCTTGAACACATAACCCACCACGCCAAATCCCAGCATCAGCCAGATATCGAACATCGCGTTCTGGATCGCGTAAGCGCCAATCGCACATGACACCACGATCATCGGCGCAATCGCCGCGAACGGCACGCGCAGGATGGATGCGAAGATCGGCACGGTGGTCAGCACCAGAATAAGCCCGACGACATTGCCGAGATACATCGACGCAATCAGGCCCCAGACGAAGTCCTTATGTTCGACAAACAATAACGGACCCGGATTCAATCCCCACACCATCAACCCGCCGAGCAGAATGGCAGCGGTGCCGGAGCCCGGAATGCCGAGCGCCAGCATCGGCAACAGTGCTGCGGTGCCCGAAGCATGCGCGGCGGTTTCCGGCGCGAACACGCCCTCGATACGGCCCCTGCCGAACGAATCCTTGTCCTTGGAAAACCGCTTGGCGAGGTTGTATCCCATGAACGAGGCCGCGATTGCGCCGCCGGGCGTGATGCCGAGCCAGCAGCCGATAATCGACGAGCGCAGCAATGTCGCCCAGTATTTCGGAAGATCCTTCCACACGCTCAACACCGTACGCAGGCTGATACGCGCGGCGTGACCGCGCAACGCGAGGCGCTCTTCCATCGTCAGCAGGATTTCGCTGATGCCGAACAGACCGATCACCGCGACGAGGAAGTTGATGCCGCGCAGAAGGTCGGTCGATCGGAACGTCATGCGCAATTGTCCCGACACGGTATCGAGACCGACGCCGGCCAGCAGCAATCCGAGCGCCATCGAAATGACGGTCTTGTGCTTGGCTTCGCGGCCGAGGCCGACGAACGAACAGAATGTCAAAAGATACACCGCGAAGAACTCCGGCGGCCCGAATTGCAGCGCGAAGCCCGCGATGCTGGGCGCGAGAAACGTAATGAGCAGCACCGCGACTAGCGAGCCGATGAATGACGACGTGAATGCCGCGGTCAGCGCTTCGGCGGCCTTGCCTTGCTGCGCCATCGGATAGCCGTCGAAGGTGGTCGCCACCGACCACGCCTCACCGGGGATGTTGAACAGGATCGACGTGATGGCGCCGCCGAACAGGGCGCCCCAATAGATGCAGGACAGCATCACGATGGCGGATGTCGGGTCCATGGTGAATGTCAGCGGCAGCAGAATGGCAACGCCGTTCGGGCCGCCGAGACCCGGCAGCACGCCGACGAAAATGCCGAGCACAAGGCCCACCATCATCAGCGCGAGGATTTTCCACGTCAGCAGAACCGTGAAACCGTGCAGCAGGAGTCCGAATGCTTCCATGATCCCCTACCGCCCGAACGCCGCTTCGAGCGGACCCTTCGGCATAATGACGTCGAATGCAATGTCGAAGGTCACGAACATGATCGCGACGAAGATGAAAGCGGTGAGCAGCGACTTCCACCACGCAATCTTGCCGATCTGCGCCATGAAGCCCGCGATCAGCAGAAAGCTCGCCACATAGAGCCCAAGCCATTGCATGGCGAGACAGAACAGCAGCGTCGGCACGAACACCTGCATCACGCGGCGCAATTGGGCGCGTGTGACGAATGTCTCGATCCCTTCGCTGGATTTCAACAGCACCCCCATGAAACCGAACAAAGATGCGCCGGCCAGAATGACCGATAGATAAAATGGAAAGTAACCCGCCTGCGGCCCGGTCGAATCCCACGATGCGCCGGTGCGCCAATTGTCCCAGCCGAGCACGGCGGCCAGCACGAACAGCAACACCATCGTGGCCAGTTCGACGGTTCGCACATTGGTGACGGCCGGTGAATCCGGCTCAGGCGCTGTCGGATCATCAACGATGATTTCGATGTCGGATTTGCTCATAGGACTCGATCTTTTCAGCTATGGAGCGACTTGTTCTCCCCTCTCCCTTTGTGGGAGAGGGTGGCGAGATTGAGTGAAACGAAATCGAGCCGGGTGAGGGGTGAAAATCAAATCAAGGAAACACCCCTCACCCGCTTCGCGGCTTCGCCGCTCAGCACCCTCTCCCACAAGGGGAGAGGGGAAGACGAATGAGCGGGAGAATAAAGTCAGTTCGCGACGAAGCCGGCTTCGGTCATCAGGTCCTTGTTGACCTTGTCGTCCTCTTCGAGGAATTTGACCATGTCTTTGCCGGTGATGAAGACGGGCTTGAGCGCCTGCTTTTCCATGTAGTCTTTATACTCGGCGGTCTGCGTCACCTTCTTGAACAGGTCTTCGTAGAACGCAGTCTCCTCCGGCTTGACCTTGCCCGGCAGGAACATCGCCCGCAGCATCAGGTACTGCATGTCGAGACCTTCTTCCTTGCAGGTCGGGATGTCGTTCCACGACTGCGTATCCGTGACCTTGGTCTTGTAGGCGATGCGCTCCTTGTCGAATACGCACAGCGCCCGAACTTGTCCGGCGCGCCACACTTCGAGATTTTCTGACGGATTGTTGACGTTGGATTCGGTGTGCTTGCCGACAAGCTGGGTGGCCGCCTCGCCGCCCGACTTGTAGGGCAGATAGGAGAATTTCGCGCCGGTCTTCTTTTCCATGAACACGGTGAGGACGTGGTCCTCACGCTTGGAGCCGGTGCCACCCATCTTGAACGGCGAACTTGACGCCTTTGCAGCCGCGATGAAGTCCTTCACCGATTTCGGACCTTCGGCATTGTCCCACAGCACGAACTGATCCATCGCGATCACCGACACCGGGGTCAGTTCACGCCAGTTGAACGGAATCTTCGCCGAGAGTGGCAGCATGTAAATCAGCGAATAGGCGATCAGCACCTTGTTGGCGTCGCCATCGCTGCCCTTCATATAAAGCAGCGCTTCGGCGCCCGATGCCGCGCCCTTCAGCGTCACGATCATCGGCTGCTTCATCAGATTATTTTTCTGAACGGCCGCCTGCATCATGCGGGCCATCTGGTCGGACGCGCCGCCGGCACCGGCCGCGACCACGATTTCAACCGGCTTGGTCGGCTCCCATGCGAGGGCGGGCGTTGCCGCCAGTAGCGCAAGCACACTCGTCGCCTTGATGAAGGTCTTCATTGTGTCTCTCCCTTTGGTCTCTCGGCCCGGCTTCGCCGGTGCATTCGTTTGGTCGATATCC
>JAYVYQ010000068.1:0-2337 GCA_043784125.1 Afipia sp.
GAAGAGGTCTCACTCGGCGAAGACGAGCAGCACCTCGGATATTGGTGCGAGCAGCTGAAAGATCTGGTCGCACTCGATCTGCCAACCGATCGCCCACGCATGGCGACGGGCAGCTCGAGCCAAACTCCTTTCGCAAACTCACCGAGCTGCTGCTTCGCCTGCACGGCCTCACCGGCAACAAATTCATGACCCCGAACGTCATCGGTGAAGTGACCGTGGTGCCCAAGGGCCGCACTTTCTCCGGCGGCAAGCGGACCGACATTGCGGTGTTCGAACTCAAGGTACCCTCCTTCGTGCTGCCGACGCAGGAATTGAAGGATGCCTGGATCTTGGAAGGCACCGCCATCATCGAGGAGGCCGCCAACGGCCGCATCAAGCGCAAGCATATTTTCTCGAGCGTGAGCTACGCCGTGGAAGGCGCCTGGGGTATCGGCGGTATCGCCTACAGCAACGCCGATCTCGGGTCCGCCGTCGCGGCGCAGGCCGCCGCGTAGTTGCACTGGGACACGAGGGTGGGCACGGCGCGAGAGCGACCTTGCCCACTTGACGTCCCTTGGTTTGCGCGACTTCAAGACAGCGCCTCTCGTGGCCTCAGACAAAACGGACCGTAACGCCATCGAGCGCGATGCCTGATGGCTTCGCCGTCCAGGTCTCGCCCGGCGCAATCGGCATCGCTTTTGTCAGCGTGCCGGTGCTGATGATCTCGCCTGCTGCGAGCGGCGGATTGACGGGATCGCTTTCCAACAGTTCTACCAGGTGACGCAACGCCGAGAGCGGCCCTTCCAGCACATTTTTGGCGTGGCCCCGATCGATCAGGCGGCCATCGCAACTCAGGTCGATCTCGAATTCGGTCAGTTCGCGCCGCCATTCCTCAGCACGCGGTGCGAACGGCTGGCGCGGACCGATCAGCAGTGCGCCGTGCAGACCGCCGCCGGCAATGGTGTCCGCCGCGGCGAATTGCCAGCCAGGATAAATCGACTGCACGATCTCGTAGCCGAGCGCGACCCAGTCGATGCAAGCAGACAACGCCGCCTCGTCCATCCCGGCCGAGGGCGCGCTCGCGAGTCCAACATGATTTCCGGCTCGATGCGCGGTTCGGACAATTGACCGAGCGACAGTGTCGGCGTGACGCTGAGGTCGTGCACCGTGCGATCGTAGGCATATCCCCAGATCGGCGCGTAGACATTGTATTGCTGCCAGATCGTGCGGTTGGTGAATCCGATCTTGCGGCCCTTTACCTTCGCGCCGCGGGCCTCGAACATCTGCCTGACCCGAGGAGCCACGCGATAGGCGTCGTCGACCGACAGCCCGGCCGGACGCGAAGAGAATGGCGGAATTTGGTGTGTCTGTTCCAGCGCACCGAAGGCTTCGGTGGCAACGGTGTCCAGCGTCTTTTCGTTTGTGCGTTGATCCATTTCGTCCCTCAAAATAACGATCCCTGCCCTTCGTCTTCCGGTGCCGGCGTGACCTTGCGCGGCGCGGCCTTCTTTGCCGGCTTCGGCTCTTCGGCCGCCCTCTCCTCGTCGGTGATCGGCAGCACCAGTTGTTCGTCGTCATTGGCCACGCGATGGACGCGCGTCGAAACCTCGTGCCAGGTGAACTCGCCTTCGCGAGGGGCCTTCAACAGCGTCATGACGTCGTCGGCATCGTTCGTCCGGCCATCGAGCCAGCGCTCGAAATCATCGGGCGCGATCGTCACCGGCACCCGGTGGTGCAAAGCCGCGAGATCCGGACTGGCCGCCGTGGTGACGATCGCGACGCTGTCGAACTCCTCGCCGTTCGGCCCCATCCAGGTTTCCGCCAAGGCTGCAAAGCCGACCGGCTGGCCGTCGCGGCGATGGATGAAAAACGGACGCTTGCGGCCATCCTTGTCCTGCCATTCGTAATAGCCGTCCGCCGGAACCAGCACGCGCCGCCGCTTCATGGCGTTCTTGAAGGCGGGTTTCTCCAAAACGGTCTCGGAGCGTGCGTTGATCAGCAGGGTGAATTTCTTAGGCTCTTTCACCCAGGACGGTACCAGTCCCCAGCGCATCAACCTGAAGTGTCGGCCGCCATTTTCGAGCATCACCACCGGGATCGGCTGGGTTGGCGCAATATTGTGCCGAGGCGGAAAATTAGGCTGTTCGATATAGCCAAAAATCTGCCTAAGTGCCGCGGGCGGCGAGGTAATTACAAAGCGTCCGCACATTTTCCAAGCCAAACTGGCGATTGTTCAACGTCTTTTAACTCCAAACATTAACAGTGGAGCGGATGACCTCAATGGGTTCCACATCCGCGCGATCCGAGCGCCCAACACCGTCGACGGGCCCGATTAGCGAGGCCCGCGCGGCGCAGTTG
>JAYVYQ010000069.1:0-5698 GCA_043784125.1 Afipia sp.
GCGCATCGGCAAGCATTACGAAATCATCGGAGACCTTGGCGAATTTCGGCCCGCGTTCGCGCCGCCGCTCGTCCATGTAGATCGCGCGATTGAGTTCGAGCTGAATGGTGTGCAGCCCGCTCGCCGGATTTCCGTAATGCTCGGTGATGAACCCGCCCGCATACGGCTTGTTGCGTCCGACCGAATAGCCGAGCGACTTGAACGTGTCTTCCACCGTATCCGCCAGCAGTCGCGCGCAGCTCGTGCCGTAGCGATCGCCGATCACAACGTCGGGGCGTTTGGGTTCGTCGCGCGTGACGCCGACCGACGGCATCGAATGGCAGTCGACAATGATCGCAAGACCGAAGGTCTTTTGCGTCTTGGCGATGAGGCGGCGAAAGGCGCGGTGATACGGCTTGTAGAGCGCCTCGATGCGCTTGAGCGCATCCTCGACATCGAGACGCTCGTAATAGATTTCCTGGCCGTCGCCGACCACGCGCGGAATCGTGCCGAGCCCGCCCGCCACCCGCATCGAGCGCGTATTGGCGAATCCCGGCAGGCGTCCGTTGAACATGCGCGGATCGAGTTCATACGGCTCGCGATTCACATCGACGTAAGAGCGCGGAAAATTCACCCGCACGGTGGGAAATCCGCGCGCCGGCAATTCGGCGATCATCTCGTCCATGAAAGAGTCTTCCGACCGCGACAGCGCCGCACGGTCGATCCGGGACGCGGCCAGAAATTCGCGCGGATAGGCCGAGCCGGAATGCGGCGAATTGAAAATGATCGGCGCACGGCACACGATGGGCTCGAACACCTCGAAGGGAGGCGACAATTCGTCGTCGTTTTGGCTATCGTCAAAACCCGTCATGAAAACCTGTCTGGCCGCCTGTCGCGCTCAATTGCCGAAAACCCGCCAACTCCCGTCCCGCCAACTGCCCTGTGGGGCAACATAATTTGGCCCGAAAATCGCGTGTTTCCTGAACCCACATTGTCCGCAACCCTAACCAAGTTGCCAAGTGTAAGTTCGCCTTCACCTGAAATTTACCCCTGTGAAGGCACATAGAAGAACTGGAATACCTCTCATTTCACGGGATTTGACGACCCTCGCCATGCACAAGATCCTCCTCGCCGAAGACGACAACGACATGCGCCGCTTTCTGGTCAAGGCGCTGGAGAATGCCGGTTTTGAGGTGCAGTCCTATGACAACGGCCTGTCGGCCTATCAGCGGCTGCGCGAGGAGCCGTTCGAGATGCTGCTGACCGATATCGTGATGCCGGAGATGGATGGCATCGAGCTGGCGCGCCGCGCCGCCGAACTCGACCCCGACATCAAGATCATGTTCATCACCGGATTCGCAGCCGTCGCGCTCAATTCGGATTCCGATGCACCGAAGAACGCCAAGGTGCTGTCCAAGCCCGTTCACCTGCGCGAATTGGTCAGCGAAGTGAACAAGATGCTGGCGGCCTGAGCTTATTAGGCCGGAACAGACCGTTTCCCGTCCTTGCGAAGGCCGTTTCGAGCCGATATAGGGACACATTCCTGCATCGATGGACTATCGGGCGCGTAGCTCAGCGGGAGAGCACTTCCTTGACATGGAAGGGGTCACAGGTTCGATCCCTGTCGCGCCCACCATTTTCCAAAAGATCAATGCCTTAGCTCTGGGTTTTCTCCGGTGGGAAACTTTAGGGAGGCATTTTTGCGCAAATGCCTCACACAATTTCTAACGCCCTTTGGGATTTGTTATGCTGTCGCTTCTTTTAGCCGGCGTTCCCAGGGAAGGGCCGGGACTTTAATCGCGAGCGCTCCGTCGCCTAAAAGTGCCTGCACCACCAGCATTATGCTCCAGGCAAAAGGCATCGCCCATCCGCCTTCGACGAATGAAAAGCCTTTTCGCATCATCCAGAAGTGAGTCGCTCCAAGCATCATCGGTAACGTGTAGAGGCTGACCCAACGAGTGTAGATTCCGAGGAAAAGGAAAACTGCGCAAACAAATTCAGCACTCAGTGAATAGGCCAGCACCCACTCTGGGTAGCCAGCTTTCAAGAGTCCGTCCCACCACAGATTAATTGGCTTGACGACGAATTTGCCATAGAGAGCAAATGCAAATAGGCCCGCAATTGTGAGACGCAATACCAGTGCGGCGTAGGGCGCGGTTCTAATATCGATCATGACGAACCTGTTCAATAAACACTGGGCTGAGGGCAAATATAAATGATTTCGACAATAGGATAACTTGCCTGATCTGCCGACGATTTCAATCCTGTTACTGCCGATTTTCCTTTGATTTTCGTCGCAAAAGTAATTTTGCGCACTTACCCCTCAATCTTAATCCCATCAACGCGATCCGGATAGAACGCGACGTAGTCCTTGATCTGCGCCACGGCGGGATACGGCGTCTCATACGTCCAGATTGCGTTCTTCGAACGCTCTCCGCCTGAAGTGATGCTGTAATACGACGCATCGCCTTTGTAGGGGCAGTAGGTCGCGTGGTTCGTTTTCTCCAGCAGCGCCATGTCCACATCCTTGCGCGGAATGTAATGCACCGGCGGATAGGAGGCCTCGCGCAATGTCAGCGACGCGCGCGTGTCGGCAATCGTTTTGCCGCCAGCGGTGACAACGATGTGCGATGTGCCCGGCTCGATCGTGATTGGATGGCTGGCGTCCGGTACCCTGATGACTTTGTTCATGGCATGCGTCCTCACATTGCGGTTGCCGTTTCAATATGTGCGCGATCAAACCCGCCACAAGAACGCAAAGCGCACAAAACCGACGCAAAAAAACCGCCGGGCGGCACGCGGCCATCCGGCGGTTTCGTATTTGAGATGCGGGGCGACGAGCTAGCCGTCAGTCCCGCGATGCCGATGAGAGATCCCAGTACGTCCGTGGAAATCTCTTAATCAGCAAAACTCAAAGCGCTTGAAGGTTTTCTGCGCTGGTCTTGCCGCGCGCCGAGTCGGTCTTCAATTCGTAGGAGACCTTCTGACCTTCATTGAGGTTGCTCATTCCTGCACGCTCGACAGCGCTGATGTGAACGAACACATCGTTGGTGCCGTCGCTTGGCTGAATGAAGCCGAAGCCCTTGGTCGCGTTGAACCACTTAACTGTACCGGTTGCCATAACACTTCTCCAAAATGCGCTTTTGCGCGGAACCCATACGACCTCCGCATGGGCTTGATCCGAGTTAGCGATGACTTGGGGAAGGAAGCCCGTGAGGGCGTGGTCTACAAGGCAAGCGATTAATTCGAATACGAGGCAAGCTGTAGGACATATCGCCCATGATTGCAACGAAAGTCGAAGCGGCAATTGGTCGGCCGCGCAGTCATTTCGGCTGGTTTCGACGCGCTTTCATTGATTTTGTTAAGTATTTCGCGGTTCCGGGTGCTTCTTTTGTTGCGCCGCAGGGTCCAAATGGATACAAGGCGCCATACAATCGAGGACAAGATGGCCCACACATTTTCCGTGAATGACGACGTCCGCCACCAGCTCCAGGGACCGCAGGGCCGCGCCGATAACGGCCAGCGCAGCACCTACACCATCATCACCTGCCTGCCGATCGAAGCCGATGGCCGTCCGCGCTATCGCATCAAGAGCAAGACCGAGAATTTCGAGCGCGTCGTTACCGAAGACCAGCTCAGCCGCACCGCGTAACTCAGACACTCTCCACCGCGCGTTGCGAAACGCAGGACAGGACGAAAGGCAGGCTGATGGCTCAACCTTTCATCGTCTCGATTCCGCACAAGCTCGGCAAGGATGAGGCGACGCGCCGTCTGAAGGCTGGTTTAGGCAGCGTCAAAAATCAATACAGCCAGATGATTCAGGTCAATGAAGAGATCTGGAGCGGTGACTGGCTTGCATTCAGCATCACGGCACTCAAGCAAAACGCCAGCGGCACCATCGATGTCGCCGACGATCACGTCCGGCTCGAAGTCACGCTGCCATGGCTGCTTGCAGGACTGGCGCATGGCGCGCAGGCGATGATCCGCGAACGCGGCAACCGGATGCTCGAGAAGAAATAAGCGGCCCGTTTTTCAACGAACCGCTTTTTTGTTCAACGATAATAATCGCGCAACGATCGAGGCCGTGGTGCTGGACGCATCAGCATCGCCAGCGTGAAACCGACAGCACCGGCAATGAGCAGCGCGCCGAGCGGCTGATCTTTCACAGCACCGGCGACCGCGCGATTGCCCTGACGATAAATTTTCTCACCGGCATCGAGCGCATCCTGCGCGTAGCTGCCTGCGTTCTCGCCGAGGTCGCGCGCGGCGTCCTTTGCCTGTCCATAAATGTTCTGCACGGTACCGGACGCTTCCTTTGCGCGGCCCGACGCATCGCGTGCTGCGTTGCCGGTCGCTTGCCCGAATGCGCTTTCAACTTTGCCCGCCGCGTCATTGGCGGCGCCTGCGATACGATCCTTATCCATGACTTTATTCTCCAGAGGCTGAATGCCGCGACCGTCAACGAATGATAGGCAATTGGGTTCCCCACCACGGATGGAACCCGAAAGTTGTGATGAAACATGTCGCGCGCCGCGCCGTTAATCCCGGTCAGCAAAGGAGAACCAGATGACAGACGTTTCAAAAATCAAGGAACACATGGATGTGTTCGATTCCTCCGGCAAGAAAATCGGTCAGGTCGATCACCTCGAAGGCAACGATAACATCAAGCTGACCAAGACCAGCTCGCCGGTCGAAGGCAACGATAACATCAAGCTGACCAAGACCAGCTCGCCGGATGGGCAGCACCATTTCGTCCCGGTGTCGTGGGTTGCGAAAATCGACACCCACGTGCATCTCAACAAAGCTGTCAACGATGTGACGGCCTTGAAGAAGGCATCATAAAATCGCGATCAATGGCCCGCTCACCGAGCGGGCCTTTTGCGTTGGAACATTGCGCGGCTGCGCTCGTTTCCCCGCAGAGGAGATTTCAAATGACGCAACTTTCAAAATTATCGGCTTTGGCATTCTCCGCACTGTTGCTGTCGTCATCGGCGGCTTTTTCACAGAGTGCGGTCGGTTCGCCTGCGGCGGGTTCGGCGGGAGCCGGAAGTGCGGCGACGAGCGGCGTGCCTGCGGGTCCGGCAAGTCCCGGCGGCACCGGTAACGTCGTCAACGATCCGAGCGGGCAGGGCAATGCTGCGAAACTTGCGCCACCGCCATCGCCGGGTACGAATTCGCTCGGCACCGCCAACTCAAGCGGCGGCTCGTCGACATCTGGAACAGCGACGGGTTCGACCACGCCACCGGCAACGGGCAGCGTGAATGTTACAGGCCCGAACACATCGACCACCGGAGACGCGGCAGTTGACGCGCAGGATCGCGCAGTCGACAAGAAGATCAAAAGCATCTGCACGGGTTGTTAATCAGACCGCACATAAAAAAGCCGCCACGCTTTGCGCGCGGCGGCTTTTTGCTGACGTCGCTCAACCCTTGATGAAAGCGAGCAGGTCGGCGTTGATCGTCTCGGCTTGCGTCGTCGGCATGCCGTGCGGAAAACCCTTGTAGGTTTTCAACGTGCCGTTTTTCACCAGCTTGGCACTCAGTCGCCCCGAATCCGCGTAAGGAACGATCTGGTCGTCGTCGCCATGCATCACCAGCACCGGCACCGTGATCTTCTTCAGGTCTTCGGTGAAGTCGGTTTGCGAGAACGCGACGATGCCATCGTAATGCGCCTTGGCGCCGCCCATCATGCCCTGACGCCACCAGTTCTGAATGACGC
>JAYVYQ010000070.1:0-25504 GCA_043784125.1 Afipia sp.
GCGCGCGCGCTGCCGATGCCATCGCTTGAGTGGACACCCGAGGTCGAGCGCGCGACCGCACACCTTTACGAGAAGGTGAAGAAGGTTATTCCCGACATCGAATGGCCTTTCATGGCGCCTTACGTGAAGGCGATCAATGAACTCAAGAAACAACGCAATGCGGTTATCCTGGCGCACAATTACCAGACGCCGGAGATTTTCCATTGCGTGGCCGACATCGGCGGCGACTCGCTGCAGCTTGCGCGCGAGGCGACAAAGGTGAAGGAGCAGGTCATTATCCAGTGCGGCGTGCACTTTATGGCTGAGACCTCGAAGATTTTGAATCCCGGCAAGACCGTGCTGATTCCGGATTCGCGCGCCGGCTGTTCACTAGCTTCGAGCATCACGGGCGCCGATGTGCGGCTGCTGCGCGAACGCTTCCCCGGCGTGCCGGTGGTCGCCTACGTCAACACATCTGCGGACGTGAAAGCGGAAGTTGACATCTGCTGCACGTCGTCCAATGCGGTGCATGTAGTCGAGAGCCTGAACTCCGACACCGTCATCATGTTGCCGGACCAGTATCTGGCGAAATATGTCGCCTCGAAAACCAAGGTGAAAATCATCGCCTGGAAAGGCGCGTGCGAAGTGCATGAACGCTTTACCGGCGACGAATTGCGCAGCTATCGCGCCGCCGATCCGAGCGTGCAGATCATCGCGCACCCCGAATGCCCGCCAGACGTGATCGCGGAAGCTGACTTCACCGGCTCGACTGCGCACATGATCGACTGGGTTCGCAACAACAAGCCCAAGCGCGTCGTCATGGTCACCGAATGCTCGATGGCGGACAACGTGCAGGCGGAACTACCCGATCTCGAAATCGTGCGGCCATGCAATCTGTGCCCGCACATGAAGCGCATCACGCTGCCCAAGATTTTGGACAGCCTGATCTACATGCGTGAGGAAGTGACCGTCGATCCGATGATTATCGACAAGGCACGCCGCTCCGTCGAGCGGATGATCAATCTGAAGAACTGAGCCGGATTCTTCCGGCAGAATTGGCTGATCGATCATGAGCCAGACGTCTCACTCGGATGTCCCGCACACTTTCGACGACGTCGTGTTCGTCGGGGGCGGGCTTGCCGGTTTGTTCTGTGCGCTCAAACTGGCACCGCGTCCCGTCACGGTGGTCTCGGCAGCCCCTCTCGGACAGGGCGCCTCGACAGCATGGGCGCAAGGCGGCATCGCTGCGGCCGTCGCCGAAGGCGACACGCCGGAATCTCACGCTGCCGATACGATTGCGGTCGGCGGTGGCATCGTCGATGAAGCGGTGGCACTCGGCCTAGCCTCTGAGGCACGTGCTCGCATTCACGATCTGCTGCAATACGGCGTGCCGTTCGATCGCGACCTTGAAGGCAAACTCGCGGTGGGCCGCGAAGCCGCGCATTCGGCCCGGCGTATCGTTCACGTGCAGGGCGACCGCGCCGGCCACGCTATCATCGCCGCGCTGATCGACGCGGTTCACAAGACGCCATCCATTCGCGTGATCGAAGGCTACGTCGCCGAGGCACTTCTTACTGACGGCGACGCCGTGTTGGGACTGCAATTGCGCAAGGCAAGCGATCCGACCGCCGCGCCGTTGATCGTGCCTTCACGCGCGGTCGTGCTCGCCACCGGCGGCATCGGGCATCTCTACGCAGTGACGACAAATCCGGTCGAGGCCAGCGGGCTCGGTCTTGCAATGGCAGCGCGTGCGGGTGCGATCATCGCCGATCCTGAATTCGTACAGTTTCATCCGACCGCCATCATGGTCGGTCGCGATCCTGCGCCACTCGCCACGGAGGCGCTGCGCGGCGAAGGCGCAACACTCATCAACGGCAAGGGTGAGCGCTTCATGCTGGCAATCGATCCGCTTGCCGAGCTTGCGGCCCGCGACATTGTCGCGCGCGGCGTGTTCGCGGAAATTGCAGCCGGCCGTGGCGCGTTCCTCGATGCGACCAAGGCGCCCGGCGCAGAGTTCGCGGAAAAATTCCCGACGGTGTATGCAAGCTGCATGGAAGCGGGCATCGATCCGACGAGGCAGCCGATCCCGATTGCACCGGCTGCCCATTATCACATGGGCGGCATCGCGGTGGACAAGCATGGCCGAACGTCACTTAAAGGCCTGTGGGCTGGAGGCGAAGTCTCGTCGACCGGTGCACACGGCGCCAATCGTCTTGCGTCGAACTCGCTGCTCGAAGCCGTGGTCTATGCCGCGCGCATCGCCGAAGACATTGACGGTCAGGATTTCGGCCCGCGTGCCCTCCCCTCCGCGACACCGGCTACACCGCGCAATTGCGCGATGCCACCGCTTGTCGAGTCCAACCTCCGCCAAATGATGAGTTCGCATGTCGGCGTCATTCGCAATGGCGATGCATTGACCGAGGCGATTCAAACGTTTGCTACCATCGAAGCCAACACCAGCAACATCGCGCTGCGCAATATGGCGACGACAGCGTTGCTGGTGGCGACTGCCGCACTAGTGCGCACGGAAAGCCGCGGGGCGCATTACCGTTCCGATTTTCCGAATGAAGACCCTTTGCAAAAGCGTCGCACGATGACAACGCTCAAAGCAGCGCGCGCGGTCGCCAGCGAAGCAACCGGCGGCAGCCTCTCGCTGAAAAAACTGCTCGGAGCCTGATATGACCGAGATCATCAATCCGGCCGAACTGCTTTACCCGGAAGCCTTCCTGTCGCCACTTATCATCGATGAAGCGGTGATGCGCGCGCTTGACGAAGACCTTGGTCGCGCCGGTGACGTGACCTCCATCGCAACCGTTCCCGATCATACGCCCGCGCACGCCGTTATGGTCGCGCGACAGACGGGCGTGATCGCAGGGCTGCCGCTGGCGGTCGCGGCCTTCCATGCGCTCTCGCCAGATATCCGCATTCAGGCGCATGCAAGAGACGGCGCTGCGGTTGCAAAAGGCATGAACCTGCTAACGATCTCCGGTCCCGCCCGCGCGATTCTTGCCGGTGAACGCACCGCTCTCAACTTCGTCGGGCGTCTGTCGGGCGTCGCGACGCTCACGGCGGATTATGTGCGGCATACCGCAGGCACCAAGCTGCGCATCTGCTGCACACGCAAGACGACGCCGGGTCTGCGGGCGCTTGAAAAATACGCCGTGCGCTGCGGCGGCGGGTTCAACCATCGTTTCGGCCTCGACGACGCAATTCTCATCAAGGACAACCACATCGCGGTGGCGGGCGGCGTGAAGGCAGTTCTGCAACGCGCGCGCGCGCATGCGGGACATCTGGTCAAGATCGAGATTGAAGTCGATACGCTCGACCAACTGCGTGACGTGCTCGCAACCGGCATGGCCGACGTTGTCATGCTCGACAACATGGACATTGCAAAGCTGAAAGAGGCGGTGAAGATCGCCGATGGCAAAGTCGTGCTGGAAGTGTCCGGCGGTGTGACGCTGGCGTCGATCGGCGAGATCGCAAAGACCGGCGTCGACTATGCCTCAAGCGGCGCGCTGACGCATTCGGCGCCGAATTTCGATGTCGCGCTCGATATCGATGCGTGAATCTTAGTGCTTCGCTGATTCCAGTTCAGTCGAACTTTTTGCAAGGTCCGCAAGCTGCGCGGAAATCTGCGCCGTCTCCGCCGGATTTCCCCAGCTTGGCGCATCGCCGCCATCGCCCCACGCGCGAGGCCGGTAGAATGTATGGACGCCGAATTTATACATCTTCTTCATTTCGTTCACCCATGACGGGCGAACCCAATAGGCATGATAGTGCGTCGACTTTCCGACTTCGGGCAGCCACAGCCGTCCATCGAGAGTCGCCTGCGCGATCTTCTTGGCGCGCTCCCACATGTCCGGCTCTTTCACGACGTCGCGAATGCCGTCGCATGCAAAGCTGAACTGACACGCCATATGCCTGTGCGAGTTCTGATAGACAACGCCGCAAACCGTGTTCGGGTAATATCCAGAGAACGCGCGGTTCACGACAACCTGCGCCACCGCGATCTGACCGCGCACGGCTTCGCCGCGCGCTTCAAAATAGATCGCCTCGGTCAAACATTTCTCGGCTTTGGCGCGCGAGCTCGCATCGAGTGCGAGACGCTCTGCCGGCGTTCGCGGCCGCTGGTTCTCGCCGGTGACCTGACCCTTGCCGGCGACGCTCTCGCCTTCTGAAATGTCATTGGTGTCGAGCGGCAGCGAGGCCAGCTGTTTCATTTCCGGATCGCTGTTTTGCAACACAATCGTCGGCTCCTCACCCGGTTGCCAGCGCTCGAGCGACTCGCCGCTCGGGCCGAAATCGGAATTTCCGAAATACCGGCTGGAGGTCTGGAATGAGAAACTGTCTTTCGGTGTCGCCTCACCCGAGGCTGCGTCACTTTCGTGAGGAGCGGTTGCGTTCAAGGGATGATTCTTGGGCAGCGCTTGCAATGTCCCCGCTGCATCATATTGCGGCAGACGGAGCGAGTTGAGGGCCGCTTCGAGTTCGGCATCGAGAGGCACATGCGCGCTCGGCGCGGCAGCATCCGCCGTCTTGGCGCCTGCTATCGGTGCAGCGGGCGAAGACGTGCTCTGCGCTGGCTCGTTTGGTGCGGTTTCGGTTGTCGCCGGTTGCTGCTGAAGGATCGGAAGCCGGTCGCCTTTCGATGAGCGCAATACTTTCGGAAAATCGGATTTTTGCAAAGGCCGCAATATCTGTCCCAGCGGATTGCCGCCGAGAGAACCGGTCACGTCGATGCCCTGACTCTCGAGGCTTGCGAGACGATAGGATGCAGTTTCAGGAACGCGCGTACCGATAGGCCGGGGCAAATTAAACGAGGCAACTTGCAGACTGCGGCGCGACGACGCGAACAAATACTGCTGCCAATGCTCAGCGACACCGGGCTGGCGTGCCAGCAGCGATGCAATGTCCTGATAGCCGATTTCGGTCGGGTTCAATGCCAAAAACAGGCAGAGAAGAAAGCCGAAGGGCGCAAACCGTGCGCCCTTCGACCCGTTACGCAACACAAACATTGATACGCTCACGCAACTAACGCTTACACACGCGATTGACCTGCACATTCAGTGCAAACCAATCGATTGTGTTGATATCTAATTAAAGTTGCCGGGGGGTTAATCGCAGTCGCATGCGCGCCACACGCAAGCGATTGATCGAATTTACGAAATCACTTCGCAAGTGGTGGTAAATAGCACCTGCAACAAGGTAGTTAAAATCGTGTCAACGATGACGGAATTCGGTGACGCAAACGCGCTGACCGCGTCACCTGATTTTCCGCTCAAGCCTGGCTTGCCGCAACCTTGCCGAGTGCTGCCTGCGCTGCTGCCAATCTTGCAATCGGCACGCGATACGGCGAGCACGACACATAGTCCAGACCGATCTCATGGCAGAATGCGACAGATGCCGGATCGCCGCCATGCTCTCCGCAGATTCCCATCTTGAGGCCGGGGCGAACCTTGCGCCCGCGCTGCACGCCGATCTTCACCAACTCGCCGACGCCGTCGCGATCGACCGCGACAAACGGATCGATTTCGAGAATGCCCTTGGCCAGATAGGTGCCGAGGAAGCTCGCCGCATCGTCACGGCTGATGCCATACGTCGTTTGCGTGAGATCGTTGGTGCCGAACGAGAAAAATTCCGCCGTCTTGGCGATGTCACCTGCCATCAGGCACGCGCGCGGCAACTCGATCATGGTTCCGGTCTGGTAGGCGAGCTTGATGCCGGTTTCCTTAAACACGGCCTGCGCAGTGGCATCAATGCGCGCTTTGACCAGATCGAATTCGGCGCGCGTCGCGATCAGCGGGACCATCACTTCAAGTCCAACCGGCCTGCCGGTGCGTTTGCCGGCTTCGACCGCAGCCTCGAAAATCGCGCGCGCCTGCATCTCGGCGATCTCGGGATACGCAATCGCCAGACGGCAACCACGGAAGCCGAGCATCGGATTGAACTCGGCGAGTTCGCGAACGCGGTCCGCAAGCCGGCGTGGATCGGCATTCATCGCGCGCGCGACTTCCTCGATCTCGCTTTGGGTATGCGGCAGAAATTCGTGCAGTGGCGGATCGAGCAGACGGACCGTGACCGGCAGCCCTTTCATGATCTCGAACAGATCGACAAAATCCGCGCGCTGCATCGGCAGCAGCTTTGCAAGCGCCGCCCGGCGCGCCTGTTCGTCTTCGGCAAGAATCATTTCGCGCACAGTGCGAATACGGGTTTCCTCGAAAAACATATGTTCGGTGCGGCACAACCCAATGCCTTCGGTGCCGAACTTCAACGCGGTGCGCGCATCCGCCGGTGTGTCGGCGTTGGTGCGAACCTTGAGTTTGCGCACCTGGTCGGCCCAGCCCATCAACGTGGTGAAATCGCCCGACAGTTCCGGCTCGATCATCGGCATGCGGCCAGCCAGAACCTGTCCGATAGAGCCGTCGATGGTGATAACGTCGCCAGCCTTGAAGCTGCGATTGCCGATGGTCATCACGCCGCGTCCGTAATCGACGCGCACCGTTCCGCAACCGGACACGCAAGGCTTGCCCATGCCGCGTGCGACCACTGCCGCATGCGATGTCATGCCGCCGCGCGTGGTGAGAATGCCTTCGGCGGCATGCATGCCGTGAATGTCTTCCGGCGAAGTCTCGACGCGCACCAGAATGACCTTGCGGCCATCCGCCTGAAGTTTCGTCGCTTCATCCGACGAGAACACGATCTCGCCCGCCGCCGCTCCTGGCGACGCCGGAAGACCCGTAGCGATCACATCGCGCTTGGCGACAGGATCGATGGTTGGGTGCAACAACTGGTCGAGCGAAGCCGGGTCGATGCGTGCAATTGCATCCTTCCTTGAGATCACGCCTTCATTGGCAAGTTCAACCGCGATGCGAAGTGCTGCCTTGGCGGTGCGCTTGCCGTTACGGGTCTGCAGCATCCACAATTTGCCCTGCTCGACCGTGAACTCCATGTCCTGCATGTCGCGGTAGTGCTTTTCGAGCTGCGTGTAGATGCGCGTCAATTCCTTGTAGGCAGCCGGCATCGCGGCTTCCATCGACGCCTTGTCGGAGCCGGATTCCTTGCGGTCAAACTCCGTGATGTCCTGCGGCGTGCGGATGCCGGCGACGACATCCTCGCCCTGCGCGTTGATGAGGAATTCGCCGTAGAGACGCTTCTCGCCGGTCGATGGATTGCGGGTGAAGGCAACGCCCGTCGCCGAGGTCTCGCCCATATTTCCGAATACCATCGACTGAATGTTGACGGCGGTGCCCCATGATTCTGGAATGTCATGCAGGCGGCGATAGGTCACCGCGCGCGCATTCATCCACGAGGAGAACACCGCGCCAACGGCGCCCCACAATTGCGCGTGCGGATCCTGCGGGAATTCCTTGCTGGTCTCGCGGGCAACCGCGTCCTTGTATTTGCCGACCAGCGTGACCCAGTCGTCTGCGGTCAATTCGGTGTCGAGCGAATAGCCCTTGCCGTCCTTATAGGTGTCGAGAATATCCTCGAAGTGATGGTGCTCGAAACCAAGCACCACATCCGAATACATCGTGATGAAGCGGCGATAGCTGTCATAGGCAAAGCGGCGGTCGCCAGCGAGTGACGCCAGCGCCTCGACGGTCTTGTCGTTCATGCCGAGATTGAGAACGGTGTCCATCATGCCGGGCATCGAGGCGCGTCCACCCGAGCGCACCGACACCAGCAAGGGATTCTTCGCGTCGCCAAACGTCTTGCCGGCAATCTTGCCGACAATGTCGAGCGCCTTCTCGACCTGCGCCTTCAATTCTTTCGGATAAGTTTTGCCGTTCGCGTAAAAATACGTGCAGACCGACGTCGGGATCGTGAAGCCTGGAGGCACCGGCAGACCGAGATTCGCCATCTCGGCGAGGTTCGCCCCCTTGCCGCCGAGCAGATCCTTCATGCCCGCCTTGCCTTCGGCGCGGCCATCGCCGAACGAATAGACCCACTTGCCCGATTTGGCGGCGGATGCGGCAGCCTTGGCAACCGGCTTGCGCGCCGATTTGTTAGCGAACTTGGTGGCGGCTTTGGCGCGGCTGGGAGTTCGCGCGGGCTTGGATTTCACAAGCGGTTTCTTGGGCTTAGACGAAGCTTTGGCCATGACATCCAGACGCTGCAAGGGGTGAGGCTGCGCCCGGTTTACAACACGGTTTCGCGCTCCCGCGCAAGGCGCGCGGAAGCGCTATTCGACCCCAATTCGTATGAACTTTTGGCTCGGATTATTACTTGATGAGGCCGAGCCCGACGATGCCGGTGATGATGAGATAAATTGCGACGATAAAATTCAGCAGGCGCGGCATGATGAGGATGAGAACGCCTGCGAGGAGAGCAACGATCGGCTGAAGATGGGTCGAAAGGGTCATCTTAATTCTCCAAAGAATGGACAGAAAAAATAGAACACGAAGCGTGCTCGCATCGATTCGCGCACGCAGCATGAGCAGACGAATATTACACGCCTTTAGTTCCACGCGCTCACGAAAATGCCGCAATGAAACCACGCATGGCGCAGGAACGATGATCGCGAGACCCGATTGTCAACGCTGGTTCGGCAGATCGCCGATGCCATCACAATCGCAGGAGATCATCATGCGGAAAACAGTTCTCGCACTTGCCATTTTGGCTGGCGCCATAGCGATGCCGCTAACTGCCAACGCGCAGCAGCGCGTCATCGTCGAGGAAGGCGTCACGACCGGTCTCGGCGGGCCGAGCGTTGGCATTATTTCGGACGACGCACGTCCACGCTTTCGCCAATACATCGTGGAGGAGCGCGTGCCGTCTTACAGCGTCGGTGGCCCGGTAACAGTCGGCACGGTTCTGCCGGAAGCAGGTGTCACCTATTACGACGTGCCGCAGCAATACGGCGCGACGAACTATCGCTACACAGTGGTGAACGACCGGCCGATTCTGGTCGAGCCGCGCACCCGCCGTGTGATGCAGGTGATCGAGTAAGACGCGTCAGCGCTTAATGACAAAGCCCCGCCCGGAAAACCGTGCGGGGCTTTTCATATGCAACATTTTCGACGTCGTCCCCGCGCAGGCGGGGACCCATAACCACCGAACCTTCGATACTGATCGATGGTTGAACGGCTCATTGCAAAGCCACACTGACAGGGAGTATGGGTCCCCGCCTTCGCGGGGACGACAACGAAAACTCAATCTTGAATTTTGGAGAAGTCCGCGACCGCGCGCGTGGCTTCGCGGATTTCGTTGAGCAGTTTCAGGCGATTTTCGCGCACAGCCTTATCGTCGTCGTTGACCTTGACCTTGTCGAAGAACGCATCGACGGCGGGGCGAAGTTTCGCCATCGCGCTCATGGCAGCGGTGAAATCTTCCTTGGCGATTGCAGCGCTGGCGTCTGTCTTCACCTGCGCGATGGCGGCGGCGAGTTTCTTTTCCTCATCCAGCGTAAAGAGCTTCGCATCCGGCGCACCGTCGAACTTGCGTTTGTCCTTCTTCTCTTCGATAGAGAGAATGTTCGACGCGCGCTTGGTGCCGGCGAGTAGATTCTTGCCGTCATCGGTATCGAGGAATTTACCGAGCGCTTCGACGCGGCGCACGACCATCAACAGATCGTCCTGAACATTTTCCAAGACGGGATTGCCTTCGGCATCCCTGTTGCCGAGCGCGAACACCGCGTCGACCAGATCATGGCGCGCGCCTTGGTCGCGGAGTTGGGCTTTGAGGCGATCGGCAAAAAACGACAAAAGATCGGGAGATTTAGCGATCTTTAAAATCGGAAGCCGTAAGTTGTTCTCGACAATCAATCGAATAACACCCAACGCCGCACGTCGCAGCGCATACGGATCTTTCGATCCCGTCGGCTTTTCATCGATGGCCCAGAAACCAACGAGCGTATCGATCTTGTCGGCCAACGCGACGGCAATCGAGACCGGATCGGTCGGCACGCGATCCGCCGGGCCTTGCGGCTTGTAGTGATCTTCACTCGCCGCTGCCACGCTCGTATCCGCGCCGTTCGCCAGCGCATAGTATTTGCCCATCAGGCCCTGCAGCTCGGGAAATTCGCCGACCACTTCCGTGAGCAGATCGGCCTTGGCTAGTTTCGCTGCGGCTTCCACCTTCTTCGGATCGGCTTTCACCAATGGTGCAAGTTTGACCGCTAGCCGCGTGATGCGCACGATGCGTTCGGCCTGCGTGCCAAGTTTTTCGTGAAACACAATCTGGTCGAATTTTTTCAGCAAATCGTCCGGCGATTTGCCCTTCCAGTTCTTCAGATCGCTTTCGTAAAAGAATTTTGCGTCGGATAACCGCGCGCGGATGACGCGCTCATTGCCCGCAACGATGGCTTTGCCGCCGTCGCTGGCTTCGATGTTTGCGGTCAGAATGAATTTGTTGACGAGTTTTCCCGTTTTCGAATCGCTCACGACAAAACATTTCTGGTTGTTGCGGATCGTGGCGCGGATCACCTCGCCGGGAATCGACAAAAACTCCTTGTCGAACGAGCCCATCAGCACCACCGGCCACTCGACCAGCCCCGCGACTTCGTCGAGCAGAATTTGATCCTCGACCAGTTCGTAATTCTGCGCGGACGCCAGCGTCTTGGCATCCTGAAGGATAATATCCTTGCGGCGCTGCGGGTCGAGCACGACCTTCGCG
This sequence comes from Afipia sp., assembly GCA_043784125.1. GTDB lineage: Bacteria > Pseudomonadota > Alphaproteobacteria > Rhizobiales > Xanthobacteraceae > Afipia. Next base: position 10,594 of record JAYVYQ010000070.1, read on the forward strand.
GCTTCGAGCTTGGCCACGTAATCGTCGAAGCGGCGCACACTGAACGATTCCGGCGCCATGAAGCGATGGCCGCGCGTCGTCTGTCCTATCTCGACGCCGGGGAGTTCGAACTTCACGACTTCCGGCTCTTCGGTCTCGATCCCAAAAGTGGCGACGATGGAATGCAACGGGCGCACCCATGTCAGCGCGGAATGTTTGGCGGACAACTCGCCCCAGCGCATTTGTTTGGGCCACGGAAAGGTACGGATGATGAGCGGCAAGATATCTGCGATGACTTCGATCGCGGGCTTGCCCGCCTTCTCGATCAGCGCGATGTAGAAATCGCCTTTCGGATCGCGCTGAATTTTCGCTTCATCCAGCGACTTCAATCCAGCGGCCTTGAGAAAGCCCTGCACCGCGGCGTCGGGCGCGCCAATCTTAGGGCCTTTGCGTTCCTGCTTCAGGTCGGGCTGGCGCGCGGGGATGCCGTGAACCGTAAGTGCAAGCCGGCGCGGCGTCACGAAAGCTTTCGCGCCTTCATAGACCAGCCCTTCGGCGACGAGATTGTCCGTTACCATGCGGCGCAAATCTTCCGCCGCCTTCGCCTGCATGCGCGCGGGAATTTCTTCGGAGAACAGTTCGAGAAGAAGTTCGGGCATCGTCTACGCTCCGCCCGCTTCAGTATGCATCCACGCTTCGCCGCAGGCTTTCGCCAGTTCACGCACGCGCAAGATGTAGCTCTGCCGCTCGGTGACCGAGATCACGCCGCGCGCATCGAGCAGGTTGAACACATGTGAAGCCTTGATGCATTGGTCATAGGCCGGCAGCGCCATCAGATGCGCTTCGCGCTTGCCATCCTTCCAGCCCGCATCGAGATATTTCTTGCACGCGCCTTCAGCCATCTTGAACTGCTCGAACAGCATCGCGGTGTCGGAGTGCTCGAAATTGTGTCGCGAATATTCCTGCTCGGCCTGCAGGAACACATCGCCGTAGGTGACTTTGTCTGCGCCTTCGCGTCCGTTGAAATTCAGATCATAAACGCGATCGACGCCCTGCACGTACATCGCGAGCCGCTCAAGACCGTAAGTGAGTTCGCCCGCGACCGGCGCGCATTCGACGCCCGCGACCTGCTGGAAATAAGTGAACTGCGAGACTTCCATGCCGTCGCACCAGCACTCCCAGCCGAGACCCCACGCGCCGAGCGTCGGGCTTTCCCAGTCGTCTTCCACGAAACGGATGTCATGCAGCGCTGCATCGACGCCAATCGCAGCAAGCGATTTCAGATACAAATCCTGAATGTCCGGCGGCGACGGCTTCAGGATGACCTGAAACTGGTAGTAGTGCTGCAGACGATTCGGATTTTCGCCGTAACGCCCGTCCTTCGGACGGCGCGATGGCTGAACATAGGCGGCGTTCCAGCGCTTCGGCCCGAGCGCGCGCAATGTCGTCGCCGGATGAAACGTGCCCGCGCCGACTTCCATGTCGTAGGGCTGCAGGATGACGCAGCCATGGTCAGCCCAATAACGCTGGAGCGTCAGGATCAATCCCTGAAACGAGCGCTCGGGGCGCATGTGCGGAGGCAGCGAATCCATAGGCCAACTTTAACATTTCGATATGGGTGATTTGCGCGCGGACCGTATCGGCGCGGGCAAGGGGAATCAAGGAGTTGGACCACCAGCTTAAGCCATTCGAGCGGATTTTAACGATTTGAAAAACGCCCGCTTTACTGCTGCATCAGGATGATGTCCGAACCTTGCCGATTGTTAGCAACTCGCCGCTATCAACGCCGTCACGGAAACCAAAAGCCCGGATCAACCGGGCGTATTTCCAGAACGGGGATTGCAAATGGTCGCTTTTCAGATTTTCGGCGCGGTGATGGTGCTGTTGTCGCTTGGTACGATGATGAGCAACGATCTTCGCCAGCGTCACTAAGAAGAAACTGAACCTCCAACTCTTAACCTCCAGTTTTGCTCGCCGGTGTTTCGTGTGGTGCCCCATGCGGAAGCCGGCGCAATTTTTGGCTTTCTATTTAGCTGGGCATGATCTTACCCGAAGACCGGTTTCCACTTTTCGGGATCATGCCCTTAGCCGGGCCTGAACGTGTCGCTGCCCGGATCGCGCCGCAGCGTCCGAATGCCATCGCGGTCGTCGAGTTTCGCTTCGCGCGCTTCGTCGAGTTCACGGTTTACGCGCCCGACCTCGCGGGCGATAAAACGCACCACAACGGCACCGCCGAGAATTCCCGCAACAATCAAGATCAGCGGCGGCATGACTAGAGTCCGTAACGCGCCCACAGCGCGCGCGTCTCAATCGCCGAAATGATATCTTCCGGAAAACTCGGCAAGCCCAATAGCGAGCCCGAGCCGGACTTGCGGCCCATCACACCGGACAGAAGCCCGCCTGCCGGCGCGATGATCGGGGTCTGCACCTTGTCGCCATAACGGGCGCGCAGAACGGTTCGCAGGTCGCCGAGTTCGTCGACAAGCCCAAGCTTGACCGAGCGTTCGCCGGCCCAGTATTCGCCGGTGAAAAGATAATCGTCGTCGCTTTTGAGACGAGATCCGCGGCTCTGTTTCACCAGCGCAATGAACGTGTCGTGAATCTCGCGCTGGATCGCTTTCAGCCGTGCAACGTCCTCAGGGTTCTCAGGAAGAAACGGATCGAGCGTCGCCTTGTGTTCGCCCGATGTGTAGAGCCTGCGCTCAATGCCAACCTTTTTGATGAGATCCTGAAATCCGAACGTGCCGCCGACCACGCCGATCGAGCCGACGATGGAGGACGGGTCGCAGAAAATCTCATCCCCAGCACACGCGATCATGTAGCCTCCGGACGCGGCGACATCTTCGACGAAAACGAGAACACGAAGCTTCTTCTCCTCGGCGAGTTGGCGAATGCGCTGATAGATCTGACGCGACTGCACGGGCGAACCGCCGGGCGAATTGATCTGCAACGCCACGGCCTTCGCACCTTTGGTCGAAAAAGCCTTCTCCAGCATCTTGGATACGCTGCCCAGCGACATGCCCGGCCGCAACGGCGTGACGGCGCCGATGGTGCCGTGAAGCCTGACAACCGGCACGACCGGCCGACCGGCCAGACGCGCGGGCAATAGCCCCCGGAGCCGGCTTAAAAATCCAACCTTGCCGTTGTCATCGTCAGGCATCGAACGTCCTTCACATTAGCCAATTGTTAACTCTGAACGGGCATTGAGACAGGGCAGCGAGTTCGACGACAAACCAAATTCACAATCGTCGCCGAGCTAACTACTTGAAATAGTGCAGGTTCCATTCGGTTCTGCTGACCCATACGTCCGCTATTTCACAAACTGGAATACGTTTTGCATTGCAATACCCAAGTGGTTGCAATGGAGCAGCCTTGGAAGGCCCGACAATGAAGATTTATCTCCTGATACTGCTGATTGGCGCAATTTTCACAGCAATTCGCTTCACTTACGTCCCCGAGACTGCTGCAAAGCCGCTGACTCGATAAGGGCAATCTGCCCATTTTAGCGGCTACTCGATACCTTCCTCAACGAAGGCAACCGCCTGCCCGCCTAAGGCCGCACTCGCTTCCGCCGAGGCCGATCCATTCTCGCCGTTTAAATTCAGACCGCGCCGAATCGACATCGGCGCACCGCTTCCTTTGATCGCCGACACCAGCACACGTATCGCCGGTTTTCTGGCGTCAGGATGGACGGGCAAAACCTTGATGCCGCCGAAGCCGCGCTCCAGCGCGGCCAGAACATCGCCCAATCCTTCCGCGCGCCAGATCAGCGTCAGCGAACCACCCGGTCTTAGTATTCGTCTCGCGGCATGCACCCATTGGGACAGCGTGTCCTCGGCCGCCACATGCGCGGCCTGCCGTTGAACATCCGGCGACGATCGGTGGCGCGACTCGTCGTTGAACGGCGGATTCATCAACACGACATCGACACTGTCGGGCGCAAGCCCTGCGGCGGCGAAGGCACCCGCAGATGCGGTGACGTCAAGCGTGTGAACTTCGGCATTGAGAGAATTGAGAACTGCATTGTTGCGCGCGAGTTCAGCGAGAGCGGCGTCAATTTCGAGAAGCACACATTTTATTCCGCCCACGCGCCTTGTGACCGCGAGGCCCGCAGTCCCGACACCGGCGCCGAAATCGGCGATGCGATCGCCCGGCCGTGCCGGCGTAACCGCCGCCAACAGAATCGCGTCATGGCCCGCGCGGTGGCCGCGCTTCGGTTGACGCAGACGCAACTTTCCATTCAGGAAAAGATCTTCGGTGATCTCGTTGTCAGGATCGCTCATTGTCGCGCAATTCGTGAGCGAGGCCGGCATCCGTCAAAAGCCGGCGCGCGTCGATGTTGTCGTCGTCATGCACAAGGATGCGGCGGGGAATAACGCCAACTGAGCCTTCAAGAATGCTCATATTGTTGTCGAGCACGAGATGATGGATATTCGCGCCGTCCAGCAAGGCTCCGACCGCCGACACCAGGACGACATCATTGGTTCTCAGCAGTTCCCGCAACGCCGCCTCCACCGTGATCGAGCGTCCCGGATGCTGTCCGGCGCTCTTGCCGCTTGGCGCGGCAGTTTCTATGGTGCCACGATATTTATCCGGATACAGGACACTACCGTGGCAGTCATTGTTCCTTTCGAGAGCCACTCGACACCATCGATAGACCAACTGGTAGCGCTTGTCGCGCCAGACATGGAGCGCGTCAACAGCACCATCCTGTCGCGCACCGGGTCCGAAGTCACGATGATCCCAGAGGTCGCAAATCATCTGATCTCATCGGGCGGCAAGCGTTTGCGTCCGATGCTGACGCTGGCGATGGCCAACCTCACCGGCTATTCGGGCGAAGGCCATATCAAGCTCGCCGCCGCCGTCGAATTCATGCACACAGCCACATTGCTTCACGACGATGTCGTGGACGAGAGCGAATTGCGCCGCGGCAAGCTCTCCGCGCGCATGCTGTGGGGTAATGAGGCCAGCGTGTTGGTCGGCGATTTTCTGCTCGGTCAGGCATTCCGCATGATGGTCGAGGTCGGCTCGCTGCGCGCGCTCGATATCCTGTCGTCGGCCGCCGCCACCATCGCGGAGGGCGAGGTGATGCAGCTTGCGGCCGCGAAAAATACCGCCACGACCGAAGACGAATATCTCGCGGTCGTGCGTGGAAAGACCGCCGAACTGTTCGCGGCAGCCTGCGAGGTTGGGCCTGTCATCGCCAATCGTCCGAAAGCAGAGCAAACCGCATGCCGATCGGTCGGCATGAATCTCGGCATCGCGTTCCAGCTGGTGGACGACGTGCTGGATTACGGCGGCAAGGCTGCGAAGCTCGGCAAAAACGTCGGCGACGATTTCCGCGAGGGCAAGATCACATTGCCTGTCGTTCTGGCCTTCCGGCGCGGCAACGATATCGAACGTGAATTCTGGATTCGCACGCTCGAGCGCGGCGAAATCGCAGACGCCGATCTCGATCACGCTATCGGTCTGATGACCAAGCATCGCACGCTTGAGGATGCGATGAGCCGCGCCCAGCATTACGGCGCGATGGCGGTCGATGCGCTGGCGCTGTTTCCGTCTTCGTCTATGAAGACTGCGCTCGAGCAGGTCGTCGCATTCTGCCTCGCGCGCTCGCACTGAGCGGCAGTTATTAGCTCAACGTTCCGGCGTGAACCCACCAACCGGGATGCGCCTGTGCGGTCGCCTTCGCCGCCCGTACTGCATCGTCGGCATTCTCGAATATTCCAAAACACGTCGCGCCTGATCCCGACATGCGCGCGAGCCCAATGCCCGGCGTCGTTCTAAGCGCCGCCAACACGTCGCCGACAATCGGTTCGACCTTGATTGCCGGCGGCTCCAGATCGTTGGTGCCTTCCGCGATTGCACGCAGCCACTCATCGAACGCGGCCTCCGGTCCCGGCCAATCTCTGGATTGAACCACATCCACCGGCCCCGCCAGAAGCTCACCATGAAGTAAGCCGAGGGCTGCAAAAACATCTTTTGTTGCCACCGCCGCGCCCGGATTGACCATCACGCATGGCAGTTTTGGCAGAGCTAGAAAAGCGAGTTGCTCTCCGACGCCGGTCATCGTGCAAGCGCGCGAGGCCAGACACACGGGGATATCCGCGCCGGTCTGGCGCGCAACATCCGTCACACGCGGATCGTCGGCGGCGATGCCGTTGGCGCGAGCAAGCAGCCGAAGTGCTGCGGCTGCGTCCGCCGATCCGCCGCCAATCCCGGCTGCAACCGGCAGATGTTTCTCGAGCGTAAAGTGTCCTGCCTTTAACCCCTTGATGCGCTCGCCCAGAGCGTGCGCCGCGCGGATCACGAGATTGTCCGGTCCCTCGCCGCAATCCAGCGCACGCGGGCCGGTCGTCGTCAGCCGAAGATCGGGTGCGGGCGCAAGCGTCAGCGTGTCCGCGCAGTCGGCGAACGCCACCAGACTTTCAATATCATGATAGCCGTCGGTGCGTCGTCCATGAACGCGCAAGGTCAGATTGACCTTCGCGCGCGCGACTTCGATCAAAGGCGACATCGGAACAAGGCCTCGAACTTAGCCACCCTTGCCGTCTTCCTTCTTCTTGTCGGCCGATGCAGCATTTGAAGTGTCGTCCGGAAGACCGTCACGAAGCTTGGCTTCGATCTTCGGTAAATCATCCGCGTCGGGCTTCAGATCACGGGCATGCGCCCACTGGAATCTCGCTTCCAGCGTGCGGCCGACGCGCCAATAGGCGTCGCCGAGGTGGTCGTTGATTGTCGGGTCTTCCGGCTTGAGATCGATCGCGCGTTCGAGATTCTTCACAGCGTTGTCGTAGTCCGCGATCCGGTAGTAAGCCCAGCCGAGCGAATCGACAATGTAGCCATCGTCGGGGCGCTGCTCGACCGCGCGGCGAATCATCGCCATTGCGTCCGTCAGGTTGATGCCCTGATCGACCCAGGAATAACCGAGATAGTTGAGAACATGCGCCTGCTCAGGCTGCAGCTCGAGCGCCTTCTTCAAATCTTTTTCAGCGGTCGCCCATTGCTTCGAGCGCTCGCCGCAAATTCCACGAAAATAATAGAACAGCCAATTGGTCTTTGCCTCGCCGACCGACGCATCGATGCCTTGCGTATAGGTCTTCTCGCATTCCGCAAACTTCTTGCGCGAGCGCTCGATGTTGCCGAGCGCCATGATCGCTTCGAGGTCTTTTGGATCTTCGGTGATGACGGTCTTGAGAATCTTGATGCCGTCGTCAGTACGATCGATCGAGTCGAGGTCGGTCGCGAGTTGAATTTGCGCATTGCGTTTCATCGGCGAGTTCGCGGGAACGCGCTCATAGACCTTGACCGCCATCTGCGGCTTCTTGACCGTCTCATACAGATCAGCCAGCGACAGCAAAGCCAGTGAATGGTTTGGGTTGAGATAAAGCGCCAACTGCAGATAGACCAGCGCGAGATCTTCGCCGCCACGCCGCGTCAGCGAAGCACCGATCCCGTAAAGCGCTTCGGCGGCGCCCTGCTGTGCTGAATCGACCAGCGGCGGCAATTTCTTGCCGACCTTGGTCTCGCGAATTCCTTCGACCACAATCGGATGACGCGCCAGCTTCTTGTCGAAGTTTTCGTAAACGGCGGTTGCTGACGCGGCGTCCCTGTTGCGCGAAAGCCAGCGCGCGTAAGCGTCGGTCACCCGCAATGCGGAATCGTCGAGCTTGTAGGCGCGCTCCAGCCGAACACCGGCATCCTTCTGCTTGTTGGCAAGTTCAAAAATCAGTCCGGCGTGAAGATCCTTGAAGATCGGATACCACTCAGGCCCCGCGAGCTTGTCGATGTTGGCGATACCGGCCTGGGTGTTGCCGGCGCCATAGCTCGCCCATCCCGAAAGTAGCGTTGCGACCAAATCCGTAATCGGGCCGCGCACCGATTGATTGATGTTCTGCTGGGCCGTCGCATACTGCTTCTGCTTGAGTTGGTGCACGCCCATGACGAGACGCGCGACACGGTTGTTCTTGTCGATGGCGAGAATTCGTTCCGCAAGTTTGACCGCTTCATCGATATCGCCATCGGCGAGCGATGAAATAAACGCACGGTCGAGCAACTCGGCGTTCTTGGGGTCGGAACGAAGCGCGGAGCGATAAAAAGCGGATGCAGCCGTCGCATCGCGATCGACGCTGGCATGGCGCGCGGCGAGATAACTGCCGGCAACAGTCAATCCGAGCAGATCGCGGCTGGTGGGATAGGCCGCAGACTGACGGCTTTCCTCGCCGGGGGTGGTGCGTGTTTGCGCGTAGGATGTCGCCGACAGCGTGGCCATCGAAGCAAAGGCAAGCGTAGCGGCGGCCACGCAATTCAATCGAACAGAAAACATCACGCTCGCCGACTCCATGATTTGAAATTATGAGCGGCCAATCGGGCCCGCGCTTAAGAACAATGGCCCGTTTACGTCTCGTCCGCAAGGATTCGAGGCCCAAGCCTCACCGATAGCCGTCCTTGTCCGTCCTTGGGCAGTATGGCGGGATCGTGGCAGCGCACGATCCTCGCGCAAACGTGCTCACATAGATTGATAATTAGGCCCGCCGCCGCCCTCAGGAGGAACCCAGGTGATATTGCCGTTGGGGTCTTTCACGTCGCAGGTTTTGCAGTGAACGCAATTTTGGGCGTTGATCTGGAAACGGGGCCCCGACGGCTCTTCGATCCACTCATAGACGCCAGCAGGGCAATAGCGATTTGACGGGCCGGCAAAGACGTCGTGCTCGGACGTCTTCTGCAAATTCATGTCGGCCACCTTGAGATGCACCGGCTGGTCTTCTTCGTGATTGGTATTCGATAAAAATACCGAGGAGAGTTTGTCGAAGGTCAATTTGCCGTCCGGCTTCGACGCCGGATTCGGCGTGTGGATCTTCGCAGGGTCGAGCGTCTTGCGGTCGGGCTTGGCGTGCGACTGAGTTCCGAACAATGAAATTCCGAACAGCGTGTTGGTCCACATATCGAGGCCGCCGAGCGCGACTCCAATAATAGTTCCGAATTTCGACCACAGCGGTTTTACGTTGCGGACTTTATAGAGGTCCTTGCCGACAGCAGAACCGCGCCAAGCATTTTCATATTCCACCAGTTCATCGCCGATGCGTCCGGCTGCGAGCGCCGCCGCAACATGCTCGGCGGCCATCATGCCGGTGCCCATCGCGTTGTGAACACCCTTGATGCGCGGAACGTTGACGAAACCCGCCGCGCATCCAATCAGCGCGCCACCTGCGAATGTGAGACGCGGCACCGATTGATAACCGCCTTCGGTGATCGCACGCGCGCCGTATGAAATTCGCTTTGCGCCATCGAACAACTGGCTGATCGCCGGATGCGTCTTGAAGCGCTGAAATTCGTCAAACGACGACAAATACGGATCGTTGTAATTGAGGTGGACCACAAAGCCGACCGCGACGAGATTTTCGTTGTAGTGATAGAGAAACGATCCGCCGCCGGTGGAATTGTTCAGCGGCCAGCCGAACGAATGCTGGATCAAACCTTTTTTGTGTTTCTTGGGATCGATCTGCCAGACTTCCTTGAGGCCGATGCCGAACTTCGATGGCTCGCTGTTTTTGTCGAGCGCGAATTTGGCAATCAATTGTTTGGTGAGACTGCCCCGCGCGCCTTCGGCGAACAGCGTGTACTTGCCGAGCAATTCCATGCCGCGGGTGTAGGAGTCCTTGTGTGAGCCGTCGCGCGCCACGCCCATGTCGCCGGTCGCGATCCCGCGCACTTCACCCTTGTCGCCATAAAGGACTTCGACCGCCGCAAAGCCGGGATAGATTTCAACACCGAGCGCTTCGGCGCGCGGGCCGAGCCAACGGCAAACATCGCCGAGCGAACCGATGTAACAATGATGATTGTTCATCAGCGGCGGCATCATGATGTTCGGCAACCGGATCGCAGTCGAACCCGTCATCCAGTAAAAGCGATCGTCGGTGACTTTTGTTTTGAGCGGGCAGTCAGTGTCATCGCGCCAATCCGGAACCAGTTTGTCGAGCGACACAGGATCGATCACAGCGCCGGAAAGAATATGCGCGCCGACCTCGGAGCCTTTTTCGACAACGACGACAGACAATTCCGGATTGATCTGTTTAAGGCGGATCGCAGCGCTCAGGCCTGACGGCCCTGCGCCGACGATCACAACGTCGAACTCCATCGATTCACGTGGGGCAAGTGGTTCGGTGCTCATGCTGCCATCTCGGAGTATCTTGTCAGAATGCTTCTAATCATCGTTCTTTCCGATTTTGGCCGCAAGGACAACCCCGCGACTGCGTCCGGTTTGCAGATGGGAATCGCCGGTGAATTGCCTTAGTAACCGGACGCGTAGCCGTTTCGCCGCGCCGCGATCCGTCGTAGTATGACGTATGCCAGCCACACCGGACATTTCAGCGCGCGACCTGCTTGCCTTCTATCTTGAAGCGGGCGTGGATTGTGCGTTGTCCGACGAGCCGCTCAATCGGCTTTCCGAGGAACAGACGGCTGAAGAAAAACCGGCGCCCAAGCCTGCATTGTTCCGCAATGCGAACCCGGCTCCCGCACGAGCAGTCGCTGAACCGGTGCCTGCACCCGATGTCGCCATCGCAACGGCACGCGAACTGGCACCTCAGGCAAAGTCGCTCGACGAGCTTCGCACCCTGCTCGAAAAATTCGACGGCTGCGCGCTGAAATCGACGGCGACGCGATTGGTATTTGCCGACGGCAATCCGAAAGCGAAGATCATGTTCGTCGGCGAAGCGCCCGGCCGGGAAGAGGACCTCGAAGGGGTTCCTTTCGTCGGCGCTTCCGGCAAGCTGCTCGATCTCATCCTCGCCGCCATCGGCCTCGATCGCACCAGCGTCTACATCGCCAATATCATTCCGTGGCGACCGCCAGGAAATCGCGATCCGTCGCCGCAGGAGACTCAGATCTGCCTGCCCTTCATCAAACGGCAAATCGAACTCGTCGATCCCGACATTTTGGTTTGTCTGGGAAAGCCGTCATCGCAAGCCGTACTTGAGCTGAAAGACGGCATCATGAAAACGCGCGGCAAATGGCATGGCTACGACATCGGCTCGCGAAAAATCCGAGCGATGGCGACATTCCATCCGGCCTATCTGCTTCGTCAGCCCATCTACAAACGGCTGACATGGCAGGACTTCCGCGCGATCAAAAAAGCACTCGTGCAAGCCAGCGCCGATTGACGAAAATTTACTTCGCTAGTTGCGGCGCGATTTCCGGCCGAACGATCGCCCAGCCGACGCGCAGCACCGACTGACGGCCCTTTATCATCCGGTCGAACGAGCGCGGCACTTCGGGGACGAGCCCGGGGAAACTCTTGAGAATATCCGGTGGCGGTGTTCCGGCGGTATCGGCCGCGCGCCAGACGACGACGCCTCCCGTCTCTTTGAACTTCGCAGGCGTAAGCCACGGGGTTTGCTCCAGCGCCGCGTCGAACAGCACATGAGGCCGCGAGGAGGCAAAGCCGATCAGCGTCGACAATTGCGGGTCGCCGGCAACTGAGTGGAGCGGACGTCCGACGCGCCGCACGTAATTTTCCTCGAAGAATTTTCCGATGGCGCCGGCAGGCAAGGCCGTCGTCATTTCCGTTACACTCGTCCACGGCTGGATAAATGTCAGACCGAAAATGAACACCGCCGGCAACGCCATGATGACAAGCCAAACCGTCCGCAACACCTGCTGACGGCGCAAGTAGATGAGATCGCCTGCGGCAATGATGACAGCCAGCCCCACCAGCATCAGCGCTATTCCATCGCCGCCGACGACGCGGCCCTGTCCGTAAACGGCGGCAATCAGACTGAGAACGACCGGTGGCGCCAACGCGAAAGAGTAAACAAACTGGCGCGCCAGCGGATCGACCGGAGGACGATAAATCACCGGCGCCTCTTCGGGCCGGCGATTAAGCCGGCGTGAATTGACGATCAGCAGCACCGCTATTCCTGCCATGGCGAACAGCATCGCGCCCAAAAGAACGCCCCAATCTTCCAACCGGTCGGTGAGTTGCGCAAAGGACGGAAGCGGATCGGTCAAAACAGTATCGGTTCGCAGCAACCAGATCGCATAGGGCAACACTAGAACAGCGACGACGAGGATCGCAAACAGCGCATCGGCCGACAAAATCGCGCGGCGGCCGCGTTGAGTCGCCAGCGCAAAGACGATCAGCATCGCAAGCAAGGGAATGGCCGCGGTCGTCGTCAGCAGCAGAAGACCGATTTCAATCGACAGCGCGAACCACGCGCTGCGCCGTCCCTGTCCCATCACTTGCCATGCATGCAGCAGGATCAGCGCCCATATCGGACGCGCCAGGATGGCGGGTCCGAATTCGGCACTGGGAAAGGCAAATGCCAGAATAGTGGCTGTCAGGAGGACGGTGAGAATCGCCTGCTGGCCGCCGACGATTGCGCGGCTGAGTGCAAACAGGGCCCAGAATGTCACCACGAAACAAATCTGCGCCAGCAGATAGATTCCGAACAGATGATTGCCCGCCAGGCGGAACGCGATATCTGCGGCCCAGAATGCAAGCGGGGGTCCGAGGTGGCTGCCGACCTGATACTCACGCCCGAAAGCGAGCACGGTCGCCACGTCGCCCGGAGGGCTATCGTACAACAGAACCGGCAGGACGAACCAGAGTGCCGCCTGAAGCAGCACCACGATCCAGAAGATCAGCCGTGGCCGCGCACGCACCAGTTCGACGATCAGGGATGTGAATCGCATGGAACGCTTGAAACCGGTCTTGCGGGAATTGCCTGAACCCGTTTGATAGAGCGCATCAGGCGATCAGGCAACCGAGCAGCGCTCAGATCGGCCCCGGGATTTGTCCGGCGTCCGAAGCAATCCGAAACTCGGCCGGCACACGCTCAAATTCAATTGCCTCGTGCTTCAGGCGGGCGGCGGCGACCGGCGCAAAGAATCTGCGGTGATGGATCGTGGGGCCAAGCCGTCCGAGCGCTTCAAGATGCGCCGGCACGCCGTAGCCCATATGCCGCTCAAATCCATAGCCGGGACAATCGCGTGCAAGTGCACACATCAGACGATCGCGCGAGACCTTGGCGACGATGGATGCCGCCGCAATCGATAGCACGATTCCGTCGCCTCCGATAACGGCGGCACATTCGCCCGAAACATCGATCCGGTCGCGCCCATCGACGAACACGTGTTTGGGAATTTCAGGCAGCGCGTTGACTGCTCGCGCCAGCGCCCAAAGCGAGGCGCGCAAGATGTTGTCGCGGTCGATCCGCGATGGGGGCGCGACCGCGACCGAGACGAGCGCTGTGGCGCAGATTTCCTCGAACAGTTCCTCGCGCCGGCTCCGCGTCAACCGCTTCGAGTCGTCGATACCCTTGGGGATTCGTTTCGGGTCGAGAACGACCGCTGCGGCGACCACCGGCCCTGCGAGGGGACCGCGACCGGCCTCATCGCATCCTGCGACCGGCCAGATCCCAAGCTTCATCAGAGCACGTTCGCGCCGGAATGTGGGCGCGACCGCAAGGATGCGGCCGGTGTTTTTGGATTTGGCTTTTTTTGCAGACTTGTCCCGACTCATGCGGGGATGCTGCGATCACTCAAGGTTCGCGGCAAGCTCGAAAATCTTTTCGTGCCCGCAATTCAATCGATTCTAGAAAAGATTGAACTGCTCGTTGGAACGCGGCGGGCGCGCAAAATGTTCTGTCGTCAGCTTCGAGCGCCGCTTGTTGAGACCGAGTTTTTTGCACGCAATCTCGAAACGCCGTCCGATCATCCAGGCCATCGGCCCGGTGCCCTTCATGCGGGTTCCCCATTGCGAGTCGTAGTCACGGCCATCGCGCATGTCGCGGATCAGCGTGAATACATGGCGGTATCGGTCCGGATAATTCGCCATCAGCCATTCGCGGAACAGATCGCGGACTTCGAGCGGCAAACGAAGCAGAACGTAACTCGCTTCCTTAACGCCGGCATGCGCCGCCGCATCGAGAATGCGCTCCATTTCGGAATCATTGAGTGCGGGAATCACCGGCGCGACCATCACTGTCGTCGGAATTCCTGCGTCGGCCAGTTGCCTGAGTGCTTCTAGCCGCTTTGGAGGCGTCGAGGCGCGCGGCTCCATGGTGCGCGCAAGCTTCGCGTCCAGCGTCGTCACGGAAATGGCAACCTTCGCGAGATTTCGCTTCGCCATTCGCGCGAGAATATCGATGTCACGAGTTACCAACGCCGATTTTGTGACGATGCCGACAGGGTGCGAAGTTTTCTCGAGCACTTCGAGAATACCGCGCATGATTTTGCGCTCACGCTCAATCGGCTGGTACGGATCGGTGTTGGTGCCGATGGCGATCATGCGCGGCTCATAGCCCGCCGCCGCCAACTCCTTCTCAAGCAATTGCGGTGCGTCGGGCTTGGCGAACAATTTGGTCTCGAAATCGAGCCCCGGCGACAGACCAAGAAAAGCGTGGGTCGGGCGCGCGAAACAATAGACACATCCGTGCTCGCAGCCGCGATAGGGATTGATCGACCGGTCAAAGCCGATGTCCGGGGAATCGTTGCGGGTAATGACCTTGCGCGCGGTATCGACAGCTACGCTGGTCTTGAAGGGCGGAAGTTCCTCGAGACTTTGCCATCCGTCGTCGAAGGCGACCCGTGCTTCAGCCTCGAACCGTCCGCTGACGTTCGATTGCGCGCCACGACCCCGGCGGCGCTGTCGGCCGATCGCGGCCTCGATTTGTTCGAATGGAAGGGGCGCACCCGCCGGTTCGGAGGGCGCCGTGACCGGCGGGTGCTTGAGGGCATTGGATGCTCTGCTCATGGAGCCAACATAACATCCAATGAGAACAAAACAAGAACTATTATAATTCTCTCAACTGAACCTTTCGCCTCAATCCGACGCTAATGAGAGGTGTTCTCATTCAAGGAGTTTTCCATGCGAAATTTGTTTCTTACGTCTGCTGTCGCCATCGCAGCAGCTTCAGCATTCATCGCAATC